>JAWVEZ010000186.1:0-12464 GCA_033856455.1 Solirubrobacterales bacterium | reverse complement strand
GACAGGTGCGGGCATTAGCGTGGAGCTTCATCCGGGTTCTCCTTTGGGTGGGTGGGTCGCACCCCCAGCCTTCAAGGAGGCCCGGATGAACAACGTGATGAGGAACTACAACTAGTTGTCGGAACCGGCGCGGTCCCAGACGTACAGCTCGACCGCCTCGACGGTGAGCTGCATGAGGCGGGGCGGGGAGAGGAGGCTGAGGACGAGCTCGAGCGCGTCCTCCTCGGTGACGCCGGCGTCGACGGCCTCCTCGCCGCGGAAGCCGGCGGCGAGCTTGAGGGCCTCGCGGCGGTTGTCGCCGAGCGAGCCGAAGGCGCCCATCAGGAAGTCGCGGTTGGGGACCGGCTGGCCGACTTCGAGCGAGCCGTGCCAGGCGGCGAGCATCGAGAGGTCGTGCTCGTCGAGCTCGGAGATCGCCTTCGCGTAGTGGACTTCGAGCTCGGAGTCGGGGATCTCGTCGACCCAGGCGCGGACCGCCTCGCCGAGCAGCTGGCGGCGGGCCTCGCGGCCGACGGAGTCGGAGATGGCGCGGATCGCGTCGGCGGGGTCTACGAAACAGAGGGACATGGGCTGAGGCGCAATTTAGAGGGGGCGGTAGACGGGAAAAGGGCGCTGGGATGCCGGTGTTTGCGGGTTGACGCGCCGCGCTCGAACGTAGGCTGAGGGCGTGCCTTTGAATTTGATCTACGGGCCGCCCAACTCGGGGCGGGCGGGGCTGGTGCGGGAGCGGTTCGCGGCCGCCCTCGACCGCGACCCGATCCTCGTCGTGCCGACCGTCGACGACGTCTTCACCTTCGAGCGCGAGCTCTGCCAGGACGGCGCCCTGCTGGGCGGGGGGGCGATGACCTTCGGGGCGCTGTTCCGGACCGTCGCCACCGCCGCCGGGTCGCCGCCGGGCGCCGTCCTCTCCCCCGCCCAGCGCCGCCGGGCGGTCGCGGTGGCGGTCGAGGCGAACCTCTCCCGGCTCGGCCCGCTGCGGCGCTCGGCCTCGCGGCCCGGCTTCCCCCGCGCCTTCGCGCGGCTGCTCGACGAGCTGCAGGGGGCGGGGATCGAGCCGGAGGCGGTCGAGGCGAGTGCCGCGACGCTCGAGGGCTCCGCCTACCTGAGCGACATCGCCGCCCTCTACAGCGGCTACAGCGCCGCCCGCGAGCGCTCGCGGCGGGTCGACGCGCACGGGATCGCGGCGGCGGCGATCGCCGCCCTGGAGCGCGACCCCGGCTTCTGGGGCGGCCGCCCCGTCTTTCTCTACGGATTCGACGACCTCACCCCCAACCAGCTGACCCTGGTCGCGGCGCTGGCGGCGGCGGCCGAGATGACCGTGGCCGTCCCCTTCGAAGCGGGGAACACGGCGCTGGCGGCGCGGGCGAAGCTGCTGGAGCAGCTGCGCGGGGTCGGCGTCGCCGCGGAGACCGTCACCGCGGCGGATCCGGAAAACACCTCCAGCCCGCTGCTCTTCCACCTCGCCCGCGAGTTCGGCTCCCGCGAGCCCGAGCCGGCCCCGGCCACGGCGGACCTGACCCTGCTGCGCTCGGCCGGGACCAGGGCCGAGGCCGAGGCGATCGCGCTCGAGGTCTCGCGGCTGGTCCACGGCGGCGCCGACCCGGCGCAGATCGCGATCGCCCTGCGCGATCCCGGCCGCCGCGGCGCCGAGATCGCCGCCGCGCTGGAGGCGAACGGGGTCGCGGCGGCGCTGGAGGCCGAGCTGCCGGTCGCCGCGACCGCGGTCGGCGGCGCCCTGATCGCGCTGCTCGAGGCCGAGTTCGGGCAGCGGCGGGCGGCCGACCTGCTGCGCTACCTGCGTGGCCTCTCGGGCTTCTCGCCGGGCCGGGTCGACTGGTTCGAGCGCCGGCTGCGGCGCGGGCGGGTCGAAGACGCCGAGACCGCGCTGCTCCTTTGGCGGGGCGAGGAGGGCGAGGACCCACTGGCCCTGCGCCGGTTACGGGAGGCGGCCCAGAGCCACGTCTCGACCCTGGCCTCGACGGTCGCGACGATCGCCCGGGAGATGGCCTCGCAGCCGCTGCGGGACCGCGGCGACGGGCCGATGCCCGAGCCGGGCGACGGGGTCGAGCTGCGGGCCGCCGCAGCGATCGCGGCGGCGCTGGAAGAGCTGGCCGAACTGGGCCCGATGGCGCCGCCGCCCGAGCAGCTGGCGACGACGATCGCCGAGCTCGAGTTCCGGGTCTGGGCGGGACCGGTCGAGGGCCGGGTGCGGATCGCCAGCCCCTACCGGCTGCGGGCCGGCCGCTTCGACCACGTCTTCGTCGGCTCGCTGCAGGACGGCGAGTTCCCGCGCCGCGACCGCGGCGCCGACCCGTTCCTCGCCGAGTCCCAGCGCGAGACGCTCGGCCTCGACCCGCGCCGCGAGGGCGAGGCCGAGGAGAGCTACCTGTTCGGCGTCTGCCTGGCGCTGCCTCGCGAGCGGCTGTTCCTCTCCTACCGCGACAGCGACGAGAGCGGCGGCGCCGAGGCCCGCTCGCCGCTGCTCGACGAGGTGCGGGCGCTGCTGGCGCCGGCACCCGACGGCGCCCAGCCGGACCCGGTCGAGGCGGCGCTGACCCGCGGGCGCGACCTCGCCTCGGTGGTCGTGCCGCTCGGCGAAGCGCCCTCGGAGGACGAGCTGGCCCGCGCCCTCGCCGCCCACGGGGCGGCCGCCGACAGCCGCGCCCTGCTCGGCGCGGTCGGGGTCGGCGGCGGGCTCGCCACCGGCCTTGGCGAACGCCTCGCCGCGGCCCGCCGGGCGGAGGCCGCCTCGCGCGCCCCGGGCCCGCTGACGAACCCCGCGGCGCTCGCCTCGCTGGCGGCCGTCCCGGCCTACGGCGGCACCACGCTGGAGCTGTTCGACGTCTGCTCCTACCGCTGGTTCGTCGGCCACGAGCTCGACCCGCAGCCGCTGGCGCCGCCGCCCGACCCGCTCGTCCAGGGCGGCCTGATGCACGCGGTCCTCGACCGTCTCTACAAGGAGCGCCCCGGCGGCGACCCGCTGCCGCGGCCCGCCTCGCTCCTCGCCTGGCAGCAGCGCGGCCGTGAGCTGCTCGCCGTGGTCGTCGCCGAGCGCGAGCTCGGCGACAGCCCGGCCGAGCGGGCGATGGCGCGCCGGGTCGGGCGCCTGCTCGAACGCTTCCTCGCCGAGGAGGCCGAGCGCGAGACCGGCGGCTTCGAGCCCTGGCTGCTGGAGGCCGGCTTCGGCGAACGTGAGGAGAGCGAGCGGCCGGCCCTCGACCTCGGCGGCTGGGGGCTGCACGGGGCGATCGACCGGGTCGACCGCGCCACCGACGGCCGCGCCGTGGTCATCGACTACAAGCTCTCGGGCAGCGTCACGGCGCGCGAGAAGTTCGAGGCGGAGGCGAAGCTGCAGCTGCCGCTCTACCTGCTGGCGGTCGCCGAGCACTGGGGGGCGGATCCGGTCGGCGGCCTCTACCACCCCCTGCGCGGGACCTCGACCCGGCGCCCGCGCGGCGTGGTCAGCGCCGAGGCGGCCGGAGACCTCGCCGGCTACGGGCTCTACAAGGGCGACGTCGTCGACGAGGACGGCTTCGAGCAGCTGCTGGAGGACTCGCGGGCGCGCGGCACCGAGATCGTCGCCCGCATGCGGAGCGGCGACATCCGCCGCGACCCCGGGCCGAAGCAGGGCCGCTACCACGACGTCTGCCCCGCCTTCTGCGAATTCGCGCCGATCTGCCGCCGCGATCGCGCCCCGCAGTCCGAGGAAGACGTCGAAGTGGAGGAGCGGTGAGCGCCCGCCGGCCGACCCCCGAGCAGGCGGCGGCGATCGGGGTCGGCGGCCGCGACGTCCTGCTCGAGGCCGGCGCCGGCACCGGCAAGACCGGGGTGATGGTCGAGCGCTACTGCCGCCTGGCCTGCGAGGAGGGCGTCTCCCCCGATGCGATCCTCGCCTTCACCTTCACCGACAAGGCGGCGGCCGAGCTGCGCCAGCGGATCCGGGCCGAGCTGGCGCGGCGGGCCGAGGAGGGATCCGAGCGCGCCGCGGCGCTGCTCGGCACGATCGGCGGCGCCTGGGTGACGACGATCCACGGCTTCTGCAACCGGGTCCTCGCCGCCCACCCGGTGGCGGCCGGAATCGACCCCGGCTTCCGCGTCCTCGACGCGCCGGAGGCGACCCGGGCCGCGCGCGAGGCGTTCGACGACGCCCTGGCCGAGTTCCTCGCCGACGGCGATCCGGCCCGCGAGGAGACCGTCGCCGCCTTCGAGATCGAGGGCCTGCGGGCGATCGTCGCCAACGTCCACGCGGAGCTGCGCAGCCGCGGCGAGGCCGAGCCACGGCTGCCCGAGCCGCCGCCGAGCGACCCGGTCGAGGCGATCGCGCAGGCGATCGAAGCGGCGGGAGAAGCGCTGGAGGAGCTGCGCGAGGGCGACCCCAAACGCGAGGCGGTCGAGGCCGGCCTGGCGCGGCTGACCCAGCCGGGCCCGGCCCCGGAGCTGGAAGAGCTGCGCGCCCTGCGCCCCGACAGCAAGGCGAAAGCGATCCTCCCCTACCGCGAGGCGATCGACGCCGCGATCGCCAGCACCGCCGAGGCGGGCGAGGGCGGCGAGGCCTACCGCCACGTCGGCGAGCTGCTGCGGCTCTTCTCCTCCCGCTACGAGCGCGCCAAGGAACGCCGGGCGGGGATCGACTTCGAGGACCTGCAGATCCTCGCCGCGCGGCTGCTCGAGCGGGCCGAGATCGGCGAGGCCTACCGGCACCGCTTCCGCCACCTGCTGGTCGACGAGTTCCAGGACACCAACCGCCTGCAGCTGCGGCTGATCGAGGCCCTGCGCGGGCCGCGCAGCGAGCTGGTCGTGGTCGGCGACGAGCTGCAGTCGATCTACGGCTTCCGCCACGCCGACCTCGACGTCTTCCGCGCCCAGCGCCAGCGGATCGAGCAGCGGGCCGACGCCGAGCTGATGGCGCTGAGCGGCAATTTCCGCTCGCGGCCGGCGGTGGTTGCGGCGGTCAACGCCCTCGGCGCGGCGCTGCTCGGTCCCTCCTACCGGCCGCTGCGGGTCGGCGCCGACGCCCAGGACGAGCTGCCGCTGACCAGCGGCCCGGCGGTCGAGCTGCTGCTCACCGGGCGCGACGGCTGGGACGAGGAGGGGATCGAGCTGGAGCCGGCGATCGACGGGCGCACGCCGCTCAACTGCCTGGCCGAGGCGCGCTTCGTCGCCGAGCGGCTGCGCGCGCTCGCCGACGCCGGCGTCCCGCGCAGCGAGATGGTCGTGCTGCTGCGCGCCTTCACCCACCTCGACGCCTACGAGGACTCGCTGGAGCGGGCCGGGCTGCGGCCCTACGTCGTCGGCGGCCGCGGCTACTGGTCCCAGCAGCAGGTCGCCGACGTCTGCGCGCTGCTGGCAACGCTCGCCAACCCGCTCGACGACCAGGCGCTGTTCGGGGCCCTCGCCTCGCCCGCCTGCGCGCTGGCGCCGGACACGCTGTGGCTGCTGCGACGGGCGGCCGGGTCGCGCCGCCACGTCTGGGGCGCCGTGCAGCAGGCGGCGGGGGTACGGGAGGACGAGCTCGCCGAGCCGGAGCGCCTGGCCGAGATCCCGGCCAGCGAGCTGGCCCTGCTGGCCGAGTTCGTGGCCAAGGTCGAATCGCTGCGCGACCGCGGCCCGCGCCTCACCCTCGCCGGCCTGGTCGACGCGGCCGTGACCGAGACCGGCTACGACCTCGCGGTGCTGATGCGCCCGGCCGGCGAGTCCCGGTTCGCCAACGTGCGCAAGCTCGCCCGGCTCGCCGCCGAGTTCGAAGCCCGCGAGGGCCGCGACCTGCGGGGACTGCTCGACTTCCTCGCCGCGCGGGCCGAAAGCGACGCCGAGGCGCAGGCGGCGACCGCGGCCGAGGGCCACGACGGCGTCCGGGTGATGACCGTGCACAACGCCAAGGGCCTCGAGTTCGGCGTCGTCGCCGTGCCCGACCTCTCCCGCAGCCTGCTGGCCGGGGCGCGGCCGCCGCTGGTCCTGCTGGGGCGCGAGCAGCCGCCGCGGGTGGGGATGCAGCTGCGCCGGCTCGGCAGCGGCTCGATCAACCTCTTCGGCTACGCCGAGCTGCTGGAGGAAGCGCGCGAGCGCGACTCCGAGGAGGGCCTGCGCCTCTTCCACTTGGCGGCGACCCGGGCGCGCGAGCACCTGATCCTCAGCGGCGTCGTCAAACCGGAGGCCGGGAGCGGGACGAAGCCGAGCACGCCGGTGGTCGAGCGCCTGGTCGCGGCGCTCGGGGTGGAGCGCGACGCCGACGCGGTCGTCTCCGTCCCCGCCCCGGAGCCGCGCCCCGGCCTGGAGGCGAGCTTCGCGCCGGGCGAGATCGCCGTCCGGGTCAACCTCCCCTCCCCCGAGCGCGCCGCCGAGCTGACCGCCAGCCACCGCGACGCCGCCGGCACCCGGCCGCCCGGCGACGGCCCGCCGCCGCTGACGCAGCGCGACCCCCCCGTCGTCCCCAACCGCCCCCTCTCCTACACCGCGATCGCCGCCTTCGAGGAATGCGCCTACCGCTTCTACATGGAACGCGTCCTCGGCCTGCCCCCCCGGGCTGCCGGTTCCGAACGCATAGGCGCGGTAAGCGGCAACTCGCGGGAGGGGGACGACGACGGGTCGCCCTCGGCGCGCGAGGAGCGCAGCGCCCGCGGGGCGGCGGTCCACGCGCTGCTCGAGTGGAGCCAGGCGAACGGGTGGCTGGAGCCGACGCCGGAGCTGGCCGAACGGCACGCCGCCGCGGCCGGGCTCGACCCGGCGACGACCGACGCCGAGGGCCTGCTGGCCCCGGTCCGCGACTGGCTCGGCTCGCCGCTGCGCGAGGAGATCGCCGGCGCCACCGCGGTGCGAGCCGAGGCGCCGCTCCTGCTCGGGGTCGGAGAGACGGTCCTGCGCGGCTCGATCGACCTGCTGGTCGAGCGCGCCGACTCCCCGCCCCTGGTGATCGACTACAAGACGGACCGGCTCGGCGGCGCCGATCCCGCCGAGCGGGCCGGGAAGTACGAGATCCAGCGCTCGGTCTACGCGCTGGCGACCGCGGGGGCGCTGGGCACCGAGGAGGTCGAGGTCGCCTACGTCTTCCTGGAGCGGGCGGAGGAGCCGGCCCTGTCGCTGCTGGGCAAGGAGGAGATGGACGCGGGACGCCTGCGCCTGGAGACCGCGATCGGGCGGATCACCGCCGGCGAGTTCCCGGTGGCGCCGGAGGACGAGCGCAGCTGGGACCTCTGCCGGGGTTGCCCCGCCTTGGGCAGGTTGTGCAGCGGCCCCGAGGCCTCCTGACCAAGCAGATCAAGGACGCAGGGAGCGTGGCGTGCTCTGCACGCGAGCGACCGAGGACGCCGATATGCGCCGGTCAGGAGGCCTCGGAGTCGAGCCTCGCGGCGAGCTCGTCGAGGCGCAGCTCCTTCAAGCCCTCGCCGACCGAATCGAGCTCTGCCGCGCAGTACTCGACCAGCTGGCGTCCCTCGCGGCAGAGGTCGAGGGTCTCGCGCAGGCCGGCCTGGCCGGAGTCGAGCCGGTCGATGATCTCCTCCAGGCGCTCGACGGCCACCTCGTAGCTGGCTGGTTGCTCGCTCAACTCTCCCTCTCGATCTCCGCCTTCACGCGGCCGTCCGCGAACCGCAGTCTTACCTCTCCGGCGGCGACCGCGCCGGCCGCCGTGGTCACAGGCTCGCCCTCCGAGCTCTCCGCCAGGGCATAACCACGCTCCAGGGTCCGCTCCGGGTCATGCGCCCGCAGCGCGACCATGGCGTTGCGCAACGCCTCGCGACGCTGCTGCAGCGAGCGGGTGGCGGCGCGGTCGATCGCGACGCCACGCTCCCGCTCGGTGGCGACCGCCTCGCCCACCGCGTCCTTCGCGCGCTGGCGGTGCCGTCGAAGCACGACCGTCGCGATCCGGCGCTGGAACCCGAGCCGTTCGGCGACGCCGCGTTCGGAGGCGGCGCGGATCTCGCGGATCTTCTGGTTGAGGATCGTGCGCTCGCGCTGCAGCGCCCGGGCCGGGCCGCGGGCCAGCGCCCCGAGGTGGCGGGCACGCGCCCCGACCGCCCCCTCCCCGGCCCGCCGCAGGCGACCGGCGCCGCGCCGCAGCTCGCTGCGCGCCGCCAGGCAGTCGAGTCGCACCGCGGCCTCGGCCGCGTGGGTCGGGGTCGAGCAGGCGACGGCGGCGACGTCGTCGATCAGGGTCGAGTCGCGCTCGTGGCCGACCGCGCTGACCACCGGCACCCGCAGCAGCGCCACGGTCCGGCAGAGGGTCTCGTCGCAGAAGGCCCAGAGGTCGGCGAGGCTGCCGCCGCCCCTGGTGACGACGATCGCCTCGACCTCCGGCCGCGCCGCGAGGTCCTGGATCGCGCTGGTGATCGCCGGCGCGGCGCGGCGGTCCTGGACCGGCGCGAAGGCCCAGACCACGGTGCCCTGCCAGCCGCGCCGGCCGAGCCCGGCGAGCAGGTCGCGGCGGGCGGCGCCGCTCTCCGCGGTCACCACCCCGATCGTCTTCGGCAGCAGCGGCCGCCGCAGCTGCTTCTGCAGCTCGAACAGCCCCTCCCCCTGCAGCTGCAGGCGCAGCGCCGCCAGCCGCGCCAGCAGGTCGCCCTCGCCGGCCAGCCGTACGTGGGTGGCGCGGAAGGAAAAGCTCGGCGAGGCGTGCGTGGCGCCCCGGTAGTAGTCCGGACCTCCGGAGACGACGAGTTCGACCCCGTCGCGCAGCGACCCCTCGGGAAGCCGCAGCCGCTCGAGGTCGTTCAGCCACATCGTGCACGGCACCGCGCCCTCGCGATCGCGCAGCTCGAAGAACGCCTGTTTCTTGCTCTGACCGAACCCGGTCACCTCGCCCATCAACTGGACACGGGCGCGCTTCTTCATCTCTTCCTCGAGCTTCCGCGCGTAGCGCCCGACAGGGAACGGTCCCGGGAGGTCCATCAGACCAGGCTATTCAAGACTCTGGCGCGGCTGGACCAAGCAGATCAAGGACGCAGGGAGCGCCGTGTGCTTTGCACACAAGCGACCGAGGACGCCGATATGCGCCGGTCAAGCCGCGTCAGGGCATTTCCAGCGCTTGGCCCACGCCTTCAGCTCCCCGAGCGCCGGGCCGAGACCGTCGCCGACCTCGGTCAGCGAGTAGGTGACGCGCACCGGGGTCCCCGCTTCGACCTCGCGCTGGACGAGGCCCTCCTCCTCGAGCTCGCGCAGGCGCTGGGAGAGCAGGCGGTCGGAGAGGCCGGGAATCGCCTTGCGCAGCTCGCCGAAGCGCATCGGCCGCTCGGTCAGGGCGCTGACGATCGCCCCCGTCCAGCGCTTGCCGATCAACTCGATCGCGGCGTGGAAGTCGGGGCAGACGCAGCCAGGCGGGACGGCTTGGACCTGCGCCGGGCCGGTCTGGTGCGCCGGGGTCGAAACGACCGGTTCCATCGCCAGGAGCTTACTGAACGTAAGTGTTCGGCTCGCCGGCTCTCAGAGCGTGCAAGGGCCGGTGTCGGTCCACTCGTTGGCCATTTCCAGGGCGTTCCCGGCCAGCCCGGCCGGAATCGCGAAGCCGCCCGGGAGGCCGCTGGTGGTCGCCGCGAAGACGGTGCCGATCACTTCGCCGCGGGCGTCGACCACCGGGCCGCCCGAGTTGCCGCTGCGGACCCGGCCACCGAGCGCGATGATGTCCCGCTCGACCGGGCCACGCCCGTAGGAGTCCTCGCTGATCGTCTCCCGCGTCTCCCCGACCCGGGCCGGGGTCAGCGCGTAGGGCCCGTTCTCCGGGTAGCCGAGGACGGCGGCGCGCCGTCCCTCCTCGGAGCGGTGCGAGATCTCGAGCACGGGAATCTCGGCCCCGACCCGCAGCAGGGCGAGGTCGTTGGCGGGCGAGTAGTAGACCGGTTCGGCGTCGAGCTCGACCCCGTCCTGGGTGGTGACCGTGGTGTCGTCGGCGCCGGCGATCACGTGGGCGTTGGTGACGATCAGGCCGGGGGCCACCGACCAGCCCGAGCCCTCGATCCCGAGCCCGCAGGCGGTGCTGAGCACGCGGACGACGGATTCCCCGGCGCTCAGCACCTCGGGGTCGGTGGCGATCGAGTCGTCGGGCGGCTGGGTCGGCGTCGCCGGACCCGAGACCGCGGGCGCCGGGTCGACCCGGTCGAGCGCGTTCAGGACCGGGCCGGAGGGCGGCAGGACTTCGTTCAGGCTGCGCAGGATCACCGAGCCCTGGACGTCGCCGCGCAGCCGTTCGGTCGCCGGCGCGTGCAGGGCGACCGCCCCGAAGACCCAGACCAGGCCGAGCGCGACCGCGGCGATCAACGCCGCCCCGCCGGCCCCGTCGGCAAGATGCAGCGAGTGATGGCGGATCAGCTTGTCCCGCAGGCCGAGCGCGAAGCTCTCCACAGCGACCGCTGCCAGCGCCCCGACCAGCAGCGCCCCGAGCGCGGCGCAGAGCGGTGCGTAGGGCGACTCGGAGCCCTTCGAGAGCAGCAGCGGCGCCAGCCGGCTGCCGGCGAAGGCCCCTGCTCCGAACCCGGCCAGGGTGAGCGCGCCGACGATCAGACCCTGTCGATACCCCCAGAGAGCGAGCGCGATGGTGAAGGCGACTATCGCCCAATCCAGAACAGTCACATCGTGAATAGAAGCACGCCGAAGACCGCTCTAATACCTTTCCGCTGGTGAGTCGGTTGTCACCCGAGGCGGAGCGGCGCCGTCGCCTCGTCACCCGGACCCTTCCCCTGGCAGTCATTGCCTTCGTCGCCTTCATCCTCGGCGCGGCCGTCGGCGTGCCCGGATCGCCCGAGAAGGACGCCGCCAACCGCTTCGCCGAGGCCTGGGCCGCCGGCAGCCACAAGGCGATGTACCGCGAGCTGAACGACGCCTCGCAGGCCAAGTTCAACCTCGACCAGTTCACCACCGCCTACGAGGAAGCGGAAGTGACCTCGACCCTGCTCCGGCTCGAACCGGGATCCCCGCACGAGCCGCAGAAGGTCGGGGGCGAGAACGTCGTGCCGATGCCGATGGTCGTCTCGATGGTCGCCTTCGGGAAGATCGAAAACGAGCTGATGCTGCCCTGGGACGAAGGCGGCATCGCCTGGAGCCCGAGCCTGGTCTTCCCCGGCCTCGACGACGGCGAGCACCTCGGCAGCGAGATCGAGCTGGCGCCGCGGGCACCGATCCTCGCCGCCGACGGCACCGCCCTGGCCGAGGGACCGGCCGAGGAACGCGAACACCCGCTGGGCAGCGCCGCGGTCGACGTCACCGGCGAAATCGGCGAACCCTCCGAAGAGGACGTCCAGCGGCTCGCCAAGCACGGCTTCACCGACGAAACGCCGGTCGGGATCAGCGGCCTCGAGCGCGCCTTCAACACCCGGCTCGCCGGCAAGCCCGGCGGCTCGCTGCTCGCGGTCGACGCCAGCGGCGGCTCGGTCCGGGTGATCGCCCAGTCCGAGCCGGAAGAAGGGGCGCCGGTGAAGACGACGATCGACCCCGAGCTACAGGAAGCGGCGGTGAATGCGCTGGCCGGCCGCTTCGGCGGCGTCGCCGTGCTCGACGCGCGCAACGGCGACGTCCGCGCGATCGCCGGCCAGGCCTTCTCGGCGCCGCAGCCTCCCGGCTCGACCTTCAAGATCGTCACCACGGCGGCCGCCCTGCAGAAGGGCGTCGTCGACCTCGACGACGAATTCGAATACAACGAAGGCATCAACGTCGGCGGCCGCTTCCTCTACAACGCCAACGGCGAGATCTGCGGCGGCACCTTCGTCCAGGCCTTCGCCCACTCCTGCAACGCGGTCTTCGCGCCGCTCGGGCCGAAGGTCGGCAACGACGACCTCGTCGCCGCCGCCGAGCGCTTCGGGTTCAACCAGCCGCCCAGCCTCTACGCGCCGAAGTACCTGCGCGAAGCGGACCTGCCGGAGTCGACGATCCCGACCGAGATCCCGACCGAGATCGAACTCGGCGTCTCGGCGATCGGCCAGGGCGAAGTGCAGGCGACGGCGCTGGAGATGGCCAGCGTCGCCCAGACGGTCGCCAACGGCGGTGTGCGGATGCCGACCTCGATCGTCAACAACAAAAAACTGCGTCCGCAGGCGGAGCCGGTGCGGGTGATGTCGAAGAAGATCGCCAACCAGCTGACCGAGCTGATGGTCGGCGTCGTGGTCGAAGGGACCGGCACCGCCGGCGCGATCAGCGAGGCCCAGGTCGCCGGCAAGACGGGGACCGCCGAGCTCGGGCCGAAAGAGGGCCAGGAGAACGAGGAGAACCCGATCCAGATCAAGGACGCCTGGTTCACCGCCTTCGCGCCCGCCGACAAGCCGCGCCTCGCGGTCGGGGTGATGCTGATCGAAGCGGAAGCCTCGGGCGGCGAAGTCGCCGCGCCGATCGCCGCGGAAGTGCTCTCGGCCGGTCTCTAGCTAGCTGTAGCTCCTAACAACGTTGTTCATCCGGGCCTCCTTGAAGGCTGGGGGTGCTGAAGCCACCCACCAACAAGGAGAACCCGGATGAAGCTCCACGCTAACGCCCGTACCTGCCCGAACAGC
>JAWVEZ010000185.1:0-19450 GCA_033856455.1 Solirubrobacterales bacterium | reverse complement strand
CGCATCGCCGCGCTGCCCGGCTGGCTCGATCACTACAACTTCAGGAGACGACACGGCTCCCTTGGTCACAGGCCGCCCGCGGCTCGGCTCGCCGAGTTGGAACAACGTGGTGAGTAGCTACAACTAGTCGGGCCCTTGGCCTCGTGCTGGCCTGCTACGGAACCCTGGAGTGGGAGGAACGGCGCCAGCGGCGGGCAGATCAGTCAAGCGGCGCCGCAATCTCTTCCGGCGACCAGACGTGATCGCCGCGTGTGGGTTGACGCGGCGAAGCTAGTCAACAAAAAGACCCGCCGGAGCGGGTCTCGTTGCAAGGTGGGTAGTCATCCCACAAGCGCCTGATAAGCCCCTTGATCGTATCAGCGGGGGCACGCGTCTCAACGATTACATTTCCGCTCGGCAGGTCAATCATGTTGCGGAGAGCGGGGGACTCGAACCCCTGTCGGTGACTAGCCGACCTCACGCTTTTCAGGCGCTTGCCGCACCTCGCAGCCTCTGCTCTCCTGCCCTGAAGGTATAGCAGACAATTGTCTGCAGAACGCTTGACGCCAGGGCTAAGCTCGCCTCTTGGCAGACAGCGATCACGTCGTAGCTTCCCCTCTGGCAAGTGGCAGCCACGCCGACCCGATCGAGGCGGTCGGGAACGTTGCGTCGCCGTTGCCGCCGCACGTGATCCTGTTGTTCGGGGCGACCGGGGACCTCGCGCGGCGCAAGCTGCTGCCGGGCCTGTTGCGGCTCTTCCAGGCGGGGCTGATGCCGGAGTTCCGGATCGTCGGGATCTCGCTGGAGGAGCTGAGCGTCGAGGAGTTCCGCGAGTTCGCCGCCGACGCCTGTCGCGAGTTCGCCCGCCACCCCTACGACGAGGCGCTCTGGGGGGAGTTCTCCAGCCGGCTCGGATACATACCGCTCGCGGAGGCCAGGAAGGGGCTGGCCGACGTGGTCGCCGCGGCCGAGCGCGACCTCGGCACGGAGGCCCGGCACCTGCACTACCTGAGCGTGCCGCCGTCCGCCGCGGCGGAAGTCCTGTCGCTGCTCGGCGAGTGCGGGCTGACCGAGCGCTCGCGGGTGATCATGGAGAAGCCGTTCGGCACCGACCTGGCGAGCGCTCGCAAGCTCAACGAACAGGTCCACCAGGTGCTGCGCGAGGACCAGGTCTTCCGCATCGACCACTTCCTCGGCAAGGAGGCGGCGCAGAACATCCTCGCCCTGCGCTTCGCCAACGGCCTCTTCGAGCCGATCTGGAACCGCGACCACATCGACCACATCCAGATCGACGTGCCGGAGACGCTCGGGGTCGGCTCCCGCGCCGGTTTCTACGAGAAGACGGGCGCCTACCGCGACATGGTCGTCACCCACCTGATGCAGATCCTCGCCTTCGTCGCGATGGAGCCGCCGACCTCGCTGGCGCCGGGGCCGATCGGCGAGGAGAAGAACAAGGTCTTCCGCTGCCTGCGCCCGCTCGACCCCGACTGGGTGGTCCGCGGCCAGTACGAGGGCTACACCTCCGAGCCCGGGGTCGACCCCAACTCCAGCACCGAGACCTTCATCGCCCTGCGCAACGAGATCGACAACTGGCGCTGGAGCGGCGTCAAGTTCTACCTCCGCACCGGCAAGCGGATGGGGGACTCGGCCCGGATCATCTCGATCGCCTTCCGCGAGCCGCCGCAGAGCATGTTCCCCGCCCACTCGAAGGTCGGCCGCTACGGCCCCGACCACCTCACCTTCGACCTCGACGAGTCCTCCCGCGTCTCCCTTTCCTTCTACGGCAAGAAGCCGGGGATGGGGATGGAGCTGGAGAAGGCGAGCATGCAGTTCTCGCTCGACGAAACCGGGACCAAGGGGGAGACGCTGGAGGCCTACGAGCGGCTGATCCGCGACGCGATGGCCGGCGACCACACCCTGTTCACCAGCGGCCGCGACATCGAGCGGCTCTGGGAGGTCTCCGAACCGCTGCTGCACGACCCGCCGCCGGTCAAACCGTACCCGCAGGGATCCTGGGGCCCGACCGAGATCGGCCGCCTGATCGCGCCGAACGAATGGCGCCTGCCGTTCGCGCGCCGCTGGCGCGACTAGCCGACCGCGGCGCGGATCTCGCCGGTCGCCTGCTCGGTGTCCTGGAAGTGGACGGCGGTGAAGCCGAGCTCGCGGGCGCCCTCGATGTTCGGCAGCTGGTCGTCGACGAAGACGCACTCCCCGGCGCCGAGCCCGAGCCGCTCCAGCGTGATCTCGTAGATCCGCGCTTCCGGCTTGCGGCAGCCGACGAAGGCCGAGTCGACCACCGTCTCGAAGATCTCGTCGACCGGCAGCATCGGCCGCCAGTGCGGCTCCCACTCCTTGACGTTGTTGGTCAGCATCGCCATCCGCAGACCGCTCGCCTTCAGCTCCCGCATCAGCTCGATCATCGGCGGGTTCGGTTTCAGGGTGCCGATGAACAGCTCCCGGAAGCGGTGCAGGTGCGGCTCGTGGTCGAGCAGCGGCGCCAGGCCCTCGCCGAGCAGCCCGAGGAACTCGTCCTCGCTGATCTCGCCCCGCTCCATCTCGTACAGCGGGTTTTCGCCGCGCTCGGCGGTCAGCGCCCGCAGCGCCGTGCCGAAGTGCTCGGGGGAGACGCCGATCTCGTCCTGCAGCGACATGAAAGAGGTCAGCAGCGGGGTGGTCAGGACCCCGCCGAAGTCGGAGATGACCGCGCGGATCTTGGAGTCAGCCATCGGCGCGGGCGACCTCGTAATGGCCGAGCCCCTCGCGCCCCTCCACCGACCAGCGGAAGAAGGCGATCTCGGCGTCGAGGCCGTCGCGCTTCACCGCGACCGAGTTGATCAGCGTGCCGGCGCCGCGCAGCGGGTGGCTGTCGTCGGCGTGCTGCCACAGCTCCAGCGTCGCCCGCCGCTGCACCCCGTCCTCGCCGTACTCGGTCGAGAGCAGCGCCTCGTCGAACTCGAGCGGCGCCGAGTCGGGGTCGCAGAGCACCGCGACCACCTGCTCCTCGCCGTGCTCGTGCCCGCCGGCGGGCAGCGTCGAGGTCAGGGCCAGCAGCCCGCCGTCGGCGAAGACGATGCCGATCGAGCGCCGCTTGATATCTCCTGAGTCGCCCATTGCCCGGGCAGCCTATTGTCCCGGCCCTTGACGAGTCCCGCGACCATCCGCGACGCTGATCCCGCCCGGGACGCCGCCGCCTGCGCGGCGATCTACGCGCCCCACGTCGAGGACAACCCGATCTCCTTCGAGGAGCGCGTCCCCGACGCGGCCGAGATGACGGCGCGGATTCAGCGCATCCAGCGGACCCATCCCTGGCTGGTCGCCGAGCGCGGGGGAGAGGTGGTCGGCTACGCCTACGCCTGCCCCCACCGCCAGCGCACCGCCTACCGCTGGTCGGTCGACGTCTCCGTCTACGTCGCCGCCGGCCACGTCGGCGAGGGAATCGGCCGCGCCCTCTACATCGCCCTCTTCGAGCGCCTCCGCGCCCAGCGCTTCCGCATGGCCTACGCGGGGATCACCCTGCCCAACGCGGCCAGCATCGCCCTGCACGAGAGCCTCGGCTTCGCCCAGGTCGGGACGATGCGCGAGGTCGGCTGGAAGCTCGGCGCCTGGCGCGACGTCGGCTGGTTCCAGCTGGAGCTGGCTCCCGCCGGCCCCGAGCGCCCACCCGAGCCGCTTCCGCCCTCGCGACATTGAGGTCCCCCTGAGGGCCTCAACGTCGCGAGGGCGAACCGCCCACCCGGCTACCATTGGGCGATGCCCGATGAACAGCAGGTAGACGCCGCTCCCGCCATCCAGGACGAAACCCTCACCGAGGAGGACGTCTTCGAGGCCCTCGAGGAAGTAATCGACCCCGAGCTCGGCCTCGACTTCGTCTCCCTCGGCCTCGTCTACGACGTCAACATCGAGGGCGAGGAGGTCTATGTCACCTTCACCCTGACCACCCCCGCCTGCCCGATCGGCCCCCAGGTCTCCGAGCAGATGAAAGAGTTCGTCGGCGACCTCCCCGGCGTAACCGCCGTCCACCCGAAGATGGTCTTCGACCCCGCCTGGTCGCCGGAAATGATGACCGACGACGCCAAGTTCGCGCTCGGGTTCTAGAAGGCTTCGAAGGTTTTGTCGCGATAAAGGAGCTGGCCGGAGGCGCTCAAAGTGGCGACGCCGGTCACGAAGCCGACAGGTGGGTAGAACTCGACGAAGTAGCGGACGTTGCGCAGCCAGGTGACCTTGCGGCGCAGTTTCGCGGGCGGGGATTTGGGGAGGATCGCGAGGTGTTGGTTGTTGCTGAGGGTGAGTATGACTTTCGCGACCTCGGCGTCGACGAAGCCGGCGAAGACACGGCTGCTGCCGTCTTCGAGGAGGTCGTCGAAGGCCGAGATGCCGGCGGGACGGTCGTAGTGGCCGCCGGCGGGGATTCCGGTGGCCGAGCCCCAGCTCCAGGCTCCCTCGAGGTTGAACTCCATTCCGAACAGCCATTCGCGGCAGCTGTTGCCGTTGTTCCCGATCGTCCCTGCGACGGTCCAGTGCGAGCCGCTTGGGCTGGTACCGGTGGCGATCTTCACGCTGTGCCTCTTGATGCAGCGGGCGTCCGCGGCAGCGGCGGTTAGCAGCAGCAGGGCCAGAACAGCGAGAAGAACACGAGGCGAGCGATGGCGCATCGCTCGCATAGTACTCAGCTATATCCTGCGCGGATGAAGCTGGTCGGGGGTCTCACGCTGGTCGTCTTGGCCGTCGTTCTCTGGCTGCCCACGGCCGGCACGCCGACGACCGCCACCGCGGATTTCGCTGAAGGCGGGCAGCAGGGAACGAGGCCCAAGGCGATCACCGACGGCCGCCTCAGTCCTGGACGCCTCGAGACCATGCGGGTCGCGGGGTTCCCGGGCAAGGGCGTCGTCGAGGTCTCGTTCTTCCCCACGGCGATCTGCGAAGACGGCTGCGGCGCACGATCGTTCCGAGTTGGAAAGACCAATGCCCGGGGAACGGCCAAGTTCCGGGTTCGCGTCCCCGGCACCTTCTTCAACATCCGCGAACGGCACGTCTACTTTCGCGATGGCGAACGGATCGACGTGAATGTGACCTGGGAAGGGCCGGGCCACAGCTTCGCCGTAGCCAGCGCCGATCCCGAGCCGATCCTCGTCCGCCGAAACGGGAATCGCGATGATTGAGTCGCACCGCGGTTCTCGGTTCTCCTTGAGCTCGGCCGCACTGCTCGTGATGCTGCTCGGTGCGCTCGTGTTCGTGGCTGCCTCGGTTCCGACCCTGGCGCCGGCGGCCGAGAAGAAGCCGCTGCTGATCCCGGGTGCTTTCCGGCTTGCGGCCAGCAACGGCTACACCCTCTACGCGATCGCGACCCCGTCCTACCGCAAACGTCCCGGCGTCCTCGAGGTTTACGCCTACACCAAAGGCAAGAGCGTCATCTACCGGGTCCCGGCCACCGTCACGGACACCTCGATCCAGGCGGACCTCGGGGAGGTCGGGGAGATCTCGGTCGCCTTCCAGCGCTCTGGAAGAGCGATCAGCGTCCTCTGCGGCGATCGAGAGGTCCGCTTCGACTCCGGCAGCTACGAGGGAACGATCAGTTTTCACGGCGAGGAGGGATTCGCGTCTGCGGAGGCCACCACCGTCCCCGGCAACATCGACTACGTGCGGTCCCTTTGCGGCGAAGGCATTTTCGAAAGTGAAAGCGGCTCAGGTCGCTCGCGTGGCGCGGAACTCTACGTCCGCAATCCGGCCCTGGGCCAGGAAATGACCGTGAGCAAGCCCGGGCCAAGCGCCCCCGCGAGGATCGTCGCCTGGACGCGCGAGTACACGGCCGGGGGAATCTCGATCCGGCGATACACGGAATCGCGAATCCCGGCCGGAGACTTCAGGTATGACCGCCGCCTGCGCACCGCCACCGTCAGTCCGCCGTCGCCGTTCGCCGGCAGCGCCCGCTTCGACCGCGGCAAGAAGGCGGGCCAGAGATGGAGCGGCGACCTCACGGTCGACCTTCCGGGCAGATCGAATGTCCCGCTCACCGGAGCCTCGCTCCGGGCGACCCTCGGGCCGGGCTTTTAGAGAGACGGGGCATGTGGCCTTCGGAAAACAGGATGCAGGCATTCAGGGCGCTGTCTTACCGCGACATGTGGCGCGTCAGCTTGTGTCTCAGGCGCGGTGAGGCTCCGGAGGATCCGCGGTTGGCGCCCGCGGCCGTCGATCTGGCTGAGGGCTATCGACGTCGGGGTCGAACCAAGAGGGTGCTGTGGTCCTGGTATTTGCTGTTCACGATCGTGCTTTTTGGCTACCTCTCGATCTCTGCCGTCACCGGGGGAGATCAGTGGAAACTGATTCTCTACGCGCTGGTTGTCCCGGTCCCTATCGTCGGCTTCGTGCTTGACCCGGGTCGCCGGCCGAAGAACGTGGCCCGGTCTCTGGAGGCATCAAGACGGATGCTTCCTGCGGATTGGAGCCTTGACCGGACCGCCCAGGCGGCAGATGACGATGGTCCCGTCGCGGCTGGTTGGTGCGTCGAGCCGGATAACGGCGTCGTGGAACGCCTCTGGGATGGAGAGGAATGGACCTCTTGGGCCCGCCCCCGTTCCATCCGAGGGGACCGGGTCGAAGCGGACCCGGCCGGCTGGCAACCGCATCCGTCCAAGCCCGGAAGGGAAATCCTCTGGTCGGGCGACGGTTGGACCGACCGCGAACGCGACTCTGTGGAGGAATCGTGATGGGGGAGGGGGATGGACAGACCGGGGTGCGGCCGGTCAGCTGGATCGGTTCCGTCTGGAGGGAGCTCACCGAGCTCGGTACCTCGATCACTGTCTCGGTTGACCGACGGCTGGTGCGCTGGGGGCTTTATCGAGCCGACAGTCGGCCGCTCGGCAAACTGCAGTCGTTCCTTGCCGCATGGGCATTCGTAACCGTGGCTCTTCTGTTACTCAACGGTGCCATGGAACTGTGGGAAGACGGAGGAGGCCGGGGCAGCTTGGCCGTGGCCATTCTTGGTTGGATTGTGTGGCTCGTCTTCACGCTGGCAAAAGTCATCCTGGTCGGGCTCATCGTCGCCGCCGTCCGTCAGTGGTCTGTCTCCCGGCGCGTCCAGTCATGATGGAACGCCTGCTTGTACTGACTGTCCTGATCGTCGTAGTCGGGATTCCTGCTGGCATCACCTGGAGCAAGGGCCAGAGGGTGGAGTTCGTTCTCGGCTTCCTCCTGCTGGGCATGATTTGGATCGTTGCCGCCTGCAGGCTCGCTCGTCCATGGTCGTGGTGGGCGCGCCGCTTCTATGGTCCGGAGAAGATGCGGCGAGCGATAGACCGATTCGGCTCGGGCACGGCAACGTAGGGCCTGATGCATCCAGGTGAGGAGAGAACGAAGCTCTAGCGGTCAGGCGAGCTCAACGAGGCGACCTCTTGGGTCGCCGGCTGAGAGCGCCGGCTATTTCGTGACCAGGGCGGTCGCGCTGGTGTAGCCGCTGGAGGCGGCGGTGATCGTGTGGCTGAAGCTGCCGCTGGCCGGCGCTATGTAGAGGAAGTCGGTGGCGGTGAGGGCTTCGCCGGCGGCGGGGATGGTCAGCGGGGAGCCGGTGATCGTGCCGCCGGTGGTGACCGTGACGGTGATCGTCTTCGCCGAGCCGATGCTGGTGACCGCGTTGCCGAGCGTGTCGGTGATCGCGAAGCCGCCGGAGACCGTGCCGGAGTTGCCGAGCGAGGTGACCGGGCAGGTGAGGCGGCAGGTCGGGCTGACCGTGCCGGCGCTCGCGGCGACGCCGTCGAAGGCGACGCGGGATGCCGTGCCCGGCGAGGTCGTGAAGACCAGCGGCGCGGCGCTGGAGATCGTCCCGTCGGTGGCGCTGACGCTGGCCGCCCCGGCTTTCGGCAGCCTGGTGAGGCCGTTTTTGCTCGAGGAGACCGCGGCGACCCCGTTGCTGAAGGTCAGCGCCGTCGGGGTGCCGAAGCTGGTCACGGTCCCGCCGCTGCTGACGACCGTCGGCGAGGTTCCGGTCGGGCTCGCCGAGGCCCCGGAGAAGGTGATGCTCTTCGAGCCGGCGTAGGCGGTCGCCGTGTTGGCGTAGACGTCCTGGGCGGTGGTCGTGAGGTTGGTGCTGGCGGTGGCGGCGATGCTCGTCGCCGATGCCGTGAGCACGAATTTGGCCGCCGGGGCGGCGGCGACGGTGATGGCGAGTTTGGTCGAGTTGGTCAGCGAGCCCTGCGTTGCCTGGATCGAGGCCGAGCCGCTTTTGTAGAGCTTCATCGTGCCGTTGGTGCCGCCCCCGCCGGCGGCGACGCCGTTCGTGAACCCGATCTCGGTGGCGGTGCCGAAGGCGATCTCGTCGCCGTCCTCGTCGGCGACGGTCGGGGCGTTCCCGCCGGGACTCGCGGAGGCACCCGAGAAGACGACGCTTTTCTGTCCCGTGTAGGCGGTCGCCGTGTTGGCGTAGACGTCCTGGGCTGTGATCGTGAGGTCGTCGCTGGCCCCCGCCGTCGGCGTCGTCGTGGCCGCGGCGAGGGCGAATTTCGAAGCCGCGCCCGGGCTGACCGTGACCGCCAGCGGGTCCGGCGTCGAGATCGAGCCCTGGTCCGCCTCGATTTCGGTGAGGCCCGATCTGTAGAGCTTCATCAAGCCGTTTTTGCTCGAGGAGACCGCGGCGACCCCGTTGGTGAAGGTGATCGTCGTCGCGCTGCCGAAGCTGGTCGCGGTCCCGGAGCTGTTGGCCACCGTCGGTTTGGTTCCGCTCGGGCTGGCCGACGCGCCGGAGAAGACCAGGCTCTTGCTGCCGGTGTAGCTCGTCACCGTGTTGTCGCTGGAGTCCTTGGCGGTGATCGTCAGGTTCACCGAGGCGTTCGCCGCGGGGGTCGTGGTGCTCGCCGCGATCGTGAAGGTGGTCGCCGCCCCGGTCAGCACTTTCGCCGTTTTCAGCCCGCTGGCCGCGGTCCAGGATTTGAACACGGCGGTCACCCGGTAGCTGTGTTCGCCGATCGGGACGTCGCTGTCGGTGCACGAGGTGACCGCGGCGGGCGCGTCCTCGGCCGGGCAGGCCACGCCCGGGTCGCCGCCGTCGCGGGTCACGAAGTACCTGACGGTGCCGCTGCCCGGCGCGCTGACCGCGCTCCAGCTGAGGGCGACGGTTCCGCCCCCCACCGTCGGCGTGCCCAGCGTCGGCGCGGAGAGGTTGGTGACCGTGGCCGCGGCGCTGCCGCTGCCGTTGCCGGAGAAGTAGGCGAGCGCGCCGCTGCCCAGCACGGCGAGCAGGACCGCGATCACCGCGGCGGCGAAGATCCCGCGTGAGGCGCGTCCGATCATCCCCTCGCCTCCGCGTCGACCCGCAGCGGGAAGCTCGCCCCCTGGCAGGCGTCCTGGTTGAACGGCAGTTCGCGCAGCGCGATCGTCGGCGCCGCGATCGCCGCCGTCGGCAGGACCAGTTCGCCCCCGGCGGGGAGGACGAGCGGCGCCGTCGGCGAGAGCGAGGACGGTCCCAGCTCCAGGTTCGGGCTCGCCGGGCAGCCCGGCGGGTCCGCGCTGACCGCGATCGTCAGCGCGGTGACCCTGACAGGGACGGAGTTCGGGTTGGCGACGCGCACCGGGATCGTCTGCGGCGGGGCACCGGGGTGGAGCGCGGTGAGGCTGGTGGGTCGCGGCTCGACCGTCAGCGGCCGCGGGTCGACCCTGGTCCAGGCGAAGCGCGCCGCCGGCCCGCGGCGCGACCGGCGCACGGCGCGAACCGCGAAGGTGTGCGGGCCGGCGGCGATCCCCCGCGCCTTGTGCGGGGACCGGCACGGCTTCCAGCTACCGCCGTCCAGCTGACAGAGGAAGCGTAGGCCCTCCCCGGTGGCGGTGAACCTGAAGCGGGCGTTGACGCGGACGTCGATCGCTTCGGTGCGCGTGGCCAGCTGGGGACGCGGCGGCCGCGCGCTGCCGGCCTTCCTGCTCGGGGCCTCGCGTCGCGGAGACGCCCCGGTGTCGGCTTCGGCCGGCGCCCGACCGGTGCCCTCGGGGCGGCTCGCCGCATAGGCGGCCGCGCCGAGGCAGGCCAGAGCGGCCGTCAGGGCGATCGTCACCCTTACCGCTCGTGCTCGCGCTCGCGTGATCCGGCGTCGGGGCATCGGGGACCTACCTCTGGGCGGCGCTAGTTGCTTTTCAGCGTCAGGGTGAGCGTCGCGCCCTGGCAGGCGTTCTGGCTGACCCCGGTGTCGTTCATCGTCAGCGTCCCGCCGGGCGTCACGGCCTGGTTGTTGCCCGAAGCGAACGTTTTGTTGACGACCACGTCGGCCATCGTGAAGTCCGGGTTGCCGCCGGTGGTCAGGACGCTGCAGGTCGAGTGCCCGGCGTCAGCGGTGATTTTTTCCAGCGACACGGTGCCGACCCGCTGCGAGCCCGAGGACGGATTGTCGACGGTCAGCGTGACCGGCGAGGACGAGCCGGGGTAGAGGTTCCCGGTCACGGTGCCTTTCAGGGTCACCGCCGAGCCGCTGCCGACGCTGGCGCTGACCGTGCCGGAGCCGCTGCTGGTGAAGTACGCGTAGGCGCCCGCGGCAAGCGCGAGCACGCCGATCGAAATCAGGCCGAGCAGTATCCGCCTCCCTCTGAGGTAGGACATTCCATCTCCTTTGTCGTGCTAGCGGAGCTGGATGCCCCGTGGCTGGACGGGTATCGACCGTGTGTCCAGTCCGCCTTGAGGAGTGAGCGGCAAATCGCGCTTGGAGAGACCCGGCAGTCTGGCCAGCGGCGCTATGCAGAGCCAAAAAACGGGGGTAACGAGGCCACTACAAAAGTTGTTTCAAGACCTTTAGCGATTTCCCGGCCATCCCCAAAATTCCGGTGTCAAGCCGCTGAGCGGTTGACCGCCTACCCCTCCGAGCGCGGCAGCCGGCGCTCGCCGCCGTCGCCGTTCGCCGGCTCCTCCTCGGCGGTCACGTCGTAGTCGTACTCCCGGTTCGGCTGGTCGGGACCAGGTCCACCGCCGCCGAACGGGCCGCCGCCCCGACCGAATCCGCCGCCGCCCATCCCGACGACCGTGAAGCGCCCGATCGTGAACCGCTTCAGCACCGCCCGGACGACCGCCCGGGTCGGCGGGATCAGGAAGAGCAGCCCGACGATGTCGGTGAGGAAGCCCGGGGCCAGCAGCAGCGTGCCGCCGATCACGATCAGCAGGCCGTCGACCACCTCCGTGCCGGGGAAGCGCCCTTGCGCGAGGGCCTCGTTGAAGCGGCGCCAGGCGCCGCGGCCCTGGTGGCGCAGCAGCATCGAGCCGAGGATCGCGTCAAGCAGCAGCAGCGCCAGGGTCGGCCAGAGCCCGATCAGCCCGCCGACCTGGATGATCACGTAGAGCTCGACGATCGGGACGACGATGAACAGCAGCACCAGGAAGAACATGGGAACAGCCTAGAGCGGCGCGGAGCTCGGCAGTCAGGACGACTCAGGCCGCGGCGGCCGAGGCGGTGGCGGCGGCCTCGAGCTCGGCCAGGGACGCGTTGAGCGCGTCGGCGAGGACTTCGATGTCGTCCATCGAGTCGTAGTCGGCGAGCAGGCCGAAGCCGACTTTGCCGTTGTAGCTCATGATCGCGACCGCCAGCGCGTGGTTCTCGGGCAGGAAGGCGATCGGGAAGACCTCTTCCAGTTCGCGACCCAGCACGTAGAGCGGGATCTGCGGTCCCGGCACGTTGGTGACGATCATGTTGAAGAGCCGGGTCGAGAAGTTGATCCGCGCGGCCTGCGCCAGCAGGGTCGGCGGCGCGAAGTCGTTGAAGCGGGAGATCACTTCGGCGCCCAGCGCCTGCTTGGAGCGCTTCAGCCCCTCCATCGCCTGGCTGATCGTGCGCAGCCGCCGCACCGGGTCCTCGACGTAGACCGGCAGCGGCCCGCGCATCAGCGCGATCCGGTTGCCCAGGTTGCCGCGCTCGTCCTCGCCGCGGATCGAGACCGGGACCAGCGCCCGCAGCTCCAGTCCCTCGGTGCGGATCGCCCGGCCCTGCAGCCATTCGCGCAGCGCGCCGGTGACGACCGCCAGGACGACGTCGTTGACGGTGCCGCCGAGGGCGTCCTTGATCCGCTTGAAGGTCGAGAGGTCCGAGCGCGCCCAGATGTAGCGCCGGTGCGGCCCGATCGGCTGGTTCAGCGGCACGTCGGGAGCCGGGTCGGCGAAGGCGCTGACGATCTCGGTCAGCCCCTCCAGCGCCTCGACCGCCTTGCGGGCCGCCATCTCCGGCCGCTTCACCGCCGCCACCGCGCGCTCGGCCGCCTTGACCGGCACCGCGGCGAAATCGCTGAGCCCGCGGCTGACCAGCTCGGTCGTGCTCGGCTCCCTCTGCGGCACCCAGTCGTCGCTGACCTCCACCGGCTCGGGCACCGGCGCGAGGTCGAAGAGGACGGTGCCGATGTCGACCCCGCTGACCCCGTCGACCATCGCGTGGTGGGTCTTGGTCAGGACCGCGAAGCGGTCGCGTTCGAGTCCCTGGACCAGCCACAGCTCCCAGAGCGGCTTCGAGCGGTCGAGCTGCTGGGAGAAGACCCGCCCGGCCAGCCGTTTCAGCTGCGCCTCGCCGCCCGGCTCCGGCAGCGCGGTGTGGCGGATGTGGTAGGTCAGGTTGAAGTTGACGTCGTCGGCCCAGAGCGGCCGGCCGGCCTCCAGCGGCGGCACCACCAGCTTCTGGCGGAAGCGCGGAACCAGCGCCAGGCGGCCGCGGATGTGCTCGACCAGGTCGACGTATTTGGGCGGCGGGCCCTCGAAGATCAGGATCGCGCCCACGTGCATATGGCTCGACGAGCTCTCGTTCGTCAAGAAAGATGCATCAACCGCGGTCAAGCGGTCGAGGTGCCGCCCCTCCGTGCTCATTCCCACAAGGCTAACCTCGCGCGGCTTTCAAGGCCAGCCGCCTCCGACGGCCGCAACCTCGCCACCGGTACCCTGGGACCATGCCCGAAGCCACCACCGCCGCCCCCAAGCGCGTGCTCCTGGCCGCTCCGCGCGGCTACTGCGCCGGCGTCGACCGCGCCGTGCAGGCGGTCGAGCGCGCCCTGGAGCTCCACGGAGCGCCGATCTACGTGCGCAAGGAGATCGTCCACAACAAGCACGTGGTCGAGGAACTCGCCAAGCGCGGCGCGATCTTCGTCGAGGAGGAGAACGAGGTGCCCGAGGGCGCGATCGTCGTCTTCTCCGCCCACGGGGTCGCCCCCTCGGTGCACGAGAACGCCGCCACCCGCCAGCTGCGGACGATCGACGCCACCTGCCCGCTGGTCACCAAGGTCCACGTCTCCGCCCGCCGCTTCGCGGCCGAGGGCTACACGATCGTGATGATCGGCCACGAGGGCCACGAGGAGGTCGAAGGGACGACCGGCGAGGCGCCCGACAGCATCATCCTGATCGAAACCGCCGACGAGGTCGCCTCGCTCGAGGTCCCCGATCCGGACAAAGTCGCCTTCATCACCCAGACGACGCTCTCGGTCGACGAGACCGCCGAGGTGATCGCCGCCCTGCGCGCGAAGTTCCCGGCGATCGTCAGCTCGAAGTCAGACGACATCTGTTACGCCACCACCAACCGCCAGATCGCGGTCAAGCAGCTGGCCCGCGAGTGCGACCTGGTGCTGGTGATCGGCTCGACCAACTCCTCCAACTCCAACCGCCTGGTCGAGGTCGCGCGCGAACACGGCGCCGGCTCGCACTTGATCGACAACCACACCCAGGTCCAGGAGGAGTGGCTGGAGGGCGTCGAGACGGTCGGCATCACCTCCGGCGCCAGCGCCCCCGAGGAGCTGGTCGAGAGTCTCGTCTCCTTCTTCCGCGAGCGCGGCGCCGATGACGTTTCCGAGCTGCGCACCGTCCACGAGGACGTCCGCTTCATGCTCCCGAAGGAGATCCGCGAGGAGCTCGCGGCGCGGGCTTAGCCCTCCGTGGTTTATCCACGGCCTGCGGTGGTCAATCCGCGTAGCGGTGGTGCAGCATCAGGTCGTTGCCGTCCGGGTCGCAGAACAGCGCCATGTGGCAGACGCCGGTGTCGAAGGTGTCGCCGTTGAACCGGACGCCCTTCTCCTCCAGCTCCTTGCGGGTGGCCGCGACGTCATCGACGTGGAGCGCGGGGTGCGCGTTTTTCTGCGGCGCGAACTCCATCCCCTGTTTCGCCGGTTCCCAGATCCCGAAGCAGGTCTCGCCGACCCAGAACTCGTAGTCGCTCTTCGGATCGGGCTTCAGACCCAGCGTCTCGACGTAGAACTTGCGCGAGCGGTCGGCGTCGGTGGACGGGACGCCGACGAAGTCGAGCTTGGTGATCATCGTTCCTCCTGGTGTTCGTGTCGGACGGGGGGTCCCCGACCAACCTACCCTGGGACGCCGGCCGCGAAGCTGAGCGACCAGATCCGCAGGCCGGGGGAGGGGCGGAGGACGAGGCTGTGGGCTTCGTGGCGGCGATGCTCGGCGATCGTCAGCAGCCCCGGGGCGGGGCCGGCGGTGATCGGGTCGCCCCACTCGCCGTCGATCTCGGCCCGCAGCTCGCCGCTGCCCTCGACCGTGACGAAGACACCGCCCGCCTGGTAGTCGAGCTCCAGCACCTCGCCGTCGCGGCCGGCGGTCCAGGGCTCCTCCCAGGATTCGCTGGGGAAGATCTCCGGGGTCGGCGCCATCACCCGCGCGCCCGGCCCGTCGGTCGGCCGCAGCGGCTCCAGCGGCTCCGGCAGCGCCCGCAGGGCGTCTATCTCGCGCAGCTCCTCCTGGATCGCCCCCTCGGTTCCGAGGTATTCGCCTTCGCCGAAGTGCGCCCAGGCGAGCGCCCCGCCGAGGCTCCAGAGGAAGAGGCTCGGCCAGCCTTCGCAGCCGTAGGCGGCCCAGAGCTCCCGCTCGCTGTCGATCACCACCGGGAACTCGACCCCGAGCTCGGCCAGCCCGGCGGCGACCGCACCGGGGTCGGACCCGAAGGGGAAGCGCGGCGCCTGCACGCCGATCACGCTGAGCCCGGCGTCCCGGTAGCGCCGCGCCCACTCGTTCAGGTAGGGCAGCGTGCGCACGCTGTTCAGCTGCGCGAAGTCGATGAAATGGACGATCGCCGGCCCCGCCGCGGTCAGGCTCGGCATCGACTCCGGTTCGGTGCCGACCCAGGCGAGGCCGGCGGGCAGGTCGGGGGCGGCGATGTTGTCGCGACCGGGGCGCATCGGCGCTGACGTTATCCTGGCCGGGCGTGATTCACATCTGCGCCTTCTTCCTGCCGGCGGTGCCCCTGCTGCTCCTGCTGGCCTTCCTCGTGCTCGGGCGCTATCCGGGCCACGAGGCGATCGTGCGACTCTCCGAGCGGCTCGCCGCTCGCGGGCGCCAACGCGGCACCGCGACCGCCTCCCGCCGGCCCCTGCGGCCGCCGACCCGGGCGGCCAGCGGCGGCCTCCTGCTCGCCCTCGCGCTCTCCGGGCGCGCTCCGCCCGCCTCTCCCTCGACCTGATTTCAATCCGGTGTCGAGTTGCTCCCTCACGTGGGGGACCAACTCGACAGGCGCGCTGGCGCGCGCCGATCGAAAAGGAGATGGACTTTGAATAACCAGACCAAGAAGCTCGCGCTGCTGCTCGCGGCGCTGGCACTCAGCATCGGCCTTGTCGCCTGCGGCGGCGGTGACGACAGCGGCACCAGTGCCGACAGCGGCAGCGAAACCAGCGAATCCAACGACACCGTGGCGGGCACCTTCGAGCCGCTGGTCGGCGTCCCGGCTCCCTACGAGAACGTCACCGGCGAAGCCGACCTGACCCGCGCCGGCGGCGAAACGACCGTCTCGATCAGCCTCCAAGGCCTCGTCGCCAACACCAGGTACATCGCCCACCTGCACACCGGCGGCTGCGGCGGCGAGGACCCCGGCGGCCCGCACTTCAAGTTCGACCCGAGCGGCGGGGAAGATCCGCCGAACGAGATCCACCTCTCGTTCACCTCGAGCGGCGACGGCAGCGGCAGGGCCAAGGTCACGGCCGACAAGGAGGTGCCGGAGGGCGAAGCGGGCTCGGTCGTCGTCCACACCGCCGGCGACGCGATGACCGCCTCCACCAGCACCCAGCAGTTCGCCTCGCTGCTCGTCCACGAAGGCGTGGACCACAGCAAGGGCGAGGAACACGAGAGCGGTGACGACCACGGCTCCGGCGGTCACGGCTCCGACGACGAGCCCGGTCACGACGGCGGCGGCATCCAGCCGCTGTCCGCCAAGGTCGCCTGCGCCGAACTCGAAGGCGGCTCGACCGAAACCGCGGCCGAAGACGCCTCCGGCTCGGTCCCGACGATCGAGGTCAAGAACGAGGAACCGGTCGGCGGCGTCCAGGAGCTCGAGTTCGAGTCCGGCGAAGAAATTCGCTTCCGGGTCAGCTCCGACGCCGCCGAAGAGATCCACATCCACGGCTACGACATCGCCAAAGACGTGCCCGCGGGCGGGACCGTCGAGTTCAGCTTCCCGGCCGAAATCGAAGGGATCTTCGAGGTCGAGCTCGAGGCCCTGGGGACCCAGATCGCCGAGCTCCGGGTGAACCCGTGAGCTGGCTGCCGCTGGCGCACGCGCTGGCCGCCAGGCAGGACCTTCCGGTCCCCGCCTGGCTCTTCGCCTGGGGGGCGTCGATCGTCCTGATCGTCTCCTTCTTCGCGCTGGCGGCAGCCTGGCGCACGCCCCGCTTCGAGCGCCAGCACTGGCGGGCGCTCGGGGCGTGGTTCTCCCGCGCCGTCGTCTCCCTGCCGGTCCAGGTCCTCTGCGGCCTCGTCGGCATCTTCCTGCTCGGGGTCGCGATCTACGCCGGCCTGCGCGGCACCGAAGCGCCGGACCGCAACTTCACCCTCACCTTCCTCTTCGTCACCTGCTGGCTCGGCTTCCCCTTCTTCTCGGCCCTGCTCGGCGACATCTTCCGGCCCTTCAACCCCTGGCGCGCGGTCGGCCGCTTCGCCGGCTCCGGATTCCAGGCGCTCGCCGGCCAGCGCGCCGCCCACGCCCGCTACCCCGGGTGGCTGGGCCGCTGGCCCGCCGTGGTCGGCCTGCTCGCGGTCGTCTGGCTGGAGGTGATCTACGGCCAGAGCGGCGGCGTCGCCGTCGGCCTCGATCCGCACGCGGCAGCGGTCGCGGCCTGCGTCTACACCGCCTACACGCTGGCGATGATGGCCGTCTTCGGGGTCGAGGAGTGGTGCGAGAAGGGGGAGATCTTCTCGGTCTACTTCGGGATGTTCTCCCGGCTGGGCGCCTTCGGCGTCGAGAACGGCCAGCTCGGCCGCCGCCGCATGCTCTCCGCCTCGACCAGCTGGGCGACGATCCCCGGCTCGGCCGCGCTGGTCATCGCCTCGATCGCGACGACCAGCTACGACGGCGCCTCGGAGGGCGCCTTCAAGGACGCGATCGAAACCGTCTTCGGCTGGTTCCGGGACGTCGGCTTCGACGCCAACAGCTCGATCCGCCTCACCGACACGATCTTCCTCCTGCTCTGCTTCGGCGGCGTCGCTCTGATCTACGCCCTCGGCGTGCGCGGCATGCGGACCGTGCGCGGCGCCCCCTCGCTGGCCAAGCTGCGGGTCGGCTTCGCCCACACCCTGATCCCGATCGCCCTCGCCTACCTGGTCGCCCACTACTTCAGCCTCTTCGTCTTCCAGGAGCAGGCGCAGTTCGGCTACCTGCTCTCCGACCCGCTCGGCAACGGCACCACCGACCTCTTCGGCACCGCCGGCTGGGGCATCGATTACACGATCCTCAGCGCCAACGCGATCTGGTACGTCCAGGTCGCGGCTCTGGTCTTCGGCCACGTGCTCGGCCTCGTGCTCGCCCACGACCGCGCCGTCGCCTACTGGTCCGACTACAAACAGGCCGCCCGCTCTCAGTACTGGATGCTGGCGGTGATGGTCTCTTTCACCTGCTTCGGCCTCTACCTGCTGTCAGTGTCCAACGGGTGACCCTGCCGCTTGCCCACGTCGGCCACTACCTCTGGGCCTTCTACCTGGTGCCGGTGGCGATCGTGATCGGCGGCATCCTCCGCTCGGTCCTCCTCGACCGGCGGCGCAAAGGAGACGACAACCAGAGCGACTAGAGGATCTCGGCGAGGCGCTTCTCGAGCGCCGCGGAGATCTCGTCGCGCACCGGGCCCGCGGCCAGCCGTTCGACCAGGGACTCGAGGAAGCCTTCGATGATCAGTCCCTTCGCCCCGGCCGGGTCGAGTCCGCGCGAGGTCAGGTAGAAGAGCTGCTCCTTGTCGACCTGGGCGATCGCCGCGGCGTGGGTGCAGCGGACGTCGTCGGCGAGGATCTCCAGGCCGGGGATCGCGTCGGCGTGGGCCTCGGTCGAGAGCAGCAGGTTGCGGCTCTCCTGGAAGGCGTCGGTCTGCTGGGCGCCGGGGTCGACCTTGATCATCCCCCGCCAGACCGCGGTGGCGCCGGCGGCGAGGACGCCGCGGAAGGCGAGGTCGGAGTTGGTGTTCGGCGCCGCGTGCTCCTGGGTGGTGTCGTAGTCGAGGTGCTGGCCGGGACCGCCGGCGTAGCCGCCGGTCACCCGTGCCTCCGAGCCGGGGCCGGCCAGCTTGGTCTCCATCCGCACCTTGCCGCGGCCAGAGCCGAAGCCGAGCGCGGCCCAGTCGAGGCGGGCGTCGCGCTCGACCTGGGCGCGCTGGGTGGCGAAGATCCAGGCGCTCTCGGAGATGTCCTGGGTGTTGACGTAGCGCAGGGTCGCGGCCTGGCCGACGCTCAGCTCGACGACCGAGTTCAGGATCGCGTCGACCTCGTCGCCGGTCGAGGACCAGTGCTCCCAGACCTCGGCTTCGGCGCCCTCCTCGAGGACGACGAGCGTGCGCCAGTTGATCGCGGCACCGGCGGCGTCGACGGGGACCTCGATCCGGATCGGCTCGCTGACGGTGACGCCGCGGGGCACGTGGACGAGAACGCCGTCGCGCCAGCCCGGCTCGTTGCGGGCGACAAAGAGGTCCTCGACCGGGACCAGCGAGCCCAGCTTCTCCTCGAGCAGCTCGGCGTGGGTCGAGACCGCCTCGGCCAGCGAGACCACGGTCGCGCCCTCGCCGCCGCTGACCTCCACATCGGCGTCGGCCGGCTCGTAGGAGCCGATGTCGAGGTCGGAGAGGTCGGTGAATTCCCAACCCTTCGCCTTCTGGTCGGGGAGGGGGAGGCTCTCGGCAAGAGAGGCGCCGCGCCGGCGCCTCTCTGCAAGCCAGGTCGGTTCGGTCGCGACCTCAGCCAATTGAGCCCTCCATCTGCAACTCGATCAGCCGGTTCAGCTCGACCGCGTACTCCATCGGCAGCTCTTTGGTGACCGGCTCGATGAAGCCGTTGACGATCATCTTCGAGGCCTCCGCCTCGTCGAGCCCGCGGCTCTGGAGGTAGAAGAGCTGCTCGTCGCCGATCTTCGAAACCGTCGCCTCGTGGCCGACGTCGGCATCGTTCTCGTCGATGCGGATCGTCGGGTAGGTGTCGGAGCGCGAGTCCTCGTCGAGGAGCAGCGCGTCGCAGACCACCTTCGAACGCGATTCGCTCGCCCCATCGGCGATTTCCATCAGTCCGCGGTAG
>JAWVEZ010000184.1:0-6504 GCA_033856455.1 Solirubrobacterales bacterium | reverse complement strand
CGCATCGCCGCGCTGCCCGGCTGGCTCGATCACTACAACTTCAGGAGACGACACGGCTCCCTTGGTCACAGGCCGCCCGCGGCTCGGCTCGCCGAGTTGGAACAACGTGGTGAGTAGCTACAGCTAGCTCTCGGCGCTTCGCGGCTCGGCCCGCTTGGTCAGCTCGGCCGGATCGGCCCGCCGCTTTTCCCACCAGCCCCAGCCCGCCATCACGAGGCCGGCGTAGGCGAAGCCGAGGATCACGTCGAGGAAGTAGTGCTCGCCGGTCGCCATCAGGGTCAGCCCCATCGCCAGCGGATAGGCCAGCAGCAGCGGCCGCCAGCGGCGGCGCACCCGCGACCAGAGGAAGAAGGCGACGAGGGCGCAGAAGGCGGTGTGCAGCGAGGGCATCGCGGCGACCGGGTTGCCGAGCCCCTGGCCTTTGGAGAACCAGCCGGCGGTGCCGATCCCGAGCACTTCCCAGCCCTTCGCGGTGGTCCGGTGGACTTCCTCGAGCAGGCCCATTTCGCTCGCCATCCAGGGGGGCGCGGCCGGGAAGAGGATGTAGGTGGCGAGACCGGCGAGGGCGAGCGTGACCAGGCGCTTGGCGAAGCGGACGAAGGCCGGGTGGTCGCGCGCCCAGAGGTAGCCGGCGAGCGCGAAGGGGACGATGAAGTAGGAGGTGTAGGTGAGCGTGAAGGCGACGTCGTACCAGTGCACGACGTCGGGCTCGTAGAGCTGCGCCTGCAGCCATTCGGTCGGCGTCTCGCCGAAGAAGACGGCTTTGTCGAAGTCGACCATCTCGGAGTAGTGGATCGGGATGCCGAACGAGTCGGCGGCGCCGCGGGTGATGTCGTAGGCGACCAGCACCGCGACGATCGGCATCCAGTCGATCAGGATCTGAAGCAGATGGCGGGGCGGGCGGCCGAGCGAGGTGATTGCCAGCGCGCCGCAGACCCAGGCGATCACCAGCTCGCGCTGGACCGGGATCCCGTAGTTGGCGCTCCAGAGGACGATCGCCAGCGCGTAGATCGCCAGCCCGATCCGCCGCACCGCCGGCCAGTGCTCGAAGCCTGCGCGGGGCGCCGGATCGGCTTCCGCACGGGGTCCCCGCTCGGCCCCGACCTGTGCGAACTCGGTCGTGCTCAAGAGCCCAATGTAACTGGGCGGTTACCGGATCGTTACTCAGCCCGCTGGCTTTACCAGGACCGACCTGGTCGCCAGGAAGGCGGCACCGCTCGCAGGCTTCACCTTCACCTTGACGGTGACCGCGAGCTTGCCCGCCTCGGCGACCGCTCGCTTGGCGGCGCCGCTGAGGCCCACCGAGAAGGCCCGCTTCCCCGCCCCGACAGCCTTCGAGACCCGGCCCACCGAGACCAGCTTCGCGCCGGAGCCGCCGAGCGCCGAGCGGCGGGCCAGCAGGTCGACGCCGAGCCGCGAGCCGGCGCCGGCGACGATCACGGAGCCGCGCACCGCACCGCCGCGCTGCACGGCGGCGACGACCAGCTTGCTGGCGGCCGGGCCGCCCGTATCCGCGGCGCCGCCGCCCGAGCCGCCGCCTCCGCTCGGCGGTTCCGCCGGGATCGTCGAGGAAACGACGACGCTCCCGTTCATCCCCGCGTGGAAGCCGCAGACGAACGCGAAGGTGCCTTCCGCGTCGAATTTGCAGCTGCCCGCCCAGCCGGGGCCGGTGGGGGTCGCCGGCAACGGTGGCACTGCGCCGGAGCTGGGGCCGGCGGTCTGCGTGCAGCTGCTCGGGCTGGCCCCGTCGAAGACGACGTTGTGGATCGTGCCACCGCTGGGATAGGAGAAATCGACGGTCCCGCCGGGCGCGATCGTGACTTTGCCCTGCCCCGTCGCCGGGTTCTCCCAGGCGATGTCGACCGCCTTGATCGTCCCGGTCTGCGGCGGCGCCTCGGCGACGGCGACGGCCGGAGCCAGCACGGCAACCACCGCGATCCAGGCGACCCAGGCAGATCGGCTCTTCGCTCTCCCCATCGCGCCGGGATACGGACGCGTCGCGCCGAGAGTTCAAGCACCCCAAATCCTCACCTGAACCCCCTGGGCGCTCGATAGCCTGCGGCAGCGATGCCCGATCCGAGCGCCCCCACGACGACGCTGCTGATCGGCGGCGAACGGGTGGCCGGCGCCGGCGCCGCGGTCGCGGTCGAGAACCCCTTCACGACGGAGACGATCGTCGCGGTCCCCTCCGCCTCTCCCGAGCAGGTCGACGCGGCGGTCGCGGTGGCCCGGGAGGCCTGGCCCGCCTGGGCGCGGATGCCCGCCGGCGAGCGCTGCGAGCTGCTGCACGAGGTGGCCCGCGGGCTGCGCGAGCACAGCGAGGAGCTGGCCGGGACGATGACCGCGGAGGGCGGCAAGCCGCTGCTCGAGAACCGCGACGAGATCGAGTGGACCGCCGCCGCCTTCGACTACTACGCGGAGATCGGCCGCGACCACGCCGGCCGCGTGATCCCGCCGATCGAGTCGACCCAGCTGGCGATGGTGGTCAAGGACCCGCTCGGCGTGGTCGGCTGCATCGTCCCCTGGAACTACCCGCTGCTGCTGCTCGCCTGGAAGGTCGCCCCGGCGCTCGCCGCCGGCAACTGCGTCGTCTGCAAGCCCTCCGAGCTGACCCCCCTCTCGACCCTGATGCTGGACGCCGTGTTCGAGCACCTGCCGGCCGGCGTGGTCAGCCTGCTGGCCGGGGCCGGCGAGGTCGGCGGCCAGCTCGCCGCCCACCCCGACGTCGACTGCATCGCCTTCACCGGCTCGGTCGCGACCGGCAAGAAGGTCGCCGCGGCCTGCCTGCCGCGGCTGGCGCGGATGAACCTGGAGATGGGCGGCAAGGACGCCTTCATCGTCTGCGCCGACGTCGCCCCGCGGCTCGAGGTCGCCGCCCGCGGCGGCGCCTGGGCCGCCTTCCTCAACGCCGGCCAGGTCTGCACCTCGGCCGAGCGCTTCTACGTGATGGAGGAGGTCTTCGACGATTACGTCGGCCTCTTCGTCGAGCACACCCGCTCGCTCGTCCTCGGCGACCCCTTCGCGGTCGAGACCGACGTCGGGCCGATGGTCTCCGACCCCCAGCGCGCCAAGGTGATCGCCCAGCTCGAGGCGGCGAGCGCAGCCGGAGCCGAGGTCCTGACCGGCGGCGACGGCGGCGGTCAGGTCCGCGGCCACTTCCTCTCCCCCGCGGTCGTCACCGGCGCCGCTCCCGACTCCGCCCTGCTGACCGAGGAGACCTTCGGCCCGGTCGCCCCGCTGGTCCCCGTCAAGAGCCTCGACGAGGCGATCGCGCTCGCCAACGGCACCGAGTTCGGGCTCGGCGCCAACGTCTACACCGCCGACCTCGAGAACGCGGTCCGCTGCATGCGCGAGCTGCGCGCCGGCACGGTCTGGATCAACGACCCGCTGACCGACAACGACGCCGGCCCGTTTGGCGGCTTCAAGCAGTCCGGACTCGGCCGCGAGCTGGGCCGCGAGGGCCTCGAGGCCTTCCAGGAGACCAAGCACGTGCACATGGAGTCGCGGATCGAGCGCAAGGAATGGTGGTACCCATATAAGGAGTACGGGGCGCAATAGCTCCCAAGCTCGAGAGCGTCAGGCTCGAGCTGGCCGACGGCGCACGGACCACCGTGCACGTCGCCCGCTTCGAGCGCGACCGCACCGCGGTTCGCGTGGTCGCCCTCGAGCCCTGCTCGACGTTGCTCGACTGGTGCCGGGAGAACGGCACCGCGCACGCGATCGTCGGCGGCTTCTACATGCGCCCCGGAGGCCCGCCGCTCGGCGACCTCTGGATCGACGGCGAGGCCCGTCCAACCGTGCCGATCGACCCGCCCTGGGGGGAGCACCGAGCCTGCCTCCACGTCAACGGCGGGCCGGTCCGGCTGGCGCCGCGCCGCCAGCTTCCGCTCGAGCCGGAGGGGGACCTGCTGCAAGCCGGGCCGATGCTGGTCGCCGCCGGCCGGGTGCTGATCCAGGGCGGGCTCGACGACGAGGGCTTCGCGGCCGGCTCCCGGCAGTTCGACTCCGACATCACCGCGGGCCGCTATCCCCGCGCCGCCCTCGGCCTCGACGACCGCGAGCTGATCGCGATCGCCTGCGAGGGCCGGGCCGACGAGGAGGCTGGCCTGACGATGGCGGAGCTGGCGGCGGCGATGGCCGGGCTCGGCGCCGAGGAGGCGATCAACCTCGACGGCGGCGGCTCCACCTCCCTGGTCGTCGACGGCGACCTCGTCAACACCCCGCGGGAGGAGCACGGCCTGGAGTTGGCCGGCGGCCGCGAGGTCGCCACCGCCCTGCGTTTCGTCGCTCGGTAGCGCTCGCGCCCGTCGGGGCGATTAGGTGCCGGGAGTAGCCTCGTCGTAGATGCCTTCTACTCCGAGCAAGCTGCTGATGGGAATTTATTTCTATCCGCGCGGCGGCTCGGCCCACGTCTGCAGGGCCCTGGCCCACGAGTTCGAGCGCAACGAGACCGAGGTCACGGTGCTCTCCGGATCGCGCTCGGACCTCGGCGAGCACGCGCTGGCCGCCAGCTTCTACGCCGGCCTCGACCTGCGCACCGCCGACTTCACCCCGGCCCTGAAGACCTCCGAACCGGTCCGCTTCCCGCGGGCAACCGGAGCGGTGCCGATGCACGGCTCCTACGAGGACCGGCCGGGAGCCGAGGACCCGGTGCTCGCCAGCCTCGACGACGAGGTCTACGAGAACCAGGTCGAGGCCTGGATCCTCGAGCTAGAGCGCGCCGGCGCCGCCGAGGCCGACCTGCTCTACCTGCACCATCTGACCCCGCTGAACGAGGCGGCCGCGCGCGCCTTCCCCGATCTACCCGTTCTCGGTCACGTCCACGGCACCGAGCTGCTGATGCTCGAGCAGATCGCCGCCGGGCCGCCGCCGGGCTGGAGCCACGCCGATGCCTGGGCGGCGCGGATCCGCGGCTGGGCGGGCGAGTGCGAGCGCATCGTCGTCGCCAACCCGGCCGGCCGGGAACGCGCCGCGGCGGCCCTGGAACTCGATCCCGAGCGCTTCACCTGTGCGCCGAACGGTTACGACCCCGGCTTCACCCCGCGCAGGATCGATCGCCGCACCCACTGGCGCCGGCACCTGGTCGAGCGCCCGCAGGGCTGGCGGCCGGGCGAGCCGGCCGGCAGCGTCGCCTACCGCGACGACGAGATCGAGGCACTGGAGGGGACGGTCCTCATATACGTGGGCCGCTTCACCGAGATCAAGCGCCTGCCGCTGCTGATCGAGGCCTTCGCCGCGGCCCGCCCGCGCTGCCGCGGCCCCGTCTCCCTAGTCCTGCTCGGCGGCCACCCCGAAGAGTGGGAGGGCGAGCACCCGATCGAGACGATCGAGCGGCTGGGCTGCCCGGACGTCTTCCTCGCCGGCTGGCACTCCCACGCTGACCTGCCGCGCTTCCTGCAGGCGTCCGACCTGCTCGTCCACGCCTCGGCCCACGAGCAGTTCGGGCAGGTGCTGGTCGAGGCGATGGCCTGCGAGCTGCCGGTGGTCGCGGTCGACCGCGGCGGCCCGGCGGCGATCGTCGACGACCCCGAAACCGGCTGGCTGGTTCCGCCGGACGACGCCGACGCGCTGACGAGGGCGATGGTCGAGGCGGTCAACGACCCGGAGGATCGCCGGCTGCGCGGCCAGCGCGCCCGCGGCGAGGCGGTCGGCCTCTACGCCTGGGAACAGATCGGCCGCACGCTTGCCACGGTCGCCAGCGAGCTCCCCCGGGCCGCCACCCAGGCTTGATCCGCGGGATCTCCGCTGACGGGATCAAGTTCCCGCCGCAATCGCTCGATAGATAGCGAGTGACCCAGCTCACTCCACGGCTGAAACGCTGGATCCTCGTTTGCGGAGCCCTGCTCGCCGCGACCCTGCTCGTCTTCACCCTGCACGCCGCGACCGGATTCGGCGGCACCGGGGTCGACGACTTTTTCGGGATCTGGATCTACGACGCGCTGATGCTGGGTGCCGCCGGCTCCTGCCTGGCCCGCGCCCTGCTGATCCGCCGCGAGCGCCTCGCCTGGGCGCTGCTCGGGACCGGCCTGCTGCTCTGGACCGGCGGCGAAATCTATTATTCGGTGGCCTTCGCGGGGAGCGAAGACGTGCCGATCCCCTCGCTCGCCGACGCCGGCTACCTCGCCTTCTACCCCTTCGCCTACGTCGGCCTGATCGTGCTGATGCGGGAGCGGATCGGCTCCTTCCCGGCGACCCGCTGGCTCGACGGGCTGATCGTCGGCTCGGCGGTCGCGGCGCTCGCCGCGGCGCTCGCCCTGGAGCCGATCGTCGACGCCAGCACCAGCGGCGACAGCGCCGAAATCGTCGTCAACCTCGCCTACCCGATCGCCGACCTGACCCTGCTGACCCTGGTCGCCACCGCCGCCGCCTTCACCGGCTGGCGGCCCGGCCTCAGCTGGCTGACCCTCGGCCTCGGGTTGATCGTCCTCGCCGCCTCCGACGGGATCTACCTGCTGCAGTCGGCGCAGGAAACCTACGTCGAAGGCGGCATTCTCGACACCGCCT
>JAWVEZ010000183.1:0-18115 GCA_033856455.1 Solirubrobacterales bacterium | reverse complement strand
GGGAGTGCTGGGCCCCGGCCGACTTGCCGGCCCCGGTCTGCATGCGGAAGACGACCGGGATCTCCAGCGCCCCGGCGGTCATGTAGCGGAGCTTCGCCGCCTGGTTGAGGATCGGGTCCATGCAGACCCCGACGAAGTCCATGAACATGATCTCGACGATCGGCCGCAGCCCGGTCATCGCGGCGCCGACCGCGGCGCCGACGTAGCCCATCTCGCTGATCGGGGCGTCGACGATCCGCTCGTCGCCGAAGCGCTCGTGCAGGCCCTTCGTGACGCGGAAGATGCCGCCGCCCGCGCCGACGTCGATCCCGATCACGACCACCCGCTCGTCCTCTTCGAGGGCCAGCGCCATCCCTTCGCCGAGCGCGTCGATGTAGCGCTTGGGCTTTATCCCAGCATCAGCCGAAGACATCCGCGTAGGCCTCCTCGAGCTCGGGTGGGGGGAGCTGGCGGGCGCGCTCGATCGCGGCCTCGACCTCGGCCGAGGCCTCGCTCTCCAGTGCGTCGAGCTTCTCGTCCGTGGCGGCGCCGCTCTCGGTCAGCCGCTTGCGGGAGACCAGCAGCGGGTCGCGTTCGCGCCATTCGGCCGCCTCGTCCTCGGGCTTGTAGGGCTGCGAGTCGCCCTCGTAGTGGCCGTGCCAGCGGTAGGTCTCGGCCTCGATCAGGAAGGGGCCGTTGCCCTCGCGGCAGCGGGCGGCGGCGCGCAGCGCCAGCTCGTGCACGGCGACGACGTCGTTGCCGTGGACCTTCTCGGCCTCGATCCCGTAGGTCGCGGCGCGCTCGGCGACGGCCGGGACCCGGGTCATCCTGCGGCTGTCGGAGAACTCGGCGTAGATGTTGTTCTCGCAGACGAAGAGCGCCGGCAGGTTCCAGATCGCCGCCAGGTTGACCGCCTCGTGGAAGGCGCCCTGGTTGACCGCGCCCTCGCCGAAGAAGGCGGTGGAGACGCGGCCCTGGCCGAGCCATTTGCTCGACATCGCGGCTCCGACGCCGAGCGGCAGGCTGGCGCCGACGATCGCGTTGGCGCCGAGAACGCCCTTGCTGGGGTCGGCGATGTGCATCGAGCCGCCCTTGCCGTGGCAGATGCCCTCTCCGCGGGCGAACAGCTCGGCCATCATCGCGTCGACGTCCATGCCGCGGGCCAGGCAGTGGCCATGGCCGCGGTGGGTGGTGGCGACGTAGTCGCCGTCGGCGAGCGCCGATCCGACCCCGACCGCGACCGCCTCCTGGCCGAGCGAGGTGTGGACGAAGCCGGGGATCTCGCTGTCGCGGTAGAGCTCGGCCACGCGCGACTCGAAGCCCCGGATCAGGGCCATCGAGGCGAACAGATCGAGCTCTCCCTCAGCCCCCGCCAGCGGCTCGGAGGCACTCGCATTAGTGCTCATTGTGTCATCAGTTTCTGCCAGATTGTCCGATTGTCAAGGACAAATTTGGGGGTTGACATGGGATTGTCACAAGAACTAAGATTTATTGTCTGACGATCCGGGAAATCGTCATAGAGGATGGAGAGAGAGTGAGTACCGCTGTCGTGCTGCCACAGATGGGCCTGGAGGTCTCCGAGGGCCTGGTCACCGCAATCACGGTGCAGATCGGCGATCCGGTCGCCGAGGGCGACGTGATCGCCGAGGTCGAGACCGACAAGGCGATCGCCGAGATCCCGGCGACCGTTGCCGGGACCGTGGTCGGGATCGACGTCGAGATCGGCGAGACGATCACGGTCGGCGCGACGATCCTCCGGCTCGGCGAGCCCGGCGAGGACGGCGAGGCCGTCCCGGCGGCGGTCGGCGCAAATCCCCCCGCGCAGGAAGCGGCGGCTCCCCCGGCCGCCGTCCCCCCGTCGACCCCGGAGCCGGCCGCCCCCGCCGCGGCCAACGGCTCCGGCGCTCGCCTGCGTGCTGCGCCGATCGCCCGCCGCGCCGCCGAGCGGCTCGGGATCGCCCTCGAGGCGGTTGCCGGGACCGGCCCGGCCGGGCGGATCACGCTCGGCGACGTCGAGCGTGCCGCCGAGTCGGGCGCCGCCGCTCCCGCTCCTGCCGCCGCTCCGGCAGCGGCCGGGGGCGAGCGCTTCGAGCCGTTGACCAGCATCCGCGCGACGATCGCCCGGCGCCTCACCGAGGCCCAGCTCGTCCCCACCTACGACCTCAACCGCGATGTCGACGCGACCTGGCTGCTCGCCGAGAAGGCCCGGCTCACGGCGGCCGGCCCGGCCAAGGTCGGCGTCGTCGACCTGCTGCTGCAGGCACTGGCCGAGACCCTGGCCCGCCACCGCACCCTCGCCGCCAGCTTCGTCCCCGCCGCCGACGGGCAGCCGGCCGGCCTCCGCCACCCCGAAGGGATCGACGTCGGCCTCGCCGTCGCCACCGACCGCGGCCTGCTGGTCCCGGCGCTGCGCGGGGTCGAGCGGCTCGGGCTCGCCGAGCTGACCCTGGAGCGCTCGCGCCTCGTCGGCCTGACCCGCGAAGGCCGGCTGCCGCTGGCCGACATGGGCGGCGCCGCGACCACCCTCTCCAGCCTCGGCACCTTCGGCGTCGACAGCTTCAAGGCGATGATCAACCCGGGGGAGAGCTCGATCCTCGCGGTCGGCCGCACGGTCGAGAAGGCCGTCCCCCGCGACCGCGGGATCGCCGTCGTCCCGACCCTCGCCCTGACCATGACCTTCGACCACCGGGTGGTCGACGGCGCGGTCGGAGCCGCCGCCCTGGCCGAGCTCGCGGAGCTGCTCGAGGGCAGCATGGAGTGGCGTCCATGAGCCAAGGCGCCGCTCTCGTCGTCGGCGGCGCCTCCGGGATCGGCCGCGCCTGCGCCGAGGCCCTCGCCGCCGCCGGCTGGCCGGTCGCGATCGCCGACCTGAAGCCGCCCGCCGATGACCCCGAGGCGCTCGCCGTCGACGTCCGCGACCCCGAGGCGGTCGCCGCCGCCGTCGCCACTGTCGTCGAGCGCCACGGTGAGCTCGGCACCGTCGTCTACGCCGCCGGCACCGCTCGGGTGACGCCGATCCTCGAGATCGAGCCGGCCGAGTGGGAGCTGGTGCTCGGGGTCAACCTGACCGGCGCCTTCAACACGCTGCGCGCCGCCGCTCCCCATATAAGGGAGGGCGGCTCCTACACCGCGATCTCCTCGATCGACTCCGCCGCGCCGGTCCCCGGCCTCGCCCACTACTGCGCCTCGAAGGCCGGGGTGGAGGCGCTGGTCCGCTCCGCCGCCCTGGAGCTCGGCCCGCGCGGCGTCCGCGCCAACGCGGTCCTGCCCGGCCTCGTGCGCACCCCGCTGATGGAGCCGATGCTGGCCCGCCCCGGCGTCACCGAGGCGTTCCTCGAGCAGACCCCGCTGGGCCGGGTCGCCGAGGCCGCCGAGGTCGCCGACGTCGTCGCCTTCCTCGCCTCGCCCGCCGCGCGCTGGATCACCGGCGCCTCGCTGCCGGTCGACGGCGGCATGGCCCTGCGCGAGCACCCCCGACTTCTCGAGACCAACCACTGAGTCACCCCGAAAGGAACCCCCCAAGAAATGGCCACTGACCAGCAGTCCCGACCAACCGGCATCAGCACCGAGCGCGCCGAGCAGCTGCTCAAGGAGATCGTCGGCATCCGCAGCGTCGTCGGCGAGGACACGACGGCCCACCTGTGGCTGGCCAAGCAGCTGAACGAGATCGGGATGACGGTCGAGATGTACCCGGTGGAGGGGCGCACGGCGCCGATGGTCCTCGGGGTGATCGAGGGCGACGGCGACGCCCCCGGCGTCCTCTTCGACGGTCACTTCGACACCGTCCACGCGGTCGCCTCGGACTGGACCGACGACCCCTGGAACCCGGTGGTCAAGGACGGCGTCCTCTACGGTCGCGGCGCGGTCGACTCCAAGGGAACGATGGTGTCGATGCTGATGGCGATCAAGGAGGTCGTCGACTCCGGCGCCCCGCGCAAGGGCCCGATCTACTACATGTCGGACTCCGACGGCGAGGACGGCTTCCGCGGTGCCGCGCTGATGGCCGACGTCGGCGTGATCGAGCGGGTCGGGACGATGTGGTCGGCCGAGGCGACCAGCAACCAGGGGATCGAGATCGCCTACCCCGGCATCTCGACCTGGAAAATCACCGCGATCGGCAAGACCGCGCACCCGACCGAGCCCGAGCACGGGATCAACGCGGTGACGAAGATGGCGAAGCTGGTCGAGGCGGTCGACCAGGGCCGGCTGGAGCTGCCGCAGGGCGACTCGCAGTGGTTCGAGCCGCGGGTCACGACCAACGGGATCCGCACCCGTCCCGGCGGCGGCTGGGCGATCCCCGGCCGCTGCGACGCGGTGCTCTCGATCCTCTCGCCCCCCGGCGCCAGCCTGAACGAAGTCCGCGACGCGGTCGACGTCTTCCTGCGGATGCTCGAGCAGGAGGACGGCGAGGTGAAGTACGAACGGAAAATCCTCCCGATGGGCGCCGGCCGCCTCTGGCTGCGCCCCGGCGAATGCGACCCGAACCACCCCGGCGTCAAGGCGCTCGACGCGGCGATCCGCGAGCACGGCCAGAAGGACCCGGAGGTCCGCAAGTTCAACGGCGGCTGGGTCGACGCGGTCGAGCTGATGCGCCCCGGCGCCGACGGCTTCGACTCGCCGGCGGTGATCACCTTCGGGCCCGGTGACTTCGAACTCGCCCACACCGTGGACGAGCACATCCCGATCTCCGAAGTCGCGGAAGCGGCGGAGATCTACGCAACGGCGACCAAGCAGCTACTCAGCTAACTCAGGGAATTGGGAAAGGGAGCAGAGATGAACGAGAGTCCCGCCAGCCGCGCACTCACCGCCTTCTCGGGGGTCGCCGCCGAGCTCGACCGGGTGGAGAAGATCGACGACCTGCTGGTCTCGATCGCCCGCCAAATCAGCGACATGGTCGGGGTGGACCGCTGCAGCGTCTTCCTCCGCGACGGTCGCGAGGACCTCTTCCGGGGCTGCGTCTCGCGCGGCGCCGACGGGGTCCACGACGCCGAGATCCGCCAGTGCGTGGCCGGGATCCCGGCCGACCGCCTGACCCGCGAGGCGGTGCGCACCCGCAAGCCGGTGATCGTCGCCAACGCGCGCAGCGACAACCGCATGGTCAAATCGACCGTGCGGCGCTGGTCGATCCGCTCGGTGATGTGGGTGCCGATGGTGGTCGCCGAGGAGACGGTCGGGCTGATCATGCTCGACGACGCCGAACGCCAGCACGCCTTCGCCGAGGCGGACGCCGAGGCGGCCCGCTGCTTCGCCGAGCTGGCCGCGGTCGCGGTGGCCCAGACCCAGCGGCGGCTGGAGCTGAGCTCGAAGCTGGCCGTGGCCGGCCGTCAGGTGCAGTCGCTGCGCCGGGCGACCGCGGTCGACGAGCGGCTGACCGAGCTGGTCCTCGACCGCAAGCCGCTCGAGGATCTGCTCGGGACGCTCTCCGAGCTGCTGATGAAGCCCTGCGCGATCTTCGACGCGGAGGGCAGCCGGGTCGTCACGGCGCTGCCCGAAGGCGCCGAGGACGCGGTCCCGCGCCTGCTCGAGCCGGAGCTGGCGCACTCGCCGGAGGTCAGCCGGGCGCTGGCCGAACACGACGGCAGCCGCGTCTTCGTGGTCGGGCCGCTGCCCCAGGCCAACCTGCTGCGGCGCCACGTGGTGGCGCCGGTAACGCTGGGCGGGGAAGTCTGGGGACGCCTGGTCGTGATGGAGCACAAGACCCGCTTCAACGGCGGCGACATGATCGCCGTGCGGCGGGCCGCTGCCCTGATCTCGCTCCAGGTCAGCGCCGACCGCAACGCGGTCGAGGCCGACTGGAACGCCGGCTCCTCGCTGGCCGCCGAGCTGCTCGGCGGCTGCTCGGACGTCGCCACCGTGCGGCGCCGGGCGGGGCGGCTCGGGATCGACCTGGAAGCGCCGCGGGTGGTGATGCTGCTGGGGGCGCGCTCCGGGGACGAGGACGACGCGCCGGACTTCCGCGCCGTCGCCGCCGCGTTCGACGAGGTGGCGCCGGAGCTGCGGGTCCAGGTGACCGCGGTCAACTCTGCCGCCGCCGCCCTGGTCGAGCTCCCGGTCAAGGGCGAAGGGGGTGACGCCGCCTCCGACTACAAGGACGTCTTCGAGGCGGTCCTCGAGCACCTCGACCCGTCGCTGATCGGCGGCGTCTCGGCGGTCTACTCGACCCTCGACGGCTACCGCACGGCGCACCGCGAGGCGCGCCAGGTGACCGAGTGCGTGCGCCGCTTCTCGCCCCTCGGCGGGCCGGCGCTGTTCACCGCCGAAGAGCTCGGGGTCGGCAGCCTGCTGCTCTCCAGCTCCGACGCCGAGGCGGTCTCGAGCTTCGCCGAGCAGACGGTCGGCGAGCTGGTCCGCGAGCACTCGAAGGCCGACCTGCTGACCACGCTCTGCTCGTTCTTCGAGAACATGGGCAGCATCCGCGGCTCGGCGGCGGCGCTCGACGTCCACGAGAACACGATTCGCTACAGGCTCTCGCGGGTCGAGGAGCTGACCGGCCTGGCGATCATGCACGACCCCGACGCGCAGCTGCGCGCCCGGCTCTCGCTGCTCGTCCTGATGCTGAAGGGCCGCCTCCCGAGTGGCCTCAGCGCGGCCCCGCCCGCCGGTGGCGAGCGGCACTCCCTGGAGGTGGTCGACGCCGCCGTCTGAGTCGCTGTCGAGTTCCTCTCGGATAGCGAGAGGAACTCGACTTTCCCCCCATTTGGAGTAACCGAAGCGCCTGGCCGAAGTGCTCCCGCGCGGGCCGGGGCGCCCTCCTACGCTCGGGAGGTGCCGAGGGTTCATCTGCTGGGAGTCGGTGCGACGCCCCTCTCCAGGGAGGGACGAGACGCGCGCTGGCTCGCCCACGACGCGGTCACCGCCGCGCTCTCCGACGCTGGCATCGCCGGCCGCGAGGTCGACAGCCTGGCGCTCTCCTGCGGCGAGTGGGCCGCGGCGCTCGGCTGCTACGACGCGCTCGGCCGCCAGGTGCGCTCGACCGCCTGCGCCAGCGCCCACGGGGCGCTCGCCCTGCACACCGCCTGGGCGGCGGTGGCGACGGGGGAGAGCGAGGTCGCCGTCTGCGTCGGCCACGACCCGCGTCCCGAGCTCGGCGAGGCGGCGCTGGCGCTCGACCCGCTGGCCGCCGACGCGCGCCGCTACATGCGCGCCTCCGGCGCCACCGACGAGCACCTGGCCCGGGTCGCCTCGAAGAACCGGGGCCACGGCGCCGCCAACCCGCGCGCCCTGCTGCGCGAGGCGGTGAGCGCCGAAACGGTGCTGGCCAGCGCGACCCTGACCAGGCCGCTGCGCGAGCTGATGGTCCCCGGGCCCGCGCAGGCCGCCGCCGCCGTGGTGCTCGGCCGCCACGACCGCGGCCGCCGCGACGGCCCGCGGGCGCCGCGCCTGCCCGCCTCGGTCCTGCTCAGCGCCGAGGAGGGCCCGCCGGCGGTCGCCCGCGCCGCCGGGCTCGCTTACTTCGGCGCCTCGCTGGGGCCCGAGGACATCGACCTCGCCGAGGTCGAAGACCTCACCCCGGCGACCGAGATCGCCGCCTACGAAGCGCTCGAGCTGGCCCCCGCCCAACGCGGCCCGGAGCTGGTCGAGACCGGCTTCACCGAGCTCGGCGGCGTCGTCCCGGTCAACGTCAGCGGCGGCAGCCTCGCCCAGGGCCGCGTCCCCGGCAGCGGCCCGATCCTCCAGCTGATCGAGCTCACCCAGCAGCTCCGCGGCCGCGCGGGGCGGCGGCAGGTTCCCGGGGCGCGGGTGGGGTTGGCGCTGTGTGGGAGCCCGGTCGGGCCGCGGGCGGCGACTTCGCTGACGATCGTCGGGGCGTAAAGCCTCGGGACGCCGGGCCGGTAGCCACCCCCACTGCGGCAGGTTGGTGGGGCTACCGGCCCGGGGTGCGCGGCGGATGGGCGGCGGGACGTTGCGGTGGGACTTATGACCGCATAGCGACCAAAACTCCCACCGGAAGCCTCTTCCTAGTGATCCGTACAAACCCCGCCGCCCGGCGCCGCCACGCCCCGCCCAGCGAATGCCAGAGTGGAAGCGATGTCGCGCGCCCTCTCGACCGACGCCCGCACGCTGCCGGAGCTGCTGCGCACCCGCGCGGGGGAGATCGGCGAGGAGCGGTTCGTCCGCGACGCCCACCAGGAATGGACCTACGGCGAGTTCGCCGGCCGGGTCGCCGAGGTCGCGGGCGGGCTGCGTGAGCTCGGGGTGAAGGAGGGGGACGTGGTCGGCGTCGTCCTGCCGAACAGCCCGCACTATCTCGAGGTCTGGTGGGCGATCCTGCAGCTCGGCGCCGTCTTCAACCCGGTCAACCCGGCGCTGACCAGCCGTGAGCAGGTCGGGATCCTCAGCGACTCCCGCGCCGTCTGCATCGTCGCCACCGCGGATGCCGCCGCCGGGATCGAGGACATGCGCGACCAGCTGCCCAACCTGCGCGAACTCGTGGTCGCCGGCGAGGGCGACCTGGCGGCGCCGCTGCGCGGCCACGGCGTGGTCGAGGAGCCGGCCTCGTTCGGCCCCGACCAGATCGCCTCCTTCGTCTACACCTCGGGCACCACCGGCCGCCCCAAGGGGGCGATGCTGAGCCACGGCAACATCCTCATGAACGCCTGGCAGCTGGGCGAGCCGCTGCCGGTCGGCCGCGGCGACACGCTCGGCATGGTGCTGCCGCTGTTCCACGTCAACGCCCAGGTCGTGACCACCGTGATCCCGCTCTTCCTCGGCGCCCAGACGGCGATGTGGGAGCGCTTCAGCGCCTCTCGCTTCTGGGAGGAGGTGGCGAAGTTCGAGCCGGTCACCTTCTCCTCGGTGCCGACGATGCTGGCGGCGCTGATGCACGCGCCCGGCGCCGACCAGGCCGAGGGCAACAGCCTGCGCTTCGTGATCTGCGGCGCGGCGCCGCTCTCGCCCGCCCTCTTCCGCCGCTTCGAGGAGAAGTTCGGGCTCAAGGTGATGGAGGGCTACGGGCTCACCGAGGGCACCTGCTGCTCGACGATCAACCCCTTCTACGGGCCGCGCAAGGTCGGCTCGATCGGGCTCCCGACCCGCGGCCAGGAGGTCGTGATCAAGGACGAGAACGGCCAGGAGGTCGAGCCGGGCACCGCCGGCGAAGTCTGCATCCGCGGCAAGAACGTGATGGCCGGCTACTACGAGCGGCCCGACGCCAACGCGGAGACCCTGCGCGAGGGCTGGCTGCACACCGGCGACGTCGGCTACTGCGACGAGGACGGCTACTTCTTCCTCGTCGACCGGGTCAAGGACATGATCATCCGCGGCGGCGAGAACATCTACCCGCGGGAGATCGAGGACGCGCTGCTGGAAAGCGCGAACGTCAAGGAGGCCGCCGTGGTCGGCCGCCCCGACGAGGTTCGCGGCGAGGAGGTGCACGCGGTGGTCGCCCTGGTCGAGGGCGACGACGTGGTCGCCCTGGAGGAGCACTGCCGGGAGCGGCTCGCCGCCTTCAAGGTCCCCTCCAGCTGGGAGGTCGTGCCGGAGCTGCCGAAGACCTCGACCGGGAAGATCGACAAGAAGCCGCTGCGGGCGAAGCTCGCCGAAGCGGCCCCTAGGTAAGGAGAGATCAGCGATGGGAATGCTCGACGGCAAGTCGATTCTGATTACCGGCGCCGCCAGCGGGATCGGCGAGGCGACGGCGCGCAAAGCCGCTGCGGAGGGCGCGAAGCTGGTCCTCGCCGACCTCAACGACGCGAAAGGCGAGGCGCTGAGCGCGGAGCTCGGCGACGGCGCCGTCTTCACCGTCTGCGACGTCACCGACGAGGGCTCGGTCGAGGCGACGGTCGCGAAGACGGTCGCCGAGCACGGCTCGATCGACGGCGCCTTCAACTGCGCCGGGATCCTCGCGGCGCTCGGCAACGTCGGCGAAAACGACCTCGGCGAATGGCAGAAGGTGATCGAGGTCGACCTGGTCGGCGTCTTCCTCTGCACCAAGCACGAGCTGACGGCGATGGCCGCCCAGGGCTCGGGCTCGATCCTCAACATGGCCTCGGCCGCCGGCCTGATCGGCTGGCCCGGCGCCTCCGGTTACGTCGCCGCCAAGCACGGCGTCGTCGGGCTGACCAAATCGGCGGCGCTCGAGTACGCCGAGGCGGGCATCCGGGTGAACTCGATCTGCCCCTCCTACGTGCTCACGCCGATGGTCGAGAAAGACCTCTTCGAGGACGCGCTCGGAGGCGACGAGGAGCTGATCGCCGCGGCCCGCGCCAACCACCCGATCGGCCGCTTCGCGGAGCCGAGCGAGATCGCCGAGGCGGCGACCTGGCTGCTCTCCGACCGCGCCTCCTTCGTCACCGGCACGGCGATGAGCGTCGACGGCGGCTACACGGCGCCCTAGGCGCGCCGCTAGCGTCAAGCCCATGGCCGACCGCGACAGCTTCGAGCAGAGCCCCTACGAGCTTCCGCCCGGCTCGACCGAGGTGGTGCTGGTCCGCCACGGCGCCTCCGAGGCGGCCGTGGTCGGGGCCAGCTTCCCGCTGGTCGACGGCCACTCCGACCCGGCCCTCTCCGAGCCCGGGCAGGCGCAGGCGGAGATGGTCTCCGAGGCGTTGCGGGGCGAGCAGATCGCGGGAATTTTCGCCTCGACCCTGCGCCGCACCCAGGAATCGGCGGCGCCGCTGGCGGCGGCGCTGGGCATCGAGCCGCAGGTCCTGTTCGAGCTGCGCGAGGTCTTCCTCGGCGACTTCGAGGGCGGCGAGTACCGGATCCGCCAGGGCCGCGGCGACCCGATCATCCAGCGGGTCTTCGCCGAGGAACGCTGGGACGCGATCCCCAACGCCGAGTCCTTCGAGGACTTCGGCGCCCGCCTCCGCAAGGGGATCGAGGAGATCGTCGCCGCCGTCGGCCCGGAGACCACCGCGGTCGCCTTCGTCCACGGCGCCGTGATCGGCCAGCTCTGCCAGCTCGCCACCGACAGCCGCCCCTTCGCCTTCGTCCACGCCGACAACGGCTCGATCACGCGGATCGTCGTCCACGCCGACGGCAAGTGGCTGCTGCGGTCCTTCAACGACATCAACCACCTGACGGTCAAGACCGGCCCGGCCGGCTGAGAGGAGCCCCGCAATGCCCGCTTTCCTCGTGCACGGCAACCCCGACAGCTCACGTCTGTGGGACCGGGTCAAGCAGCACCTCGGCGAGTACGACGGCGAGGTCGTCGCCGGCGACATGCCCGGCTTCAGGGACCCCGCCCCGGAGGGCTTCCCCGCCACCAAGGAGTCCTACGTCGAGTGGATCTGCCAGGAATGCGCAAGGCTCGGCGGCAACGTCGACCTGGTCGGCCACGACTGGGGCTCGCTGCTGGTCCAGCGGGTCGCCTCGATCCGCCCCGACCTGCTGAACAGCGTCGCCTGCGGCGGCGCCGCGGTCGACGCCGACTACCCCTGGCACCCGCTGGCCCAGGTCTGGCAGACCCCGGGCGAGGGGGAGAAGTACATGGCCGAGGAGCTGACCCCGGAGTTCGGGATCGAGCACCTGCTCGAAAACGGGGTCCCGCGCGAGGACGCCGAGCGCAACATCTGGCTGACCGAGCACGGCAAGGACTCGATCCTGAAGATCTACCGCTCGGCGATCGAGATCGGCGTGGAATGGCAGCCGGACCTGGAGCGCCAGGAAGTCCCGGCGATGGTGATCTGGGGCCGCACCGACCCCTACGTGCCGCTCGAATTCGGCGAGGCGCTGGCGGCGCGGATGAAGGGCGAGCTGGTCGTCCTCGAGTGCGGCCACTGGTGGCCCTACGAGCGTCCCGAGGAGACCGCGCAAGCTCTCCTCCGCCACTGGTCATCAGCCAGCTCCTGAGCGAAGCTGACGCTCGTCATCCGCCAGCTCCTGAGCGCAGCTCTTTGGGGGTTTGGCCAGGGGTCGGGGGACCCTCCGACAGAGGCTCAAGCGGCGCTCGCCGGCGCCCCCGGCGCTCGTAACAGCTGCGCGACGGTCTCTGGCGGAGGGTCCCACGACCCCTGGCCCGCACACCCACCTTGTGAGCATCCACAACGCCGCTGGAGCGCGGGTGGCGAAGCCGTACCGTGCGTGAGAGGCTGGGCCGATGCCTGATCAGGAGCTTCTTTCCCTGCATGCACTCGCGGTCAAGAAGGCCGGCAACGCGGAGGCCGTGGCGGCGATTCTCGGCGCTGGCGAGGCCGACGTCGCGCCCGCCCTCGAGGCCCACACGGAGGCCGGGCGGGCGGCCGGCGCCAACGGGATGTTCATGGTCTCCCCGGCCGGTCGCGAGTGGCTGGACGAGCGGTACCCGGAGGCCTACGCCGGCTTCCGCGAGAACCCCGAGGCGAGCGAGGCCTACGAGCGCTTCGAGAAGATCAACCGCGAGCTGCTGAAGCTGTTCACCGACTGGCAGATGATGCCGGCGGCGGGCGGCGAACGGGTCCCCAACGACCACTCCGACGCCGACTACGACGCCGGGATCGTCGACCGGCTCGGCGACCAGCACGAACGGGCCGAGAAGGTGCTCGACCGCTTCGCCGCGCTCGACCAGCGGCTCGGGACCTACAAAACGCGGCTCGACGAGGCCTACGACAAGGTCCTGGCCGGCGAACACGACTGGGTCTCCGGCGCCCGCATCGACAGCTACCACACGGTCTGGTTCGAGCTGCACGAGGACCTCCTGCGCATGCTTGGCCGCGAACGCGAGGAGGCGCCTTGACGGCTGTGGCCGACCGCGTCGTCGTCCTCGACGGCCAGACGGTGCCCGACCGCGAGGTGGTCGGCAACAAGGGCCGCTCGATCGCCTGGATGCTCAGCCTCGGGCTGCCGGTGCCGCCGGCGCTCTGCCTGCCGATCGAGGAGTGCCGGCGCTTCCACGCCGCCGGCGGCGAGCTCGAAGACGAGGCCTGGGGCTCCGTCCTCAGCGGCATCGCCGGGCTCGAGGAACAGCTCGGCCGCAGCTTCGGCGGCGGCGAGAACCCGCTGCTGGTCTCGGTCCGCTCGGGCGCCGCGGTGAGCATGCCGGGGATGATGGACACGGTCCTCAACCTCGGGATCACCGACGCGGTCGAGCGCTCGCTCGCCGCGCAGGCCGGCGACGCCGCCTTCGCCCGCTCCACCCACTGCCGCTTCGTCCACCAGTTCGGCCAGACGGTGCTCGGCGCCGACGTCGACGAGCCCGGCGAGGACGCGACCCCCGAGGCCGTCCGCGAGGAGGTCCGCCGCGACACCGGCGAGGAGGTCCCGACCGACCCGCACGAGCAGCTCAAAGCCGTGATCAAGACCGTCTTCGGCTCCTGGTCCTCGCGCCGCGCCGTGGCCTACCGCAAGCACTGGGGCATCTCCGACGACGGCGGCACCGCGGTGATCGTGCAGGCGATGGTCTTCGGCAACCTCGGCGAGGACTCCGGCACCGGCGTGCTCTTCTCCCGCAACCCCCTCTCCGGCGACGCCGAGCCCTACGGCGAGTGGCTGCCGCGCGGTCAGGGCGAGGACGTGGTCAGCGGCACCCACGACCCCGAACCGCTGGCGGCCCTGGCGACGTCGATGCCGGAGGCCCACGACCGCCTGCTCGACGCCGCGAAGCTGCTGGAGCGCGAGCACGGCGACGTCCAGGACGTCGAGTTCACGGTCGAGCACGGCACGCTCTTCCTGCTGCAGACCCGCTCCGCCAAGCGCTCGCCGCTGGCCGCGGTGCGCGCCGCCGTCGACCTCGCGAACGAGGGCACGATCGGCCGCGCCGAGGCGCTCCGCCGGGTCAGCGCCGAGCAGCTGGCAACCGTGCTGGCGCCCCGCCTCTCCGAGCGGACGACCGCCGGTGCCGAGGTCCTGGCGCGCGGGATCGCCGCCTGCCCCGGCGTCGCCGGCGGCCTCGCGGTCGCCGACTCCGACGCCGCCTGCGAGGCGGAGGGCGACGTCGTCCTCACCCGCCCGACGACCAGCCCCGAGGACGTCAGCGGGATGATCGCCGCGACCGCCGTGGTCACCGAGCGCGGTGGCTCGACCTCGCACGCCGCGGTCGTCAGCCGCGCCCTCGGCCGCCCCAGCGTGGTCGGGGTCGGCGAGGGGGAGACCGCCGCGATGGCCGGCCGCGAGCTGACCGTCGACGGCTCCGCCGGGGTCGTCTACGCCGGCCTGCTGGAGACCGAGGAGATCGACCCGGCCACGGTCCCGGGGCTGACCGAGCTGATCGGCTGGGCGCGCGAGCTCAGCCCCGTCGCCGTGGTCGACGAGGCGCCGGGCGCCATCGACCTCGACGCCGACGGCGCCGCGCTCGACGAAGGCGCCCCTGATCTCGCGCTCTTGACCGAGAAACTGCGCGGAGCGGACGCCGCCCGGGGATCCGCACTTGCGACTGGGGAGGGAGCGCGGGCGGTTCTGCTTGCCGGCGTCCCCACGATCGAGCGCCTCCCGGGCCAGCACGAGGCGGCGCTGCTGCTGCGGCTGGCCCAGGAGCAGATTCATGTTGACGGGGTCCATGTTGATGACCAGGGTCTTGACGAGGAGGAGGGATAGACGTGAGCGAGACGACGACTGAGACGGCCGCGAGGCCGTATCCGGATATTTGGGCGCGCGAGTCGGCGACGCCCGTGGTCGAGCGGTACCACAGCGCGGTCCGCGCCCTGGTCGCCGAGCGGTTCGCCGCCAGCGGCAAGACCTGGGAGGAGGCGGTGGAAAGCCGCATCCTCGAGCCGAGCGCGGAGGACCTGGAAAAGATCGAGGCCGACCTGCTCGCCGAGGGCTACAAGTTCGACGTCTCGGCGACGATCTCGCTCAAGGAGGAGCCGGACAAATACAAACCTCTGGCCGGGATCGCCAACACGGGTGAGCACGAAAAAGACGAGCAGGGCCGGGCGATCGTCGGCACCGGCGACAACGTCTTCAAAGCCGCCGACGTCAGCGGCACCGCCCGCTACATCTCCGACGTGGAGAAGGTGATGGAGATGCTGACCGGCGGCGTGCCGGAGAACACGATCGCGATCATCGACGACTCCGGCGGCACCCTGACCGCGCCGATCCTCGGCGACTTCAAGGCCGTCGTCTGCATGGGCGGCACGGTCCGCTCGCACCTCGGGATCCTGACCCGCGAGTACAACGTGCCCTGCCTGATGAACGCGACGCTGGACGGGCTCGCCGACGGCGACGAGGTCACCGTCGAGTACTCGAAACCCGCCGCCGACGCCTACGCCGACGCCGATGCCGCGAGCGACCATCGCGCCCGCATCATCAAGATCTCCTAGGGAGAAGACAGATGCCGATCAAGAAGAGCTACGTAGACCTGCTGGAGACCAACAACTACATCCAGAAGCTGGCCGACTCCTTCTACTTCATGTGCACCACGCGCACGGTGCAGGAGTCGAAACTGTTCCCCGTCAACCCGTACATCACGCTCTCGTACTACAACGCCTGGTACCGCTACCCGGAGCTGGTCCGCAAGGTCGACGCGGCGATGCCGGCGGAGGAGATCGCCGACCGCGCCCGTCAGGTCGGCAGCTACGTGAACACGATCACGATGGACGTCTCGACCCAGTTCTACCTCGGCGGCCGCCAGTGGCTGATCGACATGGGCGTCCTCAAACCGACCGACGCGGTCGAAGACGTGATCGACGTGCTCGACTTCACGCGGCGGATCAACCTCGCCTTCCACCGCTCGGAGGGGCACATCTTCCCGAGCGACGGCGGCTACAAAGACCAGATCCACACCGCCCGCCAAACCGAGTACTTCGAAGCCGGCGCGCTCGGGGTCACCCCCGGCGACAAGCTGCACACCGCCTTCACCAAATTCATGGCGGCGGTCTCCGCCTACGGGTTCCTCAGCCACTGCGAGTGCCGGCTGAGCTTCTGCAACAACGGCCCGTACAGGACCAAGGACGGTAACGAGATGCTGGTCCGCGACGCCCTCGACCTCTCCGAGTGCGACTACCCGTGGATGGACGGCGTCGCCGGTGAGATCGAGCACAACAACCTGACGATCACGGTGATCATGAAGGACACCCACTTCAACATGGTCGACGACTGGGGCAGCTTCGAGGCCGAACCGTCCTACGACAACAACAACCTGGTCGCGATCGGGCTCTACACGTCGGACTACCTCTCCGACGGCTACATCCCCGTCCACATGGACGACGCCTCCGAGCTGGCCGACTACCTCGACGACCAGCGCCAGAAAATGGAAGCGGCGACGGCGGAGATGTGGAAGATGATGGCCGGCTGGAGCCGCGAGCAGATGATCGACGCCGGCCTGCTCGTCTACTCCGGCACGCTCAAAGACGTCGCCCACTTCGCCGGCGTCTACGAGCAGGACGATTGGATGCTGATCGACGAGCGCGCGCAGCGCTTCAAGCCGCTGATGAACGACGAGTACGGCAACTCGGCGATCGCCGAGCTGGTCGGGCTGATCACGCTGTCCTCGCAGAACCGCAGCCCGCACCGCCAGGCGCGCTACTCGAAAGAGCGCTCGGAGATGTGGACGCAGATTCCCTACCCGGTGCTCGCCGACGACGATTTCACCGCCGGGGTGGGGCCGATCGGCGCCGGCGTCACCACCCTGCCGGCGAAAACGGCGAAGTGGCGGACCACCCAGGGCGAACTGACCCAGGACGAGGCCAACGCGGCCGCGAAAGCGTTCAGCTCGAAGGCGCACGACCTGCGCCACTACGACGACGACGTCTGGGTCAAGAACAATCCCGACGCGCCACAGACCGCCGACCTGGCCGCGGCGAGCTAGGTCCTGAGCCGGCCCGGCGGCCCGGCGAGAAAGGGAGCTCCCGATGTATGGAGCCAACCTCGCCGGGCTGCTAGACGGCCCCGCTCGATGGGCGCCCGACCGCCCCGCGGTCGTGGTCGGCGGCCGGCCCGAGCGCACCTGGGCGCAGCTGGCCGAGGCGGTGGCCCGGCGCGCCGCCGGCCTGCGCGACCGGGGCGTCGGCGCCGGCGACGCGGTCGCCCTCTTCGCCTCCAACCATGCCGTCTACCTCGAGGCGCTGTTCTCGATCTGGCACGCGGGTGGGGTCGCGGTCCCGATCTCCAGCCGCCTGCACCCGCGCGAGGCCGCCGACATCGCCGACCGCGGCCACGCCAAGCTCTGCTTCGCGACCGCCGATACGGCGGCGGCGCTCGCCGCCGAGGTCGAGCTGCCGATCGTCGTCTTCGGCGAGGACGAGGACGCGGCGCTGGCGGCGGCGGAGCCGATGGAGCCGGTGGCGCGGCTCGCCACCGACGACGCCTGGACCTTCTTCACCTCGGGCACCACCGGGAAGCCGAAGGGCGCCAGGCTCAGCCATTTCAACCTGGCTTCGATGTCGGCGGCCTTTCTCGCCGATGGCGCAGCGGTCGGCCCGACCGACTCGATGATCCACGTCGCCGCCTTCAGCCACGCCTCGGGGCTGATGGCGCTGCCGTTCCTGGCGCGCGGGGCGGCGCAGGTGCTGCCGCCGTCGATGGGGTTCGACGCCGACGAGCTGCTCGGCCTGGTCGGCGAGGCCGAGCGGGCCAGCTTCTTCGTGCCGCCGACGCTGCTGCGCCGGCTCTCCGCCCACCCGCTCGCCGGCTCCGGCGTCGGCGAGCGGATCGGCACGATCCTGGTCGGCGCCGCGCCGGTCCTGCCCGCGGACCTGCGCGACGGCGTCGAAGCCTTCGGGCCCTGTGTCTGGAACGGCTACGGCCAGGGCGAGTCTCCCTGCACGATCACGGCCAACGGCAAGGAGGCGATCGCCGCCGCCGTAGCCGCGGACGACGAGGACTCGTTGCGCTCGGTCGGGATCGCCCGGGTCGGGCTGATCGTCCGCGTCGTCGACGGCGAGGACGCCGAGCTGGCGCCGCGCGAGGTGGGGGAGGTGGTGGTCGACGGCCCGACCGTGATGGCCGGCTACCTCGAGATGCCGGAGGCGACCGCGGCGGCCCTGCGCGGCGGCTTCCTGCACACCGGCGACCTCGGGTTCTTCGACGAGGAGGGCCGGTTGACGCTGGTGGACCGCGCCAAGGACGTGGTCATAACCGGCGGCTACAACGTCTATCCGCGCGAGGTCGAGGACGTGCTCGATCTCGACCCGGCGGTCGCCGAGACCGCCGTGGTCGGCGTCGCCGACCCGGAGTGGGGGGAGCGGATCGTCGCCTTCGTCGTCGCCGCGCCCGGCGAGACCGTCGACCGCGAGCAGCTCGACCGCCGCTGCCTCGACTCGATCGCCCGCCACAAGCGCCC
>JAWVEZ010000182.1:0-7179 GCA_033856455.1 Solirubrobacterales bacterium | reverse complement strand
GATGTCGGTGCCGATCGCGGTCACCGGCTTGATCCCGAACAGGAAGATCAGCAGCGGCGTCATCAGCGTGCCGCCGCCCATGCCGGTCATGCCGACCAGCGCTCCGATACCGAAGCCGAAAATGACTATTGCCGGGTCCATGTCACCTTGGGTTGCCCGCACGAACTGCTTCTCGACTTTCCCGACCACATTGGTTGGGAGTGCGGGTTGCGGCAGGATAACAGCGATGAACGTCTCGATTGGCGGAGTCGCGCACTCCTACGGCGAGCTACGCACGATCGAGAGGCTCGACCTCGAGGTCGCTCCGAACGGCGTGGTCGGGCTGGTCGGCCCGTCGGGCTGCGGCAAGTCGACCCTGCTGGAGCTGATCTGCGGGCTGCGGGAGCCGAGCGCCGGGACGATCGCGGTCGGCGGCGCCAGCATCGCGGCCGAGCGACTCGCCCACTGCGCCTACATGCCCCAGCGCGACCAGCTGCTGCCCTGGTACTCGGCCATCGACAACGCGGCGCTGGCCCTGCGCAACCGGGGGCAGGGGCGAGCGCAGGCGCGGCGCGGCGCGGCGGAGCTGTTCGAGCGCTTCGGCCTCGCCGGGTTCGAGGGCAAAGCGCCGCAGGAGCTCTCCGGCGGGATGCGCCAGCGGGTCGCCTTCCTGCGGACGCTGGTCTCCGGCAAGCCGGTCCTGGCGCTCGACGAGCCGTTCGCGGCGCTCGACGCGATCACCCGGGCCGAGATGCAGGAGTGGCTGGCGGCGGCGTTGGGCGCAGACCCGCGCACCGTCGTCCTCGTCACCCATGACGTCGAGGAGGCGCTCTACCTGGCCGACCACGTGGTCGTGCTCTCGGCGCGGCCGGCGCGAGTCGTCGCCGCCTTCGACACACCGGCGCCGCGCGCCCCCGACCGCGACGCCGCCGTCACCGACCCCGCCTTCGTCGCCGCCCGCGAGCGGGCGCTGCGGGCCCTGCACGAGGGCTCGCGATGAAGCGCTGGCTCTACCCGGTGGCCCTGCTGGGGGCGCTGATCGGGCTCTGGCAGCTCGCCGCCAGCAGCGGCTTCATGGCGGAGGTGATGAACCTTCCCGATTTCCTCGTCCCCTCCCCGGCCGAAATCGCCAGCGCGCTCTGGGACGAGCGCACGCTGCTGCTCGAAAACGGCTGGGTAACGCTGCAGGAGATCGTCCTCGGCTTCCTGCTCGCAACCGTCGCCGGGGTCACGTTCGCGGTGGCAATGCACTTCTCGCGGACGATCCGCCTCGCCGCCTATCCCCTCGTCGTCGCCTCGCAGACGATCCCGATCATCGTCATCTCCCCGATCCTCGTGATCTGGTTCGGCTTCGGCCTGACGCCGAAGCTGCTGATCATCGCCCTGATCTGTTTCTTCCCGGTCACCGTCGCCACGGTTGACGGGCTGCGCTCGGTCGATCCGGCGGCGATCAAGCTGATGCGGACGCTCGACGCGTCGAGACTGCAGATCTTCCTTCGGGTCGAGGCACCGGCCGCGCTGCCCACGTTTTTCAGCGGCGCCCGGATCGCGGTCGCGGTCGCCCCGATCGGCGCCGTCTTCGCCGAGTGGGTCGGCGCCAACGAGGGCCTCGGGCGCCTGATCTTCATCGGGACCGCCAATTATCAGGTCGATCTGACCTTCGCCGCGGTGGTCGTCCTCTCGGCGATCGCGATCGCGCTCTACGCCCTCGTCGCCCTCGCAGAGCGTCGCGTCGTCACTTGGCGATAGAACACAGGGGATGAAACCGCCCCGCCTCGTGGCGCTCGCCACAACCGTCGCCGCCCTGATCCTCGCGCTCGGACTCGCCGCCTGCGGCGAGAAGTCCGAGGACGGCACCGGCGCATCCCAGTCCTTCTCGCTGGCGCTCGACTTCTACCCGAACCCCGACCACGCCGGGATCTACATGGCGGAGGAACTCGGCTATTACAAAGAAGCCGGGCTCGACGTCGGGATCGAAGCGCCGACCGACCCCTCGCTGCCGATCAAGCAGGTCGCCGCCGGCCGCACCGACCTGGCGATCTCCTACGAGCCCGAGGTGATCCTCGCCCGCGAAGAGGGTCTCGACGTGATCGCGATCGCGGCGCTCGTCAACCGGCCGCTGACCTCGATGATCTGGCTGTCGAAATCCGGGATCAACGGCGTGCCGAGCCTCAAAGGCAAGACGATCGCCTACGCCGGCATCCCCTACCAGGAGGCATTCCTGGAGACGATCCTCGCCCGCGGCGGCCTCACCACCGGGGACGTGAAAGCGGTCAACGTCGGCTTCAACCTGCTGCCGGCGTTGGTCGGCGGCAGCGCCGACGCGATGCTCGGCGGCTTCCAGAACGTCGAGGGCGTCGACCTGCGCGAACGCGGCCTGAAACCGGTCGTCTCCCCGGTCGACCAACTCGGCGTTCCGACCTACGACGAGCTCGTGCTGGTCGCCAACCGCGAGACGCTGGAAGCCGAACCGGAGAAGTTCCGCCTCTTCCTCGCCGCGCTGGAGCGCGGCACCGACGCCGCGGTCGCGCAGCCGAACGCCGCCACGCAGGCGATCCTCAGCGCCAACCAGACGCTCGAACCCAAACTCACCAAAGCCGAGGTGGAAGCGACGCTGCCGCTGCTCGGCGCCCGGGTCGAGGGGCAGCCCTACGGCTACATGGATCCGGCTGCATGGGACGAGTTCGCCGGCTGGATGCGCGACAACGAACTGATCGATTCGCTGCCGAACGCCGCGCAGCTGCTGAGCAACGACTACTTGCCCGGCAAGATCCCCGAGTAGCCGAGCGCGTTCTCGCGCAGCAGCCGGCTGATCTCGGTGTCGGGCATCGCGGCGTGGAAGAGGTGGCCCTGGGCGTAGTCGCAGCCCAGGCGCCGCAGCTCCGAGAGCTGCGCCTCGTTTTCGACTCCCTCGGCGATCACGTCGAGGGAGAGCGCCCGCGCCATGCCGATGATCGCCTCGACGATCGCCGTGCGCTCCTGTTCGATCCCCAGCGCGTCGACGAACGAGCGGTCGATCTTCAGCGCGTGGAACGGGTAGCGGTTGAGGTAGGCGAGCGAGGAGTAGCCGGTGCCGAAGTCGTCGAGCACGAGCCGCACCCCGAGCTCGTTCAGGGCTTCCAGCGATTTGATCGCCGAGGCCGACTCCTCGACCAGGACGCTCTCGGTGATCTCCAGCCGCAGGTGGACGGGATCGAGGCCGATGCGGGCGACGATCTCCTCGATCGCCGCCGCCAGGTCGCGGTGGGCGACCTGGCGCGCGGAGAGGTTGACGGCGACGTCGAAGGGGCGCGCGTCGGGGCGCTGCTGGTGCCACTCGACCGCCTGTTCGCAAGCGTGTTCCTGGACCCAGCGCCCGAGCGGCTCGATCAGGCCGCTGTCCTCGGCGATCGAGACGAACTCGGCCGGGTCGAGCAGGCCGCGCTCGGGATGGCGCCAGCGGACCAGCGCCTCGAGCCCGCTGATGTCGCCGTTTCGCAGGTCGATCACCGGCTGGTAGAAGAGCGCCAGCTCGTCGCGATCGAGGGCATGGCGCAGCTCCCGTTCGACCTCGAGCCGGCGCATCGCCCCGGCCCGCATCTCGGCGTCGAAGAGGACGCAGCGGGCGCGCCCGCCCTCCTTGGCGCGATACATGGCGGCATCGGCATCACGGATCAGCAGCTCGGCGTTGACCTGGCGCTCGGAGCTGCGGGCGACCGCGACGCCGATGCTGGAGCTGACGAAGTGCTCGACCCCGTCGATCGGGAAGGGCTGGGTGAAGGCGGCGGCGACGCGATCGGCGATCGCCACGGCCTCGCCCTCGTCGGCCAGGCGGTCGATCAAGATCCCGAACTCGTCGCCGCCGAAGCGGGCGACGATGTCGCCGGGCCGCAGGTGACCGCGCAGGCGCGGGGCCACGGCACGCAGCAGCGCGTCGCCGGCGTGGTGGCCGAGGCTGTCGTTGATCAGCTTGAAGTGATCGAGGTCGAGGAAGAGGATCCCGACCGGCGAGCCGGAGACCTCCGCCCGCGAGAGCGCCTTGCCGAGCGCGTCGACGAAGGAAAGCCGGTTGGGGAGGCCGGTCAGCGAGTCGTGGAGGACGCGGTGGCGCAGCGCCTGGTCGGCGGCGTGGCGCTCGAAGGCGTCGGCGAGCACGTTGGCGGCCGCTTGCACGAAGGGGACGTCCTTGGGGCCGAACCGGCCCGGCACCATCGCGTGCACGTCGAGCACGCCGTAGGGGCGGTCCTTGCCGTCGATCATCACCGCGAGGCTGCTGCGCGCGCCGAAGACGCGCAGGATCGGCGGCATCGTGAAGCGCTCCTCCTCGGTCCAGTCGCGGACGATCGCCGGGGTGCCGGTGTCGAGGGCGGCGCCGGCGTGGGAGTCGCGGGCGGCGGAGACGCGCCGGCTGGCGCCGACCACCTCGTCCTCGAGCCCGGCCCGCAGGTGCAGGCGGCGGCCGTCGCGGCCGACCTCCCAGATGCAGGCGCTGTGGATCCCGTCGACCTCGCCGATCAGGCTGACCGCGGCCTGCATGAGCTTCTCCGGGTCGCCGTCCTTGAGCGCCCGTTCGCCGAGCTTTGCGACCACCGCCTGCTGGGCGAGGGCGCGCTGCAGCTCTGCCTCGGCCTGCTTGTTCTCGGTGATGTCGTAGAGGACGCCGTGCCAGACCGGGATCCCCTCGTCGTCCTTCTCGAGCACCGCCTCGTCGAGCATCCAGACGACGTCGCCGCCGCGGGTCCGCATCCGGTAGACGGTCGGGCTGGTGTTGCGATCGCCGATCCAGCGCTCCTTCTCGAGCGCCAGCGCCGTCTCGCGGTCGTCGGGGTGCAGGAGGCGGGCCCAGAGGCCGGCGTCCCGCTTGAACTCCTCCGCCGTGTAGCCGAGGATCTCCTCGACCTGGGGGCTGACGTAGCGCCACTTGCCGTGCTCCCCCATCTCGGCGGCGTAGACGATCACCGGCAGACGCTCGACCAGGTGGCGGTAGTCGTCACCGCGCGCGGAGATCTGGTCGAGGAACTCGTCCACCTCGTGCTCGGGCCAGTTGCGGTCCGCCGGTTCCCTCATCGCGTCTCTATCGGGCAGGCACGGCCCAGGCTTGAACCGCGCCTGCCAAACACCCAACGGCGCGTACTCCCGCCGGTGGCTTATCTGAAGATGAACTCGAGGATGCCGCGCAGGATCAGCAGCCCGCCGAGCCCGGCGGCGAACCTGATCGCGACACGGCGGCCGTTGCGGGAGAGCCAGGTGCGGAAGCGGGTGACCCGGTCCTTGGTCTGCTCGGGTGCGAAGGCGTAGCCGAGCAGCGGCACCTCGATCAGCGTCAGCTGGACCAGGCAGAAGCCGACGACCAGCAGCACCGTGGGCGCCGCGCCGGGGTCGTAGTCGGCGATCTTGTCGAGGGCCGCCAGGTAGGAGACGCCGGGCAGGGTGAGTGCGGCGCCGACCGCGAAGGTGATCCGCGGGTCGCCCTTGCCGAGCATCCGGTCCGGCCAGGACGGCTTCACCTCGCCGGCCGCCTCCTTGGCCTCCTTCGCTTCCTTGCGCCGGCGGCGCCGTTCCCGCAGGCGCGCGTCGCGGTCGCCGTGCAGCACGTAGGAGATCACCAGCAGGAGCAGCCCGAGGATGATGTCCTCGCCCGGGCCGAGAGTGCGCTGGCTGGTGTTGACGACGCCGCTGTCGTGCAGCGAGAAGACGATGACCAGGCCGAGCGTGATGCTGGTCATGTAGGCGCCGAGCAGGTAGCCGAGCATCAGCCGCTTCGGGTTCGGCAGCAGCATCATGATCGTCACCGCCGCCAACAGGGTAGGCGTGAACATGGCCATCAACGCGAGCAGTAGGAAACTCCCCCAATCCACATGAGCATTCTCCTGGAGCAATCGGCGTCGTGAAGCAGCGGGTCAGCCTGATCACGCTCGGCGTCGCCGACCTCGCCCGCGCGAAAGCCTTCTACGAGGCGCTCGGCTGGGAGGCCGGCGGCGGCGTCGAGGGTGAGGTCGTCTTCTTCCAGACGGGCGACATGGTGGTGGCGCTCTGGGACCGCGCCAAGCTGGCCGAGGACAGCGGCGTCGAGGACGCGCCCGGCTGGGGCGGGGTCACCCTGGCGCTCAACTTCGGCTCCCCGGCCGAGGTCGACGCGACGATCGAGGAGGCACGCGCCGCCAGCGCGACGATCGGCCGCGAGCCGGCCGAGACCTCCTGGGGCGGCTACAGCGGCGTCTTCGCCGACCCCGACGGGCACCCGTGGGAGATCGCCCACAACCCGTTCTGGCGGGTGCTCGACGACGGCAGCGTCCGGCTCGACTGACAGCCCGCTCCAGGCCTTGGATAACGCCTGACTGGCTAGTCAGCCAAAGGTCACTATGCTGCGGCGATCCGTGTAGCCTGCGCGGGCAACTTTCACGCACGAAAGGAAATGGGAGAGCGATGGGACTACTTGACGGTAAAGCGGCGATCGTCACCGGATCGGCGCGAGGGATCGGTCGGGCGACCGCCGAACTGTTCGCCGGCGAGGGCGCCAAGGTGCTGATCAACGACCTCGACGCCGACGTCGCCGAGCAGTCGGCGAGTGAGATCTCCGGCGAAACCGCGGTCTTCTCCGGCGACCTGACCAAGCCCGGCGCCTGCGACGAGTTGGTCGCCGCCGCGGTCGACGCCTTCGGTGCGGTCGACATCGTCGTCAACAACGCCGGCTACACCTGGGACGGCGTCGCCCACAAGATGAGCGACGAGCAGTTCCAGGCGATGCTCGACATCCACACGGTCGTCCCCTTCCGGGTCGCCCGGGCGCTCGCCCCGCACTGGCGCGAGGCCGCCAAAGCCGAGCGCAACGAAGACAAAGAGGTCTTCCGCAAGCTGATCAACATCTCCTCGACCTCGGGGACGATGGGCAACGCCGGCCAGGTCAACTACTCGGCGGCGAAGATGGGCGTGGTCGGGGTGACCAAAACCCTCGCCAAGGAGTGGGGCCAGTTCAAGATCAACGTCAACGCGGTCGCTTTCGGCTTCGTCGACACCCGCCTCACCGCCGCCAGAGAGGAGGGTTGCGAGATGACCTCCCCGAGCGGCGAGAAGATCGAGCTCGGCATCCCCGAGCAGATGCGGGCGATGGCCTCGGCGATCATCCCGCTAGGCCGCCCGGCCACACCCGAGGAGGCGGCCGGCCCGGTTCTCTTCCTCTGCTCCGGCCACGCCAACTACGTGCACGGCCAGGTCCTCAAC
>JAWVEZ010000181.1:0-4566 GCA_033856455.1 Solirubrobacterales bacterium | reverse complement strand
AGGTTCGTTCGGACCCATCCCCCTCGCCCCACGAGCCGCCTGCGATTCCCAGCTGGGCCAACCCTGTGGGCTTGGAGGAGATCAAGCGGCTGATTCAGGAGACGAAGCGTCTTATGCCGGACGTCGGCGTCCAGGTGCCGCCGAATCTCTCCGACTTCTGGCCAGAGCTGGTCGAGGCGGGCGCCACCGATCTAGGCGGGCTCAGCGCCAACGGGGACCACATCAGCCCCGAGGAGCCGTTCCCCTCGCCGCACCAGGTCCGCAAGGAGCTGGCGCCGAAGGGCTACGCGTTGACGGAGCGGCTCTGCGTCTATCCGCAGTACATGGACCCGGAGTGGATGGAGCAGGGGGTCCTGGACGTGATCAAGCTGAAGTACTGGAGCTTCATTCCGCGCAAAGGCTCGGGCCGGCGAAGCGAAGAGGTGATCGAACCTCAGCTGGCCCCGCTGGCGATTGCCAAAGGTAGGCAGGGGCTCGCTCTCTCTGAGGACGAGCTGACCGCGTTGTTCGCCGAGACCCGCCCTGAGGTGATCGAGGAGATGCGGGTCGCGGCTGACGAGCTGCGGGCGGAGCTGGCCGGGGACACGGTCACCTTCGTCGTCAACCGCAACATCAACTTCACCAACGTCTGCATCGTCGGCTGCGCCTTCTGCGGCTTCGGGCAGGGCAAGCGCTCCCCCGACGCCTACGAAGTGAACGAGCAGGACTTCGCGGCGCGGATCGAGGAGGCGGTCTCCTTCGGCGCCACCGAGCTCTGCATGCAGGGCGGCATCCATCCCGACCTGACCCTCGAGGAGTACGGCAGGTGGCTGCGCCTGGCCAAGGAGACGGCCCCCCAGCTCCACCTCCATGCCTACTCGCCGATGGAGATCAACTGGGCCTGCGAGGTCTCCGGCAAGAGCCCGCTCGAGGTCTTCGAATACCTCCTCGACTGCGGCCTCGGCTCGACCCCCGGCACCGCCGCCGAGGTGCTCGACGACGGGGTGCGGCAGCGGATCTCCCCGAACAAGCTCCCGGTCGCCCGCTGGGTCGAGATCATCGAAGCCTCCCACCGCGCCGGCCTGCGCTCGACCTCGACGGTGATGTTCGGCCACATCGAGGAGCCGCGGGAGCTGGCCCGCCACATGCGGGTGATCCGCGGCCTGCAGGAGCGGACCGGCGGGATCACCGAGTTCGTCCCGCTCTCCTTCATCCCCTTCACCACCCTGCTCGGGCGCACCCACGGGATCGAGGAGATCTCGATGCGGGAGAACCTCAAGCACACCGCCGCCTTCCGGCTCGCCCTCGGCAAGAGCGTCACCAACCTGCAGGCCTCCTGGGTGAAGATGGGCCTGGAGGGCGCGACCGAGGCGCTGCGCTGGGGCGTCAACGACCTCGGCGGCACCCTGATGGAGGAGAACATCTCCCGCATGGCCGGCTCCCAGCACGGCGTGCGCCTGGAGCCCGAGCAGCTGATCGGGGCGGCGCGGGCGGCGGGACGGGAGCCGGCGCAGCGCTCAACGCTTTATGAGGTGATCGAGCGGTATCCGCTCGACGCCGTCGCCGCTTGAGCCGCTCCTTATCCGGGTAGGCCTGGGAACAGGTCAAGCCACCAGGAAAGGAGTGAGACATGGCTGAGGAGATTCACAACAAGGACGACGCCAAAGGGCGCGTCAAGGAGGCCGCCGGCAACCTGACCGGCGACAAGGACCTCGAGCGCGAGGGCAAGGTCGACCAGGCCACCGGCAAGGCCAAGGAGGGCCTTGACAAGCTGACCGACAAGGTCAAGGACGCCCTCAAACGGGACTAACCCCCCGTTCCGTTTGCCTTTGGTCGCCCAGAGGGCGACCAAAGGCAAAGGGATCGGCGCCGCCTAGCGGAAGAGGTCCTCTTCGCGCGGGCGGCGCAGGGCGGCGGCCCCGGGTCCGTCCTCGGCACCGACGTATCGGCCGAGGCCGCGCACGACCGCCGCCGGCGTTCCACTCGCCTTGTCGCGGACGAGGTCCGCGGCGCCGGCGGCCTCGTCGGCGATCGCGATCAGGGTCGCCTCCAGCTCGCGCCCGCTCGAGTCGCGGCGTCCGCGCCAGTCGTCGAGCGGCGCCAGGCCGGCGCAGCCGATCGCCACCTCGGCCTGCCCGAGCCGCCAGGCGCGGCCGAAGCTGTCGGCGATCACGAGGCCGAGCGGCTCGACGCCGCTGGCCGCCGTCAGCTCGGCGCGGATCCGCCGGGCGGAGGCGTCCGGGTCCTCGGGCAGCAGGCAGACGGTGTCGTCGTCGGGCAGGTTGGAGCTGTCGATGCCGGCGTTGGCGCAGACCAGCCCGTGCACGGTTTCGACGATCAGGACGCTGCGCTCGGCCCGCAGCACCTCGGCGCTCTCGTCGAGCACCAGCTGGACCAGCGCCGGCTCCTTGCCCAGCACCGCGGCGATCTTGCGCGCTTCGCTGCCGGGCAGGACCGAGGAGAGCTTGCGCAGCCGGTCCTCAGCCTTGGAGACGATCTTCTGGGAGACGACGACGAGGTCGCCCGCGGCCAGCTCGGCGCGGGCGGCGATCTCGGTCCCGACCGCCATCCCGGCGGCGAACTCGGGCAGGCCGTCGACGCTGCGGACGGCCAGCTCGGTCAAATTCCCAGCGCCCGGACGGTGCGGCGGGCGCGGCCGGGCTGGCTCATCAGCTTGGTGGTGAGGGCGACGACGTCGGCGGGGGTGTCGAGGTCGAGGCCGAGCGAGGCCAGCTCCTCGACCCCGTAGGGAATGCCGGCGGCCCGCGCCGCCTCGACGTGGCGCTCGCAGCTGCCCTCGCCGAAGGCGGGGACGATCGCGCTCGGCGGGCGCAGGACCAGGGCGTTGGTGCCGGTGCCGTGGCGGTCGGGGACGATCGTCACATAGCGCTCGGGGACGCCGGTCAGCAGGCGGTCGAGCTCCTGGGGGTCGAGCAGCGGGCAGTCGCCGGGCAGCAGCACGACCGTGTCCTCGCCCTCGACTTCGGCCCGGGCGATCCCGGCCAGCACCGCCTGCACGTGGCCGGCGTCGCCGGGGTCGGGGATGACCTCGGCGCCGGCTTCGGCGGCCAGCTCCTGGGCGATCGGGTCGCCGGTGACGACGATCGTGCGCTCGATCGTGCGCGCCTTCGCGACCGCCTCGAGCACGTCCTCGACCATCGCCGCGACCAGCGCCCGCCGCTGTTCGGGCTCGTAGCCGGCGGTGAGGCGCTGCTTGGCGTCGTCGAAGCGCTTGACGGGGAGGATCGCGGTCGCCATGGGGGTGGCTGAGACTAGCCCTCGGGATCAGCCGGCGAGGCTCTCCGCGTAGTCGAGCACGATGCGGGCGAGCCGGGCGCGGCCGGCGGAGCCCTCCATCAGGGTCGCGGTGGCGAGGTGGGGGAGGTCGGTCGGCGGCGGGTCCGGGTCGCCCTCGTCGACGACGATGCCGTCGACCAGCCCGGCGTAGAGCGAGGCGACCCCGGCGGCGGTGGTCGGGCGCCCGATCGCTTCCATGAAGCGGTCGGTCGGTCCCTTGACGACCGCGCCGGCGACGTAGGGGCTGACCGCGACGACCGGGGCGGGGGAGGCGGCGATCGCCTCGCGCATGCCGGGGATCGCGAGGATCGGGCCGATGCTGATCACCGGGTTGGAGGGGCCGATCACGATCGCGTCGGCCTTGCGCAGGGCGTCGAGGACCGCCGGGCTCGGCTCGGCCTCGGCGATTCCCTCCAGCTCGACCCCGAGCACCGTCGGCTTGCCACCGTCGATGATCAGGTACTCCTGCAGGTCGCGGCGGCCGGCCTCGGTGATCACCTTGGTCCGGACCGGCTGGTCGGACATCGGCAGGACCTGGGCCGCGACCCCGAGGCCGCGGGCGATCTGGGCCTGGGCGTGGGTCGGCGTGCCGCCCTCCTCGATGAACTGGCGGCGGTAGAGGCAGGCGGCGAGGTCGCGGTCCGACAGCCCGAACCAGCTCGGCGCGCCGAGCTGCCGCAGGCGCTCGAAGACGGTGGAGCTGTCGTCGCGGATGCCCCAGCCCTGCTCCTCGTTGATTTCGCCGCTGAGCCAGTAGGTGCAGAGGTCGGGGTCGGGGGAGACGTGGACGCCCAGCGTCTCGACGTCGTCGCCGGTGTTGGCGATCACCGCCAGCTCGTCGCCGACCTCCTCCTGCATCCCGGCGCCGAGCTTGGCGCCGCCGGTGCCGCCGGCGAGGAGCGCGACCCGCACCCGGCCTACTCCCAGTGGTCTGCGTCGGGCAACCCGGTGAGCTGGATGCCGGCGTGGACCTTGTAGCGGCTGTTGACCGAGATCAGCATCGGGGTCAGCTGCTCGACGATCCGCGCCATCTCGAGGGGTCCGGCGTTGACCGCGCGCAGCCCAGGAATCAGCTCGATCAGCCGCGCCACCCGCGCCTTGTCGGCCTTCTTGTCGCCGCAGACGAGCACGTCCTCGCCGAGCTCCGCGCCAAGGTCGGCCAGGGTCGGGGCGCCGACCGTGTGCAGGGCGGAGATGACGGTGACCCCCTCGGGAACCATCTCCTGGGCCTGCTGGGCGGCGGAGCCCTGCCAGACGCCGATCGAGCGGGTCGCTTTGCCGCTGATCGCC
>JAWVEZ010000180.1:0-5374 GCA_033856455.1 Solirubrobacterales bacterium | reverse complement strand
CGCCGTCGCGCAGTGCCGCGACCAGCGCCGCCTCGTCGACCACCGGCCCGCGCGCCGTGTTGACCAGGGTCGCGGTCGGCTTCATCAGGCCGAGCTCACGGGCGCCGATCAGATGGTGGGTCTGCTCGGTCAGCGGGGTGTGCAGGGTGAGGACGTCGGCGCGGGCAAGCAGCTCGTCCAACTCCAGACGCTCCGCCTCGAGGCGCTCGGTCAGCGCCGCCGGCGCCTCGCCGCGGTTGCAGTAGGCGACGCGCATCCCGAAGGCCCGGGACCGCTCGGCGACCCGGCCGCCGATCGCGCCCAGCCCGACGACGCCGAGCAGCTTGTCGCGCAGGCCGCGGCCGAGCAGGAAGTCCATGCTCCAGCGCCAGGGCTCGCCGGAGCGGATCAGCCGCTCCCCCTCCCCCAGCCGCCGCGTCGCCGCGAGGATCAGGCCGAGCGCAAGGTCGGCGGTCGCGTCGTCGAGCACCCCGGGCGTGTTGGTGAGAGCGACGCCGCGCCGCGCCAGCGCCTCGAGGTCGACGTTGTCGTAGCCGACCGCGACGTTGCAGACGCAGCGCAGCCCCGGCCCGGCGGCCTCGAGCAGCTCGTCGTCGACCCGGTCGCCGAGCTGGGTGAGGACGACGTCGGCGCCCGCGACCAGGCCGAGCAACTGCTCCCGCGGCAGCACCCCGGAGAGGTCGGCGGCGCGCAGCTCACCCTCCGCCCGCAGCAGCTCCAGGGCCGGGCCGGGAAGGCGGGTGGTGACGACGAAGAGCATCAGGCACCCGACGCTAGCGCGAGCACGGCGGCGCCGCGGAACCGTCCCGCCCGCAGGTCTTCGAGCGCCTGGTTCGCCCGCTCCAGCGGGTAGGTCGTCACCTCGGTGCGGACCGGGACGCGCGGCGCCAACGCCAGGAACTCCTCACCGTCGCGGCGGGTCAGGTTGGCGACCGAGCCGAGCGTCCGCTCCTCCCAGAGGATCTCGTAGGGGAAGGAGGGGATGTCGCTCATGTGGATGCCGGCGCTGATCACCCGCGCGCCCTTGGCGCTGGCCCGCAGTGCCGCCGGCATCAGCGCCCCGGCCGCGGCGAAGACGATCGCCCCGTCGAGCTCCTCCGGGGGAGCCTCCTCCGAGGACCCGGCCCACTCGGCCCCGAGCCGGCGCGCGAACGCCTGCCCCTCGGCGTCGCCCGCGCGGGTGAAGGCGAAGACGCGGCGGCCTTCGTGGACGGCGACCTGGCAGAGGATGTGGGCGGCGGCGCCGAAGCCGTAGAAGCCGATCCGCTCGGCCTCGCCGACCAGGCGCAGCGCCCGGTAGCCGATCAGCCCGGCGCAGAGCAGCGGCGCCACGGCCTGGTCGGTGAAGTCAGCGGGCAGCGAGAAGCAGAAGCGCTCGTCGGCGACCGCCAGCTCCGCGTAGCCGCCGTCGATGTCGTAGCCCGTGAAGCGGGCCGCGTCGCAGAGGTTCTCGCGGCCGTCGGCGCAGTAGCGGCAGGTCCCGTCGGTCCAGCCGAGCCAGGGCACGCCGACCCGCTCGCCGATCGCAAAGCGTTCCGATCGCTCCCCCGCGCCGACCACCTCACCGACGATCTGGTGGCCCGGCACCAGCGGCAGCTTCGGCTCGCTCAGCTCGCCGTCGAGGATGTGCAGATCGGTGCGGCAGACCCCGCAGGCGCGCACCGCGAGCAGCACCTGGCCGGGCCCCGGAGCCGGATCGGGAAGCTCTCTCGCCACCAGCGGCTCGCCGGCCCGCTCCAAAACCATCGCGCGCATCGCCCCATGATGGCGGTTGCTTCCCGGGCCACGGGGTAGCAACCGGCCACACGGAGAACTCTCGGTCAGGAGCTGAAGGTGGATCGTCCCCCCGGGCAGGCTGGATCGAACGACGCCGGGCTGAAACGGGTCGTCTCCCGCCCGCTGCTCGTCTTCTTCATCCTCGGCGACATCCTCGGCGGCGGCATCTACGCGCTGGTCGGCGAGGTCGGCGGGGAGGTCGGGGGAGCGATCTGGCTGGCCTTCATGGTCGCCCTCCTGCTCGCCGGGCTGACCGCCGGCTCCTACGCCGAGCTGGTCAGCAAGTACCCGCGCGCCGGCGGCGCCTCCCTCTACACCAAGAAGGCCTTCAACAGCCAGCTCGCCTCGTTCCTCGTCGCCTTCACCGTGATGGCTTCAGGGGTTGCCTCGGCGAGCACGCTGGCGCGCGCCTTCGGGGGCGACTACCTGAGCGAATTCGTCTCGATCGAGGTGGTGATCGCGGCCCTCGCCTTCATCGCCATCGTCGCCGTCGTCAACTACATCGGGATCGACTTCTCGGTGCGGATCAATCTCGTCATGACCCTGGTCGAGGTCGGCGGCTTGATCCTCGTCGTGATCATCGGCCTCGGCGCGCTCGGCGACGGGATCGGCGAGCCCGCGCGGGCGTTCGAGTTCAAGGACGGGACCGGGCCGCTGCTGGCGATCCTCGCCGGCGCCGCGGTCGCCTTCTACGCGCTGATCGGATTCGAGGACTCGGTCAACATCGCCGAGGAGACCCGGGAGCCGAGGAAGGTCTATCCCTTCGCGCTCTTCACCGGGCTCTTCGCCGCCGGCCTGATCTACCTCGCGGTGACGATGGTCGCCTCGATGGCGGTTCCGACCGAGAAGCTCGTCTCCTCCGAAGGCGCCCTGCTGGAGGTGGTCCAGATCGGGCCGCTGGCGATCTCGACCAAGGTCTTCTCGGCGATCGGCCTGCTCGCCCTCGCCAACGGCGCCCTGATCAACATGATCATGGCCTCGCGGCTGCTCTACGGGATGTCGAAAGAGGACGTGCTCCCCGCGCCCTTCGCCCGGCTCAGCAAACGGCGCACCCCGTGGGTGGCAATCGTCTTCACGACGCTGCTCTCGGCGGCGCTGATCGTCTCCGGCGACCTCGGCGCCCTCGCCGACACCACGGTGCTGCTGCTGCTCTTCGTCTTCATCGTCGTCAACGTGACCGTGCTGGTCCTGCGCCGCGACCCGATCGAGGAGGACCACTTCGAAGTCCCGCGGCCGATCCCGGTGCTGGGAATCATCGGCTGCGTGATCGCGATGACCCAGGTCGAAGGCGAGACCTGGCTCCGCGCCGCCGCCCTCCTCGCCCTCGCCCTCGTCCTCTGGGCCCTCGAGCGCCTAGCCACCTCCCGCACCGCCCCCGCGCGCACCTAGGGGGGAGACCCCGCCGCCCCCGATGCCTTACCGCCCCTATGGGGGCGGTAGAACATCGAGGACGCTCAGCGGAAGCCTGGGGCCTTGCCCGGGCCCAGCATGGGGTGCTCGCGTGGAGGCAGATGCGCGCCCTCGGCTTCAGCGAGAAGGCGATTCGCCACCGGGTCAAGACCGGGCGCTTGCACAAGGTGATGCGCGGCGTCTACTCGGTCGGGAGGAGGGATCTCTCTCCCAAAGGAAGATGGATGGCCGCGGTCCTGGCCTGCGGCGAAGGTGCCTTCCTCACCCACCGGAGTGCCGGCGCCCTCTACGGGATCTGCGAGGAGCGGGCAGGACGGATCGAAGTCGGTGTCCGGGTCGCCCATCCGCTCCGCCTCCCGGACCTGCGCGTGCGCCGCCGCCCCTCCCTACCCAGCCGGGACGTCGGCGCCCTGCACCGGATCCCGATCACCTCCCCGGTCCGCACCCTGATCGACCTGTCCACCGAGCTGCCGACGAAGCTCCTGTTGCGCTCGATCAACGAGGCCGACAAGCTCGAGGTGATCCGCGCCGACGACCTGCGCGAGCAGCTCGTCGCCTACGTCGGGGTCCCCGGAGCGAAGCGGCTCTGCGCTCTCCTCGACAAGGACACCTTCGTCCTCACCCAGGAGGAGCTCGAACGCCTTTTTCTTCCCTTGGTCCCGGAAGTTGGGCTCCCTCTCCCCCTCACCCAGGAAATAGTGAACGGCTACGAAGTCGACTTCTTCTGGCCCGACCTGAAATTGGTCGTCGAGACCGACGGGCTGCGCTACCACCGCACGCCCTCGGCCCAGGCCAAGGACGCACGCCGCGACCAGACTCACACCGCCGCGGGCTACGCCCGGCTGCGCTTCTCCCATCACCAGGTGAAGTACGAGCGCGACTACGTGCGCCAGATCCTCGGCGAAACCGCGGCGCGGCTGGCATAGAGTCGCGCGGTGCTGTTCTTCAGCCACCCCGCCGGCCTCGAACACGACCCGACGCTGCTGATGCCGGGGCATCCGGACACGCCGGAACGGATGGTCGCGATCGAGGCGGCGCTGGCGGAGCGCGACTGGCTCGGCTGGGAGCGGCGGGAGGCGCCGGCGGCGAGCGAGCGCGAGCTGGAGCTGGTCCACAGCCCCCGGCTGGTCGCCTCGATCCGCGAGCTCTCGGAGGCAGGCGGCGGGCGGATCGACGCCGACACCGCGGTCGACCAGGCCACCTACCGGGCGGCGCTGCACGCGGCGGGGGGCGCCTGCGAGCTGACCCGGGCGCTGCTGCGCGGCGAGGCGCCGGCGGGCTACGCCTGCGTCCGTCCCTCCGGCCACCACGCCGAACGCGAGCGGGCGATGGGCTTCTGCTTCTTCGACAACGTGGCGGTCGCCGCCGCGATGGCGATCGCCGACCTCGGCCTCCGGCGGGTGGCGATCTTCGACTGGGACGTCCACCACGGCAACGGCACCGCCGAGATCTTCCGCCAGCGCGCCGACGTCCTCTTCTTCAGCATCCACCAGATGCCGCTCTACCCCGGCACCGGGCCAGCCGAGGACCGGGGCTCCGGCCCCGGCGAGGGCTACACCGTGAACCTGCCGGTCCCGCCCGGCGCCGGCGAGGAGCTCTGGCTGGGCCTGGTCGACGAGGTGGTGATTCCCAGGACCGAGCGGTACGAGCCGCAGCTGATCCTCGTCTCCGCCGGCTACGACGCCCATCGCGCCGACCCGCTGGCCAGCTGCGAGCTCGAGTCGAGCTCGTTCGCGGCGATGGCAACCCGCCTCCGCGACCTCGCCGCCCGCCTCGGCGTCCCGCTCGGCTTCGTCCAGGAGGGCGGCTACCACGTCCCCTCCCTGGTCGAGTCGCTGCTGGAAACGATGACCGCGCTGGGCGAATGAGCGCCGCCGCACTCGCGGTCGCCCGGGTCGCCGCGGTCCGCGACGATCCCCGCGCCCGCCTCGCCCTCGCCGGCGACACCTACCACGGCCCGGCCGGCCGGGCCCCGCGTCACCGCCCGTTCCGCCGCGCCGCACTCTCGTTCATGCGCTGGGAGGCGCAGCGCAGCGTACTCAACGGGCTCGATGCCGATCCGCCGGGCAGCCCCTGGTGGCGGGCGCTGAACGAGCGGCTGCTGCGCGACGGCTGCGAGGCGGTCTTCCGGGCCGGCGGCCACGCTGGCCCGCCCAGCTCGCCGACGATCGGGCTCTGGGGCGAGTTC
>JAWVEZ010000179.1:0-9443 GCA_033856455.1 Solirubrobacterales bacterium | reverse complement strand
GCCACCACGCACACCCACAGGGCAGGTCGGTGTGCGTGGTGGCCCGGCTCGGCGCTTCCGGTGGGAGATTTGCTCGCTATGCGGTCATAAGTCCCACCGGAACGAGCACTGGCCCGGTGGCAGCGCTTGCGCTATGCCGGCTTGCGGCCGCTGACCAGCAGGTTGTAGAAGAGCTCGGCCGGGAGGTAGGGCTCGAGCACGCGGGTGTCGACTTTCTGCAGGGCGATGTAGCTGCGGAAGGCGAAGCGGCGCCAGCGGAAGGGGACGGACTCCGGCTCGGCGGAGGACTCGACCGTGCGCAGGCCCCAGCCCCAGGCGTTGGAGAGCAGCTCCTCGCCGCCGACCCGGCGCTGCTCGAAGCCGGAGGTGGCGAGGATGCGGCGGAGGTCGGCGGGGGCGAAGGCGTGGACGTCGACTTCGCTCTCCAGCGCGTGGCCGTGGGACTGCTCGGCTTCGGCGACGGCGCGGTGCTCGGCGCCGATCAGCCGGCGCCAGGCGGGCGCGACCAGCATGCCGGTCCGCTTCGGCAGCGCCGCGAGGCGGTCGCCGTAGCGCGAGGGCTCGCCGGCGAAGGCGATCATCCCGCCCGGCCGCAGGACCCGGCGGAATTCGGCGAAGGCCTTGCCGAGGTCGGGGATGTGGTGGAGGACGGCGTGGCCGAAGACGAGGTCGAAGCTCTCGTCCTCGAAGGGAAGCTCCTCGGCCTCGGTGGCCACGGTGGTGACGTGCTCGACGCCGAGCGCCTCGGAGGTCGCTGTCAGCCGCTTCAGCATCCCCGGTGAGATGTCGGTCGCCGTCAGCCGCTCGATGACGCCGAGCTGGACCAGGTTGAGCGAGAAGTAGCCGGTGCCGGAGCCGATCTCCAGGGCGTCGCCGAAGCTGCGGCCGTCGAGCCCACCCAGCGCCTTGACCAGCTTCAGGCGCACCTGGCGCTGGCCGATGTCGCCGAAGTCGATGCCCCACTTGGCGTCGTACTCCTCGGCTGCGGCGTCGTGGTACCGCGTGTTCACGTCCTTGATGTGGTCCGCACTGGCGGAGGGAGAGGCCGGCATCGCGCGGGAACTCTAATACGGTCTGCGTTCGTGAAGCGGACCTACCTGCAGGAAAACCAGCCGGCCGGGGTGCCGCCGCTGCCGCTGACCGGCGAGCGCACGCTGCCCGACGTGCCCGAGGAGAACTACTGGTACCGGCGCCATCTGGTCGTCTACGAGTGGATCGCGGCGCGCTCCGAGGGGCGCCGCGTCGTCGACATGGCCTGCGGCGAGGGCTACGGCTCCGACGTGCTGGCGCGCCGCGCCGGGAGTGTGGTCGGCGTCGACGCCAACCCCGAGGCCCACGAGCACGCCCGGCTGCGCTACGTGCGCCCCAACCTGCGCTTCGAGCGCGACCTGGTCGAGAGCTTCGCCGAGCCCTGCGACGCGGTCGTCTTCCTGCAGACGATCGAGCACGTGCAGGACGCCGGGGCGATCCTCGAGCACTTCAAGTCCATGCTGGATCCCGGCGGCGTCGCCTACGTCTCGACCCCGAACCTGCTGACCCTGGCGCCGCCCGGGGCGGAGAAGTCCGACAACCCCTGGCACGTGCACGAGTACCGGGCCGAGGAGTTCCGGGCGCTCTGCGAGGCGCACTTCCCCGAGGTCGAGCTGCTCGGCCTCTTCCACGCCCGCAAGCTGCGCGCCCACGAGATCGCGATCAAGCTCGGCTGGGACAGCGTCCACAAACGGCTCGGCCTGACCAAGCCGTTCTACGACCGCTTCACGCCGGCGATCGCCGCCTCCGACTTCCGCCTCCGCGGGGACGGCCTCGACAAGGCACTGGACTTCCTCGCGGTCTGCCGCCTGCCGGGATGAGGTGGCCGGCATGAGCCGGGCCGGCGACGCCGGCGACCTGGCGCTCGTCCTCCATTCCCACATGCCCTACGTCGAGGGCTTCGGGACCTACCCGTTCGGCGAGGAGTGGCTGTTCGACGCGGTGATCCGCTCCTACCTGCCGGTCCTCGAGGTGGCGCGCGACCTGACCATGACCGTCACCCCGGTGCTCGCCGACCAGCTCGAGGACGGCGCCACCGCCCGGCGCCTGCGCGAGTTCTTGGTCGAGTGGCGGATCGGCGCGGCGGAAGCCGACCTGCGCGAGGTGCCGGCCGAGTGCCGCCCCGCCTGCGAAGGGGAGCTGGCCCGCTACCGGCGGGCGCTGGAGCTGCTCGACGCCGACGGCGGCAATCCCCTGCGGCCCTTCCAGCGCGCCCACGCCGAGGGCCGGGTGGCGCTCGCCACCTCGGCGGCGACCCACGCCGTGCTGCCGCTGCTGGCGACCCGCCAGGGCCTCGCCCTGCAGCTCGACGCCGGCATCCGCTCGCACCGCCGCCGCTTCGGCTGGGACGGCGGCGTCTGGCTGCCGGAGTGCGCCTACGCGCCCGGGCTCGAGTGGCGGCTCGCCGAGCACGGCGCGTCCTGGTTCTGCGTCGACCAGAGCGCCCACGAGGAGCCGCTCGCCGCGCTCGCCCCGATTCGCACCGCCGCCGGCCCGGTGGCGCTGCCGATCGACTGGGAGGCGATCGGCTGGCTCTGGGCGCTCGACGGCTATCCCTCCGACCCCGCCTACGCCGAGTTCGAAGGCAAGTCGTTGCGCGGGATCCGGATCTGGAAGATCGGCGGCGGTGCGTACGACCCGGAGCCAGCGGCCGCCGTGGCGCGGCGCCAGGCCGACCAGTTCCTCACCGCCGTCGCCGCCCGCCTGCGCGGGTACGAGGAAGCGCGCGGCCGCCGCGGCCTGCTCGTCTTCGCGATCGACACCGAGCTGCTCGGCCACTGGTGGTCGGAGGGCCCGCTCTGGCTGCGGGCGGTGCTGGAGGGGGCGGCGGAAGCCGGCGTGCGCCTGGTCGACGTCCCGACCGCGCTGGCCGAGCACGAGCCCGAGCAGCGCCCGCTGCGCGCTTCCACCTGGGGCGAGGGCAAGAACCTGCGCACCTGGGACTCGCCCCCGGTCGCCGACCTCGCCTGGGCGGGGCGGCGGATGGAGCTGCGCCTGCTGCGGGCGCTCGCCAACGGCCTGCGCGGCGACGCCGCCGCCCGCGCCGCCCGCGAGCTGCTCGCCATGCAGGCCAGCGACTGGGCCTTCCTCGACCAGCGCGGCCAGGCGGGCGACTACCCCTACCAGCGGGCGACCGACCACGCGCGGGCGATGCTGGAGGCCATAGACTCCCCATTCGACACCGATTCGCGTATGCGTTCGATTGCCCCGGACATGAGTCTCGCGCCCCTGCTGGAGCCCTGACTCACACGAATGACCCGAATCCTGATCCTCTCCTGGGAGTACCCACCCCTGATCGAGGGCGGCCTGGCGCGTCACGTCCGCAAGCTCTCGGAGGCGCTGGTCGAGCAGGGCATCGACGTCCACGTGCTGACCCGCGGGGGAGAGGAGTCGCCGGCCGAGCAGCGCACCAACGGCGTCGTCATCCACCGCATCCGCGAGCCGAAGCGACCGACCGACCTCGGCGAGTTCGTCGCCTGGGTCGAGCGCATGAACTCCGACATGCTGGCCGCCGGGGTCGAGCTCGGCGACCGCTACAGATACGACGTCGTCCACGGCCACGACTGGCTGGTCGCCAACGCCTGCGACCACCTCGCCAAGCGCTTCGGGGCGCCGCTGGTGACGACGATCCACGCGACCGAGTACGGCCGCCACCAGGGCTGGGTCGACAAGCATCCCCAGACCTACATCCACGGGGTCGAGCGCTGGATCGTCAACCGCTCGGCGCGGACGATCGCCTGCTCCCACTACATGCGCGAGCAGATCGTCGACATCTTCGGCGTCAAGGAAGACCTCGTCAGGGTGATCCCGAACGGGATCGACCCCGAGGACCTGCCGAGCCAGCACCCGGCCGAGCTGGCCCGGCTGCGTGCCGAGTTCGCCGCCCCGGACGAGAAGCTGGTCCTGCTGATCGGCCGGCTCGTCTACGAGAAGGGATTCCAGCTGGCCTTGGAGGCGATGCCGCGGGTGATCGCGGAGGCGCCGGGGACCCGCTTCCTGGTCGCCGGCTCGGGCACCCACGAGGCCGAGCTGCACCGCCAGGCGGAGGAGCTGGGGCTGATGGATCACGGCACCTTCCTCGGCTGGATCGGCGACGACGTCCTGCACTCGCTCTACCGGATCGCCGACCTCACCGTGGTCCCCTCGATCTACGAGCCCTTCGGCCTGGTCGCGCTGGAGGCGATGGCCTCGGGCTGTCCCTGCATCGTCGCCGACACCGGCGGCCTGCGCGAGGTCGTCCCGCACGAGGAAGCCGGGCTGCGCTTCCCCGCCCACGATCCCGAGGCGCTCGGCGAGGTCGCGGTGCGGGTGCTGCGCGACGACGAGCTGAGCCGGCGCCTGGTCGCCGAGGCCTACGAGCACGTGCTGCGCTTCGACTGGGCCGACGTCGCCACTAGCACCGCCGAGATCTACGCGGACCTGGTGGGGGAGACCAGCGCCGCCTAACGAAGTCCCAGGCGAACGGTCTGCTGGTGGACGTGCTCGGGTTTGGTGCGTGCGTACCTGTCTAATACAGTCCCGTTCATGAACGGCTCACCAAGACCGTATTCTGCTTTGGACCTAGGGTCGTCTCACAGATGGCTGACCTCCTCCCTGGTCCAGCTGGGCTTCTTTGAGAAGCGATGACCGCTCGCTTTCTCACTTCCGAATCAGACGGATGGCAGGCCGTGGACGGCGAGGATGCGGGAGCCTTCAATTCGTTCTGTACGCAGGTGCTCACCAGTAGGTATCTGGCAGTTCTCGCGGGCCTTGGCACCAGCCGCTGCATCAATCCCGACTCGGCTAGTCCAGCACCTACGATGGCCGATCTATGGCGGGCCGTTAAAGCAACGAACGAATCTCGCTTTCTAGAGGTCCTGGAGAAGGTCGCTTGGCCCCAGGATGCTCGAGAGGACATTGAGCTATTGCTATCGCGCTGCCAGATGCAGCAGGAGCTGAGGCCGGACACACAGCTCTACCAGTTCATCGAGGCGGGGGAGGAGGCAATTGCAGGCTCCTGCAACTTCATCGAGAAGGGAACCGAACTGGCCACGCACGAAGTTTTCCTGCGGAAGGTTGCACGCCGGTCGACGAAGCTTCCTCGGACTCAGATCTTCACTACCAACTACGACTTGGCGTTCGAGACCGCCGCTGCGCGGCTCGGTTTTGCCGTAATCGACGGTTTTACGTTTTCGAATCCGGCTCTGTTCGACCCCGTGGTGTTTGACCGAGATCACGCTCGCAGGGAGCCCACCGGTGCCATGGAGCCGATCGACTGGGTTCCCAACGTGGTCCAGCTACATAAGCTGCACGGATCCATCGATTGGGTTGCTGAGGACGGCAAGATCCGGCGCGGGAATCCAAGTAAGCGTCCGGCGATTGTTTATCCGCGCTCTAGCAAGTTCGAGGTGTCGTATCAACAGCCCTTCTTGGAGTTGATGGGCCGCTTTCAAGCCATGTTGCGGCGCTCGGGGACCGGACTAATCGTGGCGGGTTCCGGCTTCGAGGATCGTCATCTGGCAGAGCCATTTATGGCAGCGATTCGAGGGAATGTGGGGATTAACGTCGTTGTCGTCGCCCGCAGTCTCGAGAAGAAGACAGATGGAGTCGCCGGGGATCTGAAGAAGTTGATCCAGCGTGGAGACAGGCGAATTGCTCTTGTGGCGGGGTCATTTGATGAATTCGACGACGAGAAGCCAGACCTTGTCGCCCGCATGGATGGCGAGACTCACGCGACCCGTCTAGCCTCGCTGATTGATGGCTGAAGCGCTCGTCTCCTACCCATTTGAGCCCGAGCGCTACATAGGCACCGTTGTTGAGATTGGGCCTTCTCGGGCCCGCGTCAATCTGCCTTTGGCTTCCCGCTTGGATGGCGAGCTGCATCACGGCGAGCGGCCCGGCGGCAACGACGTAGGCCAATTCTTGATGCTCGATGCCGGTGATGTGGCTGTGCTTGCGAGGTTGACGGAGGTTCGACTCCCTGAGCGGGAGAGACTGTCAGTCGAGCCGGGAGTGACCAGAGGCGCCGAGGCTCACCCGCTTGGAACTGTTCAGCTCCTGACGTCGGTGCCCCTTAGTGGTGATCCCATCGAGCGAGGCGTGACGCGGTTCCCGTCAATCGGGGCTAGGGCTTACTCCGTGGATCCTGCCCTGGTGGCATGGATCGTCGGACGAGTCACTGACGAGGAGAAGAATGACGCCGCACTCCTCCTTGACCTTGCGCAGCTGCCTGGCACCGCATCGGCCAAGGTCCGAGTGACTCCCGAGCGTCTATTTGGTCGCCATTGCGCGATTCTGGGTGCGACCGGGAGTGGCAAGAGCTGGTCACTTGCGCGAGTGATTGAGCGGGTGTCCAAGTTTCAAGCGAAGGCGATTCTGCTCGATGCAACGGGCGAGTATTACGCCCTAGACGATCATGTTCGACATGTGTCCCTAGGGGGAAAGGATCGGCCAAATGCGTGCGAGACCCATTCCTTCCCATATATCCATCTTGAGGAGCGGGACCTCTTTGCGCTGTTCCAACCGGCCGACAAAGTACAAGGGCCGCGTCTACGCGAGGCAATCAAGAGCCTAAAGCTCGCTCGTATCCTCGGAGAGACTCACGTACTAGTTGAAGACGGCTGCATTCCGAAAGCAAACAGAGCAAAGGGGCCGTTCGAAACGGAATACGCAGTCCACGCAGGAGATCTGGCGGAGCCTCACGCGGACTTCGATGTGCGTCATCTCCCCAAACAGATCGAGTTTGAGTGTGTATGGCCATCCGGGTGGGGTCAGCAGCGCGGGGTCAAAGACCATTCAGTCTGGGGCGATCCGGATGAAGGAAGCCTGAGCATGTGCATGACGCTATTGGCCCGAATTGAAAGCGATCTTTCTGCGCCTCAATTTGCCCCGATATTTGATCAAGGCGCCTTGCCTTCTCTGCTGGCAACGCTGGAGAAATTTCTACAAGACGACAAGACTTCGGTGCTTCGAGTCTCCCTCAGGAATCTCGCGTTCGACCGAAACGTTAGGGAGATCGTGGCAAATGGTGTGGGTAGGAACCTGCTTCGGTGGGCCCGGGAAGAGCGGTTTCGAGAGCAGCCTGTTGTGGTTTGCGTGGACGAGGCTCATCAATTTCTCAACAAGGAACTTGGGGATGAGTTCAGCCGATACCCGTTGGACGCCTTTGATCTCATTTCAAAGGAGGGCCGAAAGTATTCCCTCAGCATTTGCCTCGCTACCCAGCGCCCCCGAGATATTCCTGACGCGGTCATCGGTCAGATGGGGACCCTTCTCGTCCATCGCTTGACGAATGACCGAGATCGGGAAATGGTCGAGCGGGCGGCGGGTGAGCTAGATCGGTCCGCTGCCGAGTTCTTGCCCACGCTGGCGCCAGGTCAAGCACTGCTTCTCGGAGTGGAGTTCCCTATCCCACTAACGATTCAAGTTTCACCGCCGATCGCTGAGCCAGATTCCAAAGGGCCCGACTTCCAGACGCATTGGAGACGGGCGGCAGACGTGGCTTAATTTTGCGCCGAGATCTACGCGGACTTGGTCGGGGAGACCAGCGCCGCCTAGGAGTCCTGGCCGCGGCGCCGGCGCCGCATCGGCGGCTCCGGCTCGGGCCCGCTGAAGCTGAAGCCGCCGCCGCTGGGGTCTGCGGGGACCCAGTGGATGCCCTCGAGCAGGTCGCCGGGCGGGATCGCCATCGCGCCGGCCAGCTTCACCACGGTGTCGATCCGCGCCACCCGCTGGCCGTGCTCGAGCATCCCGATCTCGGTCCGGTGCAGCGAGGCCCGATTGCCGAGCTCCTCCTGGGAGAGGGCGGCCAGCCGGCGCGCCCGCGCCAGGTTGCGGCCGAACCGAATCGCCACCTCTTCGGAGCGCTTTTTACGGTGCTGTCGCATCGGCGGCGCACCGTTCCTACCGCAGTCTTTTGTCTGCCAGACAGTTGTCTCCATGGGGCGCGCCAATCGTTGCAGGAGCGCCCTCCGCGGGCCGGTTAGGCGGGTGGCTGCAGGGTCGAATGCGCGTTCGGGTCGGGCTCGACCGGGTCGGGCCAGCGCAGCTGCGCCGGCGCCTCGCGCATCCGGATCACCCGCGCCGGGATGCCGGCGACGACCGCGTTGGCGGGGACGTCCCTGGTCACCACCGAGTTGGTCCCGACGATCGCGTTGTCGCCGACCCTGACCCCGCGCAGGACGCAGGCGCCGTAGCCGATCCAGACGTTGGAGCCGACCTCGACGTCGCGCTTGTAGATGCCCTGGAGGCGGATCGGCCGCTCGACTTCGACCACCCCGTGGTCGAAGTCGATGAACATCGCGCGATCGGCGATCACGCACTGCTCGCCAATCCGCACCCGCTGGTAGGCGGAGATCGTGCACTCCTGGCCGATCACCGTCTTGCGCCCGATCTCGACTTCTCCCTCGTGGCAGCGGATCTTCGAGCCGTCGCCGACCCAGACGAAGCGGCCGAACCTGATCGCCCCCCGCTTGCCGATCTGCAGTTCCAGGCGCCGCCCCAGGAAGAGGAACCCGTCGGTCTGCCAGCGGCGACCGGCCCGCGTGAGCAGGCGGCGCCACGTGTAGCGCCAGAGCAGCAGCCCATAGCGGTGGTTGAGCATTTTGTTCTGGGCGAGGAAGCCGAGCATCGCGGGCCAACTCTATGCTGGGTCCGGCTTGACTGACACCGCCAAGACCGCACCTCTGGCCGAGCGCCTTCTCGCCGGCGACAAGCGCGCCCTGGCGCGCGCGATCACCCTGATCGAGTCCGACGACCCGGCCGGCTGGGAGCTGGTCCGCGAGGTCTACCCGCGCACCGGCAAGGCCCGGATCGTCGGCTTCACCGGCCCGCCCGGGGTCGGCAAGAGCACCCTGATCGGCGCCCTCACCGGGGAGCTGCGCAAAGCCGAGCGCGAGGTCGCGGTGCTCTCGATCGACCCCTCGAGCCCGTTCACCCGCGGCGCCCTGCTGGGCGACCGGATCCGGCTCACCGACCACTTCCTCGACCCCGGCGTGTTCATCCGCTCGATGGCCTCGCGCGGCGCGCTCGGCGGCCTCTCCGAGGCGGCCCTGCAGGTGGCGCTGGTGATGGACGCGGCCGGCAAAGACGACGTGCTGATCGAGACGGTCGGCGTCGGCCAGGCCGAGATCGACATCGTCGACCACGCCGACACGATCGTGCTGGCGCTGATGCCCGGCTCCGGCGACTCGATCCAGGCCCTGAAGGCCGGGGTGATGGAGATCCCCGACATCATCGTCATCAACAAGGCCGACCACCCACTGACCGACCAGATGCTGCGCGAGGTCCGCGGCGTGCTCGCGCTCTCCCACGACCCCGAAGGCTGGAACGTGCCGATCCTGCGCACCGAGGCTGCCCGCGGCGAGGGCGTCGAGGAGCTGGCCGAGAAGATCGACGAGCACCGCGCCTTCATCGAGGAGGCGGGGACGCTGGCC
>JAWVEZ010000178.1:0-8742 GCA_033856455.1 Solirubrobacterales bacterium | reverse complement strand
CTGACGCCTAAAGCGCTGAAGCAAAAAAACACAAGACGCTTCAGGGGCACCCCGACCCCTCCACTCACACCCCGCCGGAGATCCGTCTGGCTCCGTGAGTCCGCTCTGATCGGCGAATGGCGCCGGTAAGTGCGAACTCACGAAAAGCTGATGAGGGACCGGGCCAGCTCGCACACCTACCTGCCCACGGAGGTGTGCGGGCTGGACCGGTTCTTAAGCCGCTTCGGCCAGCGCCGCCGGATGCTCGGCGATTAGCGCCAGCACGTCTGGCGCGAACTTGGAGATGAAGCTGGGGCCGACGCCGCTGATCGCCTGCAGCGATTGCTCGTCGCTCGGGCGGGAGGCGGCGATCGCGGCCAGGGTTTTGTTGCTCGCGACGGTGTAGGCGGGTTTGCCGGCGGCCGCGGTCAGGCGCCAGGCTTTCAGCGCCTCGAAGAGCGGCGTGTCAGCGGAGGTGAGGTCGGGGGGCGGAGCGGCGGCGGCCTTGGCGCGGCCGGTCTGGCGGACCGCGATCGTCTCCGGGTCCGGCAGCCACTCGAGCATGTCGCAGACGTCGCAGCAGCGCTCCAGCGGCGCCCCGGCGGTGCGGTCGCCGAAGTGGTGCAGCAACGCCTGGCGGCGGCAGTCGGTCCCGTAGATGAAGGCTTTGATCGTGTGGTAGGCCTGCCAGCCGCGCTCGTGGGCGATCGCCAGCTCGGGGTCGCCGGCCCGCTGTTCGTTGAAGCGGACGAGCCGGCCGAGGTCGGTCTTCATCGCCAGCATCACCGCCCGCGCGGGCAGTCCGTCGCGCCCGGCGCGGCCGGCCTCCTGGTAGTAGGCCGCGACGCTGGTCGGGATCGTCATGTGCCAGACCGAGCGCACGTCGGCCTTGTCGACGCCCATCCCGAAGGCGTTGGTGGCGACGATCACCCCGGTGTCGCTGGCCATGAACCGTTCCTGCACGGCGCTGCGCCGCTCGGAATCCAGGCCGGCGTGGTAGGCGACGGCGGCGACCCCGACGTCGCGCAGCTGCTGCGCGACCTCGTCGGTGTCCTTGCGGGTGCCGCAGTAGACGATCGCCGGCCGGTTGGCGGGGTCGGCGAGGCCGGTCTCCAGCACCGCCTGGCGCCGCGCCACCGAGCCCTTGCCCTCGAGCGCGACGACGTCGAAGGAGAGGTTCGGCCGGTCGAAGCCGGAGCGCACCTGCAGCGGCTCGCGCATCCCGAAGCGCTGGGCGATCTCGCGGGCGACGAACTCGGTCGCGGTCGCCGTGCAGGCCATCACCGTCGGCCGCCCCAGCCGGTCGGCCACTTCCGGCAGCCGCAGGTAGTCGGGGCGGAAGTCGTGTCCCCACTCGGAGACGCAGTGGGCCTCGTCGACCGCGAGCATGTCGACCTTGCGCTCGCCGATCGCGTCGAGGAAGGCGCGCGAGCCGAAGCGCTCCGGGGCGCAGTAGACGATCCGGGCGGCGCCGCTGCGCACGTCGTCGAGCGCCGACCAGGTTTCGCCCTCGTCCATCCCCGAGGAGACCATCACCACCGGGTGGCCGGCCGCGGTCAGCCGTTGCCACTGGTCCCGCATCAGCGCGATCAGCGGGCTGACCACGATCGTCAGCTCCGCCGTGGCGAGCCCGGGCAGCTGGTAGCAGAGGCTCTTGCCGCCGCCGGTCGGCATCACGATCAGCGAGTCGCGTCCCTCCAGCGCGGCGATCACCGCCTCCCGCTGCCCCGCCCGCCAGTCGGCGTAGCCGAGCTCGTGCAGGAGCTGGTCTGCTCGTTCCCCTGAGTTCATCGAGCCACCCAGATTAGGTGGCTGCGCGGCGGGCCGCTAAAAGCCCAGCACCTTGTCGGCTTCCGTTTCCGGCAGCCACGGCTCCGACCAGCGGGCGATCCCGCGCAGGAGGTCGTCGGACTCCTTCGGGCCCCAGGTGCCGGGCTCGTAGGGGAGCACCGGCCCCGGGTCGTCGAGCAGCGGCTGCACGATCCGCCAGGTCTCTTCGATCGCGTCCTGGCGGGTGAACAGCTGGTGCTGGCCCTTCAGGGCGTCGCCGAGCAGGCGCTCGTAGGGCTCGGGGTCTTCGCCCGGGTGGCGTTCGAAGAGGACCTCGAGGTCGGCCGGCTGGAAGACCTCCTCGCCGCCTTTCTTCGCGTACATCCGCATCCGCGAGCCCGGCTCGGGCTCGATCCGGAAGGTCATCTTGTTCGGTTCCGGCGTCTTCCCGTGGCCGATCCCGGTCAGCGGCGGGCGGCGGAAGACCGCGGTCACCTCGCTGGCCTTCGCCGGCAGGTTCTTGCCGGCGCGGATGAAGAAGGGGACGCCGCTCCAGCGCCAGTTATCGACCTCGAGCTCGACCGCGGCGAAGGTCTCGGTGGTCGACTTCGGGTCGACGTCCTCGACCTCGAGGAAGCCTTCGTACTGGCCGCGCACGTAGCGGTGCGGATCGGTCGTCCGCATCGCCCGGAACAGCTCCAGCTTCTTGTCGCGGATCGAGTCCGGATGGTTGCCGCTCGGCGGCTCCATCGCGATCAGCGCCAGCACCTGCAGGGCGTGGTTCTGGATCACGTCGCGCATCGCCCCGACCGCGTCGTAGAAGCGGCCGCGGTCGTCGACCCCGAAGTCCTCGGCGATCGTCATCTGCACGTGGGAGATGTGGTCGCGGTTCCAGACCGGCTCGAGGATCGAGTTGGCGAAGCGCAGGTAGGCGATGTCCATCACCGGCTCCTTGCCGAGGTAATGGTCGATGCGGAGGATCTGCGGCTCGTCCAGCACCTCGGCCAGCTCGGCGTTCAGCTCCCGGGCCGAGGCGAGGTCGTGGCCGAACGGCTTCTCGATCACCACGTGGGCGCCCTTGGTGAGGCCGGCCTTGCCGAGCCCTTTGACCACGGTGGAGAAGAGGAAGGGCGGGATCTCCAGGTAGAAGACCGGGTTCTCGGCGCCCGCCAGCGCCGCCTTCACCTGCTCGAAGGTGGCCTCGTCGGCGTAGTCGCCCTGCACGTAGGAGAGTCGCGCTTCCAGCGCCTGCAGTACCTGCTCGTCGCACTCCTCGACCGTGGCTTCGATCGCCGCCCGCGCGTGGGCGCGCAGCTGGGCGTCGTCCCACTCGTCGATCGCGACGCCGACGATCGGCGTCTTCAGCTTGCCGGTCCGCTCCAGCCGGTAGAGCGCCCGGAAGGTCATTTTCTTCGCCAGGTCGCCGCTGATCCCGAAGATCGCCAGCACCCCGGCCTCGCCGTCCTTGTGCGCGTGCGCCATCGGCGCGCAGGCTACTCGCTCGACCCGGCGGTTCGACGCTTGTTCGGGGCGGGTTGAGCCTCCGAGCGCAGCGCCTAGGATTGCTGGGCCTCGCCACCCGTCCCGCAGCGCTCACCACGGAGGTCGTACAGATGCAACTCGGAATGGTCGGCCTCGGCCGGATGGGGGCGAACATGGCCCGCCGTCTGATGAAAGACGGTCACGAGATCGTCGCCTTCGACGTCAACCCCGACGCGGTCACCGAGCTGGCGGGGGACGGGGCGAGCGGGGCCGAGTCGCTGGCCGACCTCGCCTCGAAGCTGAGCGCGCCGCGCTCGGTCTGGATCATGGTCCCGGCCGGCGGGATCACCGAGGGGACGATCAAAGACGTGGCCGCGGTGCTCGAGCCCGGCGACGCGATCATCGACGGCGGCAACTCCTACTACCGCGACGACATCCGCCACGCGGAAATGTTGAAGGAGCAGGGGATCGACTTCGTCGACTGCGGGACCAGCGGCGGCGTCTTCGGGCTGGAGCGCGGCTACTGCCTGATGATCGGCGGGCCCGACGGAGCCGTCGAGCGGCTCGATTCGGTCTTCGCCTCGCTGGCGCCGGGGGTCGATTCGGCCGAGCGCACGCCGGGACGGACGGGCGAGGTGACGCCTTCGGAGAACGGCTACCTGCACTGCGGGCCGAACGGCGCCGGCCACTTCGTGAAGATGGTCCACAACGGGATCGAGTACGGGATCATGGCCGCCTACGCGGAGGGGCTGAACGTCCTCAAGAACGCCAACGCCGGCAGCGTCCAGCGCGAGGCCGACGCCGAGACGGCGCCGCTCGACCACCCCGAGTACTACCAGTACGACCTCGACCTGCCGGAGGTCGCCGAGGTCTGGCGGCGCGGCAGCGTGGTCGGCTCCTGGCTGCTCGACCTGACCGCGGCGGCGCTGCGGGAATCGCCCGAGCTGAGCGAGTTCTCCGGCCGCGTCTCCGACTCCGGCGAGGGCCGCTGGACGGCGATCGCGGCGATCGACGAGGGGGTACCGACCCCGGTCCTGACCACCGCCCTGTACGAGCGCTTCTACTCGCGCGGGCTCGGCGACTTCGGCGACAAGGTGCAGTCGGCGATGCGCAAGCAGTTCGGCGGCCACGACGAGAAGAAAAGCTGAGGCGCTGAGGTGCCGCCGCAGCTCGAGGTCGCCGGCGACGAACGCGCCGCCGCGCGCCGCGCCGCCGAGCTGATCGCCGAGGCCGGCGCCGCCGCGGTCGCCGACCACGGCTACTTCGGCTTCGCGATGAGCGGCGGCCGCTCGCCCTGGGCGATGCTGGCGATCCTCGGCGAACTCGAGCAGATGCCCTGGGGGGAGACCGAGCTCTTCCAGGTCGACGAGCGGATCGCCTCGCCGGGCAGCGAGGACCGCAACCTCACCCACATGGTGCTGGGCCTCTCGATGGAGCACCAGTCCTCGCTGCGGCCGATGCCGGTCACAAGCCGCGACCTCGACGCCGCCGCGCGCGAGTACGAATCCCAGCTGCCCGAGCCCCTCGACCTGGTCCACCTCGGCCTCGGCCCCGACGGCCACACCGCCTCGCTGGTCCCCGGCGACCCCGTGCTGGAGGTCGCCGACCGCCGCGTCGCCCTCACCGGCACCGAGTACCAGGGCCACCGCCGCATGACCCTCACCTATCCGGCGATCGACGCCGCCAGGCGGATCCTCTTCCTCGTCACCGGCGCCGAGAAGCGCGAGCCGCTGGCGAAGCTGCTGGCCGGCGACGACTCGATCCCCGCCGGCCGGGTCGAAAACGACGCGATCGTCGTCGTCGCCGACGAAGCGGCGGCGGGCTAGGTTTCAGCGCCGAGGCGGGCGAGGATCTCGCGCAGGTGCATGAGTCGTTCGTCGCCGTCGCCGACCATCGACTCCAGCCAGGCTTCGATTTCGGACACGTCGAGCGGATCGGTCGCGACGAGGATCTGCTCGATGTCGATCCAGTCCTTGGGGCGGCTGAACATCGCCTTGCAGACCGCCAGGTGCTCGGGGGCGAGGATCGGGATCGTCGTCTCGGCGAACGGCACGCGCCGCGTCGCCTTCTTCATCTCCTCGTGGAAGGGGTCGTAGGAGAAGAAGAGGTCGACCGGGTTGCGGTCCCACCAGAGCCGCACCTGCCCATCGCGCTCGAGTGCCGCGAGGTCGGTGGCGACGGTCACGCCGAGGGGGGAGAGGGCGTCGCGGACAGCCGGCCAGCGCTCGGTCGGCACGAAGACGTTGAGGTCGACGTCGATCGTCGCCCGCGGCTCCGCGTAATAGGCAAGCGCCAGGGCGCCGCCGATCGCGTGCGGGACCTTGGCGGCATCGAGCGCCGTGTGGAGTGCGATCACCTTCTCGACCAGCGAGGGCGCGCCTGGGGGTCGTTGGTCGGCCATTTTTAGACTGAGCTCAGCCGCGGGAAGCCGATCTCTTCGCTGCGGATCTCGAAGGGCAGGGCGTCGGCCAGACCGAGGAGGTCGACCAGCGCGGCGGCGCGTCTCTCGAGGCCGACGCCGATCCACTGGCTCGCGGCCCGAGCCGCGTCGGACACCGCGGCCGGGGATCCGGCGTCGGAGGACCGGCGCTCCGCACCGCCGAGCGCATCGAGCAGCAGGCGGCGCAGCATCGGCTCGATCGCGGCGCCGCCGGCGACCAGGCGCAGCGTCTCCCGGGCGGCGCGGTCGACCGGCTCCGCGGCCAGCGGGGCTCCGGCCCGGATCGCCGCCTCGCGCAGCTCCGCCGCCTCCGGTGCCTTCGCGGCCCGGGCCCGGGCCTTCTCGATCACCTCGTCGCTCAGCTCTTTGAAGGTCGCGAGCGTGCGGCTGCGCGGGCCCTTCGGGGTCGAGCGGGACTCGCGGATCTCATAGCCGCCCTTCGTCTCCACTACGTAGGCCATAGTGGGTATATCGTACCACTATGACTTTGTGAGCTCGTAGAGCTTCGTCAAACGAGGATCGGATCGACCGACCAGCAGCTCCAGCCACCTTTCAGCCTCGCCACGGTCGAGGCGCTCGGTGTTGGCCACGATCGCCGCGATGTCCACCCAGTCCTTCTCGCGGTCGAGGACCGCCTTGCGGACGATCAGGTGCTCGGGGGCGACGACTGGGACGACGGTCCCGTTGCAGGGCAGCTCCCGGGCGGATGCCTCCATCGCCGCGTGCAGGGGGTCGGTCGAGAAGAAGAGGTGGACCTCCTGGTGGCAGCAGCGCAGGCGCAGCTCGCCGTCCTCGCCGGGTGCGTCGCGTTCGGCCCCGGCGCCGAGCGGGGTCAGCGCCGCCCGCACCCGCGGCCACTCGGCTGGCGGCACGAACACGTTGAGGTCGATGTCGGCGGTCGGCCGCGGCTCGGCGTAATAGGCGAGCGCCAGGGCGCCGCCGAAGGCGTGCGGCAGCCCCGCGGTTCGCAGCGCTTCGTGGAGCGCGACCACCTTGCCCCTCATCGGCGGAAATCTATTCCCCGGCCCGTCACCGCTTGGGGATCTACCCGACACTCGGGTATTTCCAATCGCTGTCGCGGTTGCGCAGGCGTAATCTCCTGATCACCGATGGCGAACCCGGTCACTGTCGCCAGCATCCCCTCCCCCCGCGCTGGCACCGTTGAGGTGCTCGTCGGCCTGCTCGCGGAACTCGACGAGGCGACCGAATCGGGGGTCTTCTACGACCGGGTCTGCCGCGCGGTCTGCACGCTGACCTCGATGAAGCGGGCGGCGCTGCTGCTCAACGACGAGACCTACCGGGCGGTGATCCCGATGGGTTCCTACGGGGTCGACCCGGAACTGCTGAAACGGATCGAGGGGACGCTGGACGAGACGCCGATCGCGCGGCTGGCGCTGGAAGAGGACCGGGTGGTCGAGGTCTCCGGCAGCCTGCACGGCCACGTCCCCGCCCGCTACGCGGAGCTCGCCGACACGCCGACGATCACCTGCACGCCGATCTCCGCCGCCCGCCGCTGGCTCGGGGTGATCTTCGCCGACCGCGGCGGCGAGGACTTCACGCTCGACGAGGGCGAGCGGGAGACGATGCTGACCCTGGGACGGCTGGCGGCGCTGACCGCCAGCGTCGAGCACTCGACCGAGCAGCGCGAAAGCGAGCGGCGGCTGGCCGAACGGGTCGAGCTGACCCGCGAGCTGCACGAGAACGCGATCCAGCGGCTCTTCGGGGTGGCGCTGGCGCTCGGCTCCGAGCGCGGGCTCTCGGCCGACGAGCGCCGCCGCTGCCAGGAGGAGCTGCGCTCGGTCGTCGCCGACCTGCGCCACGCGTTGACCCGGCCGGTGGCGCTGCCGCCGCGCGGCAACCAGATCAGCCTGGTCCAGCTGCTGGGACGGCTGCGCGAGCGCCGGCCGGAGTTGAAGCTGGAGTGGCAGGAGGGGGCGGAGGTGCCACGCGACCTCGAGCCGCTGGCCCAGTCGGTGCTGAACGAGGCGCTGCGCAACGCCGACCGCCACGCCGAGCCGACCCAGGTCGACGTGCGGGTCCGCGCCGACGGGGAGACCTTCAGCCTGAGCGTGGAAAACGACGGCGCCTTCGAGGGCCGGGCGACCAAAGGCGGCGGCCTCGGACTCCGCCTCGCCGCCCTGGAGGCGCTGCGCTACGAGGGCATGATCGAGTTCGGCGCCCCGAGCGAGGGCCACTGGCGCGTCCGCCTCGTCGTCCCGGTGGCCTCCTGATGGCGAGCGAGGAGGGCAAGCTGCGCGTCCTCGTCGTCGACGACCACGACGTCGTCCAGTGGGGCTTCCGGCTGCTGCTCGAGCGCCAGAGCTGGGTCGAGCGCTGCCTCGCCGCTTCCAGCGGCGCCGAAGCGGTCGAGGTCTGCCGCAAACTGCGCCCCGAGGTGGCGCTGGTCGACATGCTGCTCGGCAGCGAGTCCGGCGCCGAGGTCTGCGAGGAGATCCGCTCGGTCAGCCCGGGGACCCGGGTGCTGCTGATCTCCGGCGCCGGGGTGATCTCCCCCAACGTGGCCCGCTCGGCCGGCGCCTCCGGCTTCATCTCCAAGGACTGGTCGGCGGTCGACGTGGTCAAGGCGGTGCGGATGGTCTCCCTCGGGACCGAGGTCTTCGCCGACCACACGCCGCTCGACTCGCCGCTCTCCGAGCGCGAGCAGGAGGTCCTCTCCCTGATCGCCACCGGCTCGACCAACAAAGAGATCGCCCGCCACCTCCACCTCTCCCCGCACACGGTCAAGGAGCACACCAGCGCGATCTACCGCAAGCTCGGCGTCCGCAACCGCGCCGAGGCCACCCGCCAAGCCCAACGCCTAAAGATCCTCGTCTAGCAAGGGGGGAGACCCCACCGCCCTCGATGCCTCATACACGCTATGGCGTGTACAGAACATCGAGCGCGAAACAGGGCGGCCTGGCGGCTCACGCGGCGCCAGCATGGGGTGGTGGCGTGGCGGCAGCTGCTGGCGCTCGGATTCACCAGGAGCGCCATCGAGCACCGCCTGAAGACCGGCCGCCTGCGCCCCATCTACCGCGGCGTCTACGCGGTAGGACGCTCAGAGCTCTCGC
>JAWVEZ010000177.1:0-36259 GCA_033856455.1 Solirubrobacterales bacterium | reverse complement strand
AGGGCCGCCTGCAGGGCAAGCGGCTGACCGCGGGGCACTTCCTCAGCGAGGTGCTCGAGCACGGTGCCGAGGGGTGCAACTACCTGCTCGCGGTCGACGTCGACATGGAAACGGTCGGCGGCTACGCGATGTCGTCGTGGGAGACCGGCTACGGGGACTTCGAGATGGTCCCCGACCTCTCGACCCTGCGGATGGTGCCCTGGCTGCCGGGCACGGCGATGGTGATCGCCGACCTGCAGTGGGCCGACGGGCGCGAAGTGGCGGCCTCGCCGCGGCAGATCCTGCGCCGCCAGCTGGCCCGCCTGGAGGAGCGCGGGATGGGCGCCAACGCCGCCACCGAGCTCGAGTTCATCGTCTTCCGCGACACCTACGAGGAGGCCTGGAAGAAGGGCTTCCACGAGCTCGAGCCGGCCAACCTCTACAACATCGACTACTCGCTGCTCGGCACCGCGCGGGTCGAGCCGCTGATCCGGCGGATCCGCAACGAGATGAGCGCGGCCGGGATGAAGGTCGAGAACTCGAAGGGCGAGTGCAACCTCGGTCAGCACGAGATCAACTTCCACTACACCGACGCGCTGCGCTGCGCCGACGACCATGCGATCTACAAGAACGGCGCCAAGGAGATCGCCGCCCAGGAGGGGCACGCGATCACCTTCATGGCGAAGTTCAACGAGCGCGAGGGCAACTCGTGCCACATCCACTGCTCACTGACCAACGACGAGGGCAACGCCTTCGCCGCCGACCAGAAGCTCTACGAGCACTACCTCGCCGGCCAGCTCGCCTGCATGCGCGAGCTCACCCTGCTCTACGCCCCCCACGTCAACTCCTACAAACGCTTCGCGCTCGGCTCCTTCGCCCCGACCGCGATCGCCTGGGGCCGCGACAACCGCACCTGCTCGCTGCGGGTGGTCGGCGAGGGGCAGTCGCTGCGGGTCGAGAACCGGCTGCCCGGCGCCGACGTCAACCCCTACCTGGCGCTGGCCGCGCTGATCGCCGCCGGCCTGCACGGGATCGACGAGGAGCTGCCGCTGGAGCCGGTCTTCGAGGGTGACGCCTACAAATCGGACAAGCCCCGTGTCCCCCACAACATCTACGAAGCGCGCGAGGCGTTCGCCGCCAGCGAGGTGGCCGCCGCGGCCTTCGGCGCCGAGGTGGTCGAGCACTACCTGAACCGGGCCACGGTCGAGATCGACGCCTTCGAGGCCGCCGTCACCGACTGGGAGCGCTTCCGCGGGTTCGAGCGGCTGTGAGCGGGGCGAGTCCCCCCACGATCGGAATCTGCGCGGCGGTCGAGCGCGTCTCCTGGGGGGTCTGGGACGGCTACGAGGTGACGCTGGCCCCGCGCGCCTACGTGCGCGCGGTGCAGCGGGCCGGCGCCCTGGCGCTGGTGCTGCCGCCCGACGAAGCCGTGGCCGACGACCCCGACCTGCTGCTCGACCGGGTCGACGGGCTGCTGCTGGCCGGCGGCGCCGACATCGACCCGACCAGCTACGGAGACGCGCCGCACGCGGAGACCAAGGGCACCTGGCCCGACCGCGACCGCTTCGAGATCGCCCTCGCCCAACGGGCGCTCGAGCGCGACCTGCCGGTGCTGGGGATCTGCCGCGGCATGCAGCTGCTGAACGTGGCGCTGGGGGGGACGCTGGACCAGCACCTGCCGGAGTCGACCGGCAGCGCCGCCCACCGCAGCGTCGCCGGCACCTTCAGCGAACACCGCGTGCGCCTGGAGCCGGGCTCGCTCGCCTGCACGGCGGCGGGTACCGAGGGGCTGCTGGTCTTCTCCCACCACCACCAGGGAATCGACGGGCTCGGCGCGGGCCTGCGGGTCAGCGGCTGGTCGGAGGAGGACGACCTGGTCGAGGCGATCGAGCTGCCGGAGAAGCGCTTCGCGCTCGGCGTCGTCTGGCACCCCGAGGAGGACGAGGCGAGCCCGGTGATCGGCTCGCTGGTCGCGGCGGCGCGGGGCGCCGAAGTCGTCGATATAGCGACCAGGTCGCCACGAGAGGCCGGCTGATGAGCACGATCGCGGTGATCGAGCCGGCGACCGAGGCGGTGATGGCGGAGCTGCCGCGGGCCGGGGCCGAGGAGGTCGACGCGGCGGTGGCGCGGGCGAAGGCCGCCTTCCCGGCCTGGCGCGACGTCGCCCCGCCCGACCGGGCGGCGCTGCTGCGCAGGCTCGCCGACGCGATCGAGGCCGAGCACGAGACGCTCGCGGTGCTGGAGGCGCGCAACGCCGGCAAGCCGATCGGCGACGCCCGCGGCGAGATCGGGATGGTGGTCGAGACCTTCCGCTTCTACGCCGGGGCGCCGGAGCGGCTGCTCGGGCAGACGATCCCGGTCGCCGGGGGGATCGACATGACCTTCCGCGAGCCGCTCGGCGTGGTCGGCCTGATCGTGCCCTGGAACTTCCCGCTGACGATCGCCTCCTGGAAGCTGGGGCCGGCGCTCGCCGCCGGCAACACGGTCGTCCTCAAGCCCGCGGAGCTGACCCCGCTGAGCGCGGTCGAGCTGGAGCGGATCGCGCTCGCGGCCGGCCTGCCGGAGGGCGTGCTCAACGTGGTCGCCGGCCCGGGCAGCGTCTGCGGCCAGCGCCTGGTCGAGCACCCCGACGTCGCCAAGATCGCCTTCACCGGCTCGACCGAGGTCGGCCGCGGGATCGCCGCCGGGGCCGCAGCGACGATCAAGCGGGTGACCCTGGAGCTGGGCGGCAAGTCGGCCAACGTCGTCTTCGCCGACGCGGACCTCGAGGCGGCCGCCGCCGCGGCTCCCGGGGCGGTCTTCGGCAACGCCGGCCAGGACTGCTGCGCGCGGTCGCGGATCCTCGTCGAGCAGAGCGCCGTCGATGACTTCCTCGCCGCGCTCGCTCCGGCGGTCGAGGCGATCGCGGTCGGCGATCCGCTCGACGAGGCGACCCAGATGGGCCCGCTGATCTCCGCCGGCCAGCGCGAGTCCGTCGCCTCCTTCGTCCCCGACGACGCCCCGGTCGCGATCCGCGGCAGCGCCCCCGAGGGACCCGGCTACTGGTTCCCGCCGACGGTGCTCGCCCCGGTCGGCAACGACGAGCGCCCCGCCCGCGAGGAGATCTTCGGCCCGGTCGCCTGCGTCATCCCCTTCGCCGACGAGGAGGAGGCGGTGCGGCTGGCCAACGAGACGATCTACGGGCTCAGCGGCTCGATCTGGAGCCGCGACGGCGCCCGCGCCCTGCGCGTCGCCCGGGCGATCGACTCCGGCGTGCTCTCGATCAACTCGAACACCTCGGTGCGGGTCTCGACGCCGTTCGGCGGCTTCAAGCAGTCCGGCGTCGGCCGCGAGCTCGGCCCCGATGCGCTTGAGCACTACACCGAGCTGAAGAACGTCTACTACGCGACCACGGAGGACTAGATCTGATGGCGGGACGACTGGAGGGCAAGGTCTGCGTGATCACCGGCACCGCGAGCGGGATCGGCGCCGAATCGGCCCGGCTGTTCGCCGAGCAGGGCGCGCGGGTGGTCGGGATCGACCTCGACAAAGAGCACGCCGAGGGCGAAACGACGATCGAGGCCGACGTCTCCGACGAGGGCCAGGTCGCCGAGGCCTACCGCTGGATCGGCGACGAACTCGGCCGCATCGACGTGCTGATGAACAACGCCGGGATCAACCCGACCGACGACAGCTCCGTGCTCGACACCGAGCTCGACGCCTGGCAGCGGGTCCAGGACACCAACCTGCGCAGCGTCTTCCTCTGCTGCAAGCACGGCATCCCGCACCTGATCGCGGCCGGCGGCGGCTCGGTGATCAACGTCGCCTCGTTCGTCGCGACGATGGGCGCCGCCGTCTCGCAGATCTCCTACACGGCGTCCAAGGGCGCGGTGCTCTCGCTCTCGCGCGAGCTCGGGGTCGAGTTCGCCGACCGCGGCGTCCGCGTCAACGCCCTCTGCCCCGGCCCGGTCAACACGCCGCTGCTGAAGGAGCTGTTCGCGAAGGACCCCGAGCGCGCCGCCAAGCGCCTCGTCCACATCCCGATGGGCCGCTTCGGCGAGCCCGAGGAGATCGCCAAAGCGGCCCTCTTCCTCGCCAGCGACGACTCCAGCTTCGTCACCGCCAGCACCTTCCTGGTCGACGGCGGCCTCTCCGCCGCCTACCTGACGCCGGGCCAGATCGACTAGGGCTTGCCGCGCTTGTAGAGCCAGCGCTGGAAGAGCGGGCCGAGGTTCTCGCCGGTCACACGCTCGGCGTGGGCGATGAACTGCTTGATGTTGGCGCTGGCGTGGGCGCGGGCGGCGGCCCAGCGCCGCAGGACGCGCAGCATCGGCGCGGTCCCGACTTTGATCCGCAGCGCCTCCAGGCCCATCGCCCCGCGCACGTAGGTCGAAGCCGCGAAGAGGTTCTTGGTGCTGCCGGGATGGCCGGAGGGCGGTTCCCAGAGTTCCTCGTTGGAGGCGGGGACGCGGTAGAGGGCGCGGAAGATCTGGCGGGCGCTGCGACCTCCGTGCTGCTCGGCGTAGTACCACTGGGCCCAGGTCGCGAAGCCCTCGTTCAGCCAGATGTTGGGCCAGCGCTGGAGGCCGACCGAGTTGCCGAACCACTGGTGCGCGGTCTCGTGGACGACCGTGGTCAGGTCGGGGACGAAGGCGTAGATCGGGCGACTCTGGGTCTCCAGCGCGTAGCCGAGGTCGGGTTCGAAGTCGACCACCGAGCCGACCGTTTCGAACGGGTAGGGGCCGAAGATCCCTTCCTCGAAGCGGATCACCTCGCCGAGCTTGGCCAGTATCGGCAGCGAGTACTTCTCCAGCACCGGGTCGATCAGGGTCCAGGACGGGCGGCCGGCGACCTTGCCGCTGCGCAGCTTGCCGCGGCCGATGGCGACCAGGGCCAGGTAGGGGCTCATCGGCCCCGGTTCGCGCCAGGTGTAGGTCGAGCGGCCGCCGCCGTGGGCGATCTGCAGCAGGCGCCCGTTGGAGACGGCCTTGAGCCGGCTCGGCACATTCAAGGCGATCTGGAAGGCAGCCTTGTCGCCGGGGGTGTTGTTGCAGGGCAGCCAGGCGGCGGTGCCGAGTGGCTCGCCGACCGCGAAGGCGCCGTCGTAGGTGGGGATCCAGCCCTCGCGGCCGCCGTCGGGGTCGACCACCGTGCGCGGCTTGCCCTCGTAGTGGACGGTGACCCGGAAGCCCGAGCCGGCGGGAACGGGGGTGCGCGGCTCGATCTTCAGCTTGTCGCGGCCGCGGTTGAAGCGGGCCCGCTCGCCGTTGACCTCGACCGCGGTGACGGTGAGGCCATGGAGGTCGAGTGAGAGGCGGGAGAGCCGCTGCCGGGCCAGCGCTTCGACCTGGGCGGTCGCCTCGATCCGTCCCGTGCGCGGCTGGAAGACGATCTGGGCGGCGTAGCTCGTCGCGTCATAGCCGGCGTTGCCGGCCCGCGGGAAGAACGGTTCGCGCGGCCGCTCCTTGGTCGCGCCGGCGGCGCCGGCGGGGAGCGCGAGCAGCGCCAGGGCCAGGAGCGAGATCGCACAGCGCTTCACCGACCCCATGTTAGGTCCGAAGGGGGGAGAGCCTTCGACCCCTATCGACTTACTCTCGCTATGGGAGAGGAACTCGATAGGGCCCTCGCGAGACTTGCGGGGCGCCAGCATGGAGTCGTGACGACGGCGCAACTCTCAGAGCTGGGAATCGACAAGAGTGGGGTGTCGCGGCGGGTGCGCTCGGGGCGTCTGCACCGCCTCCACCGCGGCGTCTACGCCGTCGGCCACAGATCCCCAAACGAGTGGCAGCGCTACATGGCGGCGGTGCTCGCTTGCGGTGACGGTGCCGCGCTGAGCCATCAGAGTGCGGCCTATCTCTGGGGGTTCCTGAAGCCGGAGGGAGGACCGGTGCACGTGACCTCACCAAGCAGGAGCGGCAAGGCTCTACGAGCGGGGATCGTGCTTCATCGATCTCCCTCCCTTAGAAGAGGAGGGGAAACGACCAGGCGCGAGCGGATTCCCCTGACCTCGCCTCGAAGGACGATCGAGGACCTCGAGCAGACGCTCGAGCCCCGGGATGTGCGGCGCGCAAAGCGCCAGGCGGAGTTCATGAAGTTCAGGCTCAACCTCCCAACCGACCGCTCGCGCTCTGATCTCGAGAGCGACTTCCTCTCCTTCATCGATCGCCATGGCTTTCCACCGCCCAAGGTCAACGTCAAGGTCGGCAAATACACCGTTGACTTTCTCTGGCCGGAGCAAATGCTCGCCGTCGAAACCGACTTCTTCGACTACCACCGTGGCTCCCAGGCCTTCGAGGACGACCACCAGCGCGAACTCGACCTCAGGCGCATGGGCTATGTCGTCCGCCGCTTCACCGGAGCCCAGATCCGCGACCACCCAGCCCTGGTAGTTGCGGATCTGGGCGAAGTCCTAGGCGGCGAGACCGTCCCTAGGCCGTAGCCACCGCCAGCCACCGCCGGCAAATCCCCCGCCCCAACTCATTGAACCCCGCAATCTTCCCCTCCGTCTCCGCCCCAAGCGCCAGCGGATCAACCCCGATCGCCACCGCGTCGGGGTCGGAGCGGTAGTCCTCGATCCACCGTCGGGCGTCGGCAGCCGTGACCTCGGGGTGGAACTGGATCGCCCAGGCCGACTCCCCGACCCGTGCCCCCTGCAGGCAGACCTCGCTGTGGGCGAGCGGGACGGCGCCGGGGGGCAGGGGGAACTCGTAGCTGTGCCACTGGAAGACCTCGGCGGCGGGCGCGAGCGGACCGAGCAGGGGGTCCTCGGCGCCCTCGGGGGTCAGCTCGACCCGGTGCCAGCCGATCTCCGGCCGGCCGGCCGGCCGCGGCTTCGCGCCGGCGGCTTCGGCGACCAGCTGGCTGCCGAGGCAGAGGCCGAGCAGGGGCCGCTCGCGCTCCAGCAGCTCGGCCAGCAGCGCCTTCTCCCCCGCCAGCCAGCCGTGGCCGTCCTCCTGGTCGACGTTCATCGCCCCGCCGAGGACGAGCACGGCGTCGTAGCCGAACGGGTCAGCTGGCGGCTCCGGGCGCGCGGGCAGCAGCCAGTTGTCGATATCTCCACCGGCCGCGGCTATCGCTTCCGCGAAGACGCCTGGCCCGGCGTCCTCCTGATGCACAATGGCGAGCACGCGCACTCACCCAGTTTCCCAGTTGACTCACTTACTATCATGTAAGTAAGTAACGGAACGCGGAAAGGAACTTGCGATGAACTCGTATCTCGAAAATGGCCGCGAGGTCGTGATCGTCGAGGCGGTGCGGACGCCGGTCGGCCGCGGCCACCTCGAGAAGGGTTATTACAAAGACGTCCATCCCTCGACCCTGCTGGCGAAAACCTTCGGCGGTCTGATCGAGCGGGCGGGCATCGACGCCGGAGAAGTCGGCAACGTGGTCGGCGGCTGCGTGCAGCAGTTCGGCGAGCAGAGCCTCAACATCACCCGCAACGCCTGGCTCGAGGCGGGGCTGCCGGAGACCGTGCCGGCGCAGACGCTCGACATCCAGTGCGGCTCCGGCCAGCAGTCGGTCAACTTCGCCGCCGCGCTGGTCTCCTCCGGCGCCCACGACGTCGCGATCGGCTGCGGCGTCGAGAGCATGAGCCACAACTCGTTCGCCGACAGCCTCGACGTGATGAAGGAACAGGGTTTCGCCTTCTCACCGGCGCTGATGGAGCGCTACAACCTGATCCCGCAGGGCCTCTCGGCCGAGATGATCGCCGAGCAGTGGGAGATCCCCCGCTCCGAGCTCGACGAGATCGGCGTGCGCTCGCAGCTGAACGCGGCCCAGGCGACCGAGGAGGGCCGCTTCGAGCGCGAGATGCTGCCGATGCAGGTCAACGGCGACACCTACGTGACCGACCAGGGCATCCGCCCCGGCACCACGATCGAGGCGCTCGCCGGGCTGAAGCCGGCGTTCAAGGAGGACGGCCGGATCACCGCCGGCAACTCCTCGCAGGTCTCCGACGGCGCCGCCGCGGTGCTGCTGATGACCCGCGAGAAGGCGGAGTCCCTCGGCCTCACCCCGCGGGCGCGGATCTACGACCAGACCACGGTCGGGGTCGACCCGGTGATCATGCTCACCGGCCCGATCCCGGCGACGGAAAAGCTGCTCGAGCGCAACTCGATGCAGATCGACGACATCGACCTGATCGAGATCAACGAGGCCTTCGCCTCGGTGGTCGGTGCCTGGCAGCGCGAGCTGAAGCCGGACATGGACCGGGTCAACGTCAACGGCGGCGCGATCGCGCTCGGCCACCCGCTCGGCTCGACCGGCGCCCGCCTGACCACCAGCCTGCTGCACGAGCTCGAGCGTTCCGACAAGAGCCTCGGCCTGGTGACGATGTGCTGCGGTGGCGGGCTCGGCACCGGCACCCTGATCGAGCGGGTCTAGCTCGCTGAACGGAGGACGCGGACGACTTCCCGCGCCGCGGCGCGGGGGTCGTCCCAGTCCGACCCGGGGTACCAGCGGTAGGTCCAGATCGCGCCGCCGAGGATCGCGCTGACCGCCACCCGGGGGTCCCCCTCGGGGGCGTCGCCGCTGGTCTGCGCGGCGCTGTAGAGCTCGACCAGGCGGTCGGTGTAGGCGACCAGCATCCGCCGCACTTCGGTGTGGACGCCTTCGGGCAGCTCCTCTTCCTCCTCGAAGAAGATCCCCGCCTGCACGGGGTAGCTGGCGATGTAGAAGGCATGCGCTTCGATCCGACGCCAGAACTGCTCGACTGGCGGCAGGCCCTCGTCCTCCTCGTCGCCGGCAGCGATCCTGTCGAGCGACTCCATGCTGTCCATGTACATGGCGACCAACAGATCCTGCTTGGCTTTGAAGTGGTAGTAGATCGCCGGCCTGGTGACGCCGAGAACCTGCGCCAGTTCCTCGAGGCGGGTCTTGCGGTAGCCATTGCGCTTGAACAGCCGCGCCGCCTCGGCCAGGATCGTCTCGCGCGAGAGCCCCGGCTCTTCGTCTTGCTTTCTGCGGCCCATCTGGGCCGCAGCTTACTCGCGCGTCAGGAGCTGCTCAGTACCACTTGCCGCGGGCGAACCCGCCGAAGGCGATCAGCCCGACCAGGGCGATGATCAGCCCCACCCAGAAGCTCCAGACGAACATCAGCACGATTCCGACGATCACCAGGATCCCGCCGAGCGAGATTCCCCCGATGCCGCCTCTGCCCTCTCTACGCGTTGCCATGCTTTCTCCTTCCCTTGAAGTAGATCGGGGCGCCACCGAGATCGCTCGCAGATCCCGATAGACGCCCCGATTTTTCTGCCGTACCCCGGGTGCCCAAAGGCTTAAACCACCGCGCTCTGCAGGCTGGTTCCTGGGCCTCATGGGTAGCTTTCAGGCCATGGAGCAGCTCGACTCACGCAAGGTCCGCGACGGCTACGCCGTCGACGTCTCGGTGAATCGCTACCGGCGCGCCGACGGCACCGAGGTGACGCGCGAGGTGGTCGAACACCCCGGCTCGGTGGCGATCCTCGCCTACGACGACGAGGCCGTCTACCTGGTCCGCCAGCCGCGCGAGGCGGTCGAGGAGGACGGGCTGTTGGAGATCCCGGCCGGGACGCTGGAGCCGGGGGAGGGGGAGCTCGAGTGCGCGCGGCGCGAGCTGGCCGAGGAGGTCGGGCTGGCCGCCGAGCAGTGGCGCCTGCTGAAGCGGGTCCACACCAGCCCTGGGGTGATCAGCGAGGTGGCGACGATCTTTGCCGCCACCGGGCTCTCGACCAAGCCCGGCGCCAAGCAGGACGCCGACGAGCAGATCGAGGTGGTGCGGCTGCCGCGGGCCGAGCTGGACGCGGGGCTGGAGGAGATCACCGACGCGACCACCCTGATCGCGCTGCTGCTACTTCGGTGCGGGGACCTTTGAGGCCATCTGCTCGTAGCCGGTGGCGCTCGGGTGGATCCCGGTGTCGCCGCTGATCACCCAGGGCTCTTCGCCCTTGGGCTGGGCGCAGAATTCGATCGGGTGGGCGCCGCCCATCTCGGTCTGCGAGGGGGTCGCCTGCACGCTCGGCCCGTCGACGACCGAGCTGAAGAAGCGGCCTTCGCACTTGTAGTTCGAGGGGTAGGCCTGGCGGAGCGCGAGGCCGACGTTGAAGTGGGGCGGGCTGACCACGGTGATCCGGCCGGGGCTCACTTCCTTGGCGACCGCGGCGATTTCAGCGTTGATCAGGTTGCCCATCTCGGCGATCTGTTCGACCCCGTAGAGGGCCGCGGTCGGGATCGAGAGGTGGTACTGCATGACGAAGATCTGGGCGTCGGTTTCCTTGACCAGGTTCTTGTAGAGAGTGGTCAGGTTCTGGTGCAGCTTGATTTCGGCGAACTCAGCTTCGATGCATTCCTGGAAACGGCCGAAGAAGTCGGCCCAGACACCGCAGCCGATGTTGCCGACCCCGAACAGCATGTTCGAGAGCAGCGGGTTGGCGCCCATCGTGAAGAGGACGTAGTCGGGGTCTTCCTTGGCGATCTGCTTGCTGGTCGCGGCGAACTGTCCTTTGCCGAACCAGTCCGACGGTTCGGAGCCCGAGACCGCGAAGTTCTTGTAGTCCGTGACCGCGTGGGCGTTGGCCCACTGGGCGGCCCAGGAGACGTTGTTGGCGAGGCCGTAGTCGGCGCTGTATTCGACCTTTTCGGCCTTGTTGGTGCGCACCGCCGAGTTCGAGGAGCAGGCGTCGTCGTAGACGGTCGCGCCCGGCTTGCAGGAGAGCAGGTTTACGAACGGCATCGGTTCGCCCTTTTCGTAGTAGCCGAAGCCCGCCGTCACCGAGTCGCCGAAGACGCGGACGACGGGGCTCTCGGCGGTGCCGACCGTGACCTGCACCGGGGCGAGGCCGACGATCGGCTGGATCGAGGCGCCGGCCCCGGCCCCGTGCCCGGCGAGGGCGATCGAGACGGTGCCGCGGAAGCCCTCGGCGGGGCGGTAGATCAGCTCGCCGCCGCGGATCCGGGCGCTGCCCTGCTTCGGTCGCCCGGCGATCGTCCAGCGGATGGCCTGGCTGCAGAGCGGCAGCTGCACGACGAGCGGCTGCCCGGGCCTGGTGCGCCGCTTCGGCGGGGTCGCGCAGAGGCGCGCGGAGTCCTGGGAGCTCGGGACCGCCTGTAGATCGGTGTCGAGCGAGCGCGACTCGGGCTCGCCGTCGCGGTCGGCGTCGAGGCGGGCCGTCGCGGTGACGGCGAGGTCGTTGCCCGGGCGCAGCGCGGCGGCCAGATCCGGTTCGACCACGATCGTGTGCACGAAGGGGAAGCGCTTGCGGCGGTCGGGAGCGCGCAGCTGCCCCGCGTTGGCCAGCGGCCGGTCGGTCCAGGTATGGATTGCCGTGCCGTCGGGACGGCGCAGCGAGACGCTCAGCCGGACTCGCCGCCCGGCCATCTCGATCGGGTGAACGGTCGGCACCAGCAGCGCCGTCCTTCCCGCCTGCGTCGTCGCCAGCCGCACCTTGCCGACCTGGACCTTGGCTGGAGCGGCGACGGCTCCCGGCAGGGGGCCGACCAGCAGACAGGCGAGGGCGAGGCAGGCGATGGCGAGCGTGCGGCGCATGGGCAGGGAATTGTTGCCGACGGCGGGGATATCGTGGACGGGTGTCCACCGCGGCCGAACCGAAGCGCAGATTCCACTCGCGCACCAGGGACCTGGCCGAGCGCCGGCTCTCCCTCTTCTCGGTTCTGATCACCGCGGCGATCGCGATCGAGGCCTGGCGCGCCTGGGCGGTCTCCCGGGTCGCCAGGCGCGAGCACCTGCGGGCGGCGTCGATCCCCGACTCCGGCTGGGGCCGTTTCCTGCGTCCGCTCGAGCGCCACGGCCCGGCGGTGATCTACGCGCTGACCGCGATCTTCGCGGTCGTCGCGATCGTCCTTCTCCTGCTCGGCGACTCCCACGAGGCGCTGCTCGACGCCGCGGTGATCGGCCGCGAGATCACCACCTTCTTCTTCCTCGCCGTCGTCCTCGCCGGCTACATGTCGGTGCGCCGAGCGAACTAGTCTGGGTGCGTGGAGGCGGTAAGGCGGGCAACGCAGGCTGATTCGAAGGCGCTGGCGAAGATGCTGGCGCGCGCCTTCGACGACGACCCGGTCGCCGAGTGGGTCAGCCCGCACGGGCGGACCCGGGCGCGGATGCTCGAGCGGTTCCACGCCGCCCGCCTGCGGCACATGCTCCCGCACGGCGAGGTCTGGATGACCGCGGACGGGGGCGCCGCGGCGGTCTGGGCGCCGCCCGAGCGGGGCGGGACGACCGTGCGCCACGAACTCGAAATGTTCGCCGCGGTGACCAAACCGCGGACTCTGGCCCGCCTGCCGCGGATCCAGAAGGGGATGAACCAGATGGAGAAGGAGCATCCCCACGACCCGCCCCACTACTACCTCGCGGTGCTCGGCACCGAGCCGTCGATGCAGGGCCGCGGGCTCGGCACGGCGGCGCTCGAGCCGGTTCTGGAGCAGTGCGACCGGGACGGGATCGGCGCCTACCTCGAGTCCTCGAAGGAGCGCAACGTCGACTACTACGCGCGCTTCGGCTTCCGGACCACGAAAACTCTGCACCTCCCGAAGGGCCCGGACATGTGGCTGATGTGGCGCGAGCCGCGCCGCTGACTCGTCCAGCCTAGAAAGCGCTCAGGCCGAAGCGCTCGGCCAGCGGCCCGATCGACTCGAAGTCCATCGCCAGCTCGTAGCGCGCGCAGAGGGCGGCGACCGCCTCGAGGTCGGGGAACTCGCCGGTGTTCAGCAGCGGCGCCAGCTCCGCGAAGTAGCGCTCGAAGCCGCCGGGGGTGATCAGCTCCAGCACCCGCGCCTTCTCCTCAGCGGCGTTCCAGAAGGCGTGGGGGATGCCGCGCGGTTTGACCAGCAGCTCGCCGGGGCCGAACTCGCCGAACTCCTCGCCGACGTGGGCGCCGATCCGGCCGCTGAGCACGAACGAGTACTCGTCCTCGTTGCGGTGGGTGTGGGTCGGGGCGGCCAGCGAGCGCGGTGCCAGCGTGTGTTCGACCAGAGCGAACTCGCCGCCGGTCTGCTCTCCGCGGCGGACGAAGCGGTTGCCGAGGTTGGGGAAGTCGGCGCGGTCGGTCATCGTCTCCTCATTTCGATTTACGGGGTGTATAGCCATCGGGCGGGCATAGTAGATTTCGCTATACGTCATGTCAAGTGAAACTCGGGCCTATGAGTTGAAGGAGCGCGCCAGGCGCCAGGAGGAGACGCGGCAGCGGATCGCCGCGGCGACCGCCGAGCTGCACGAGGAAGACGGCCCGGCGAAGACGACGATCGCCGAGATCGCCCGCCGCGCCGGAGTCCAGCGACCGACCGTCTACAACAACTTCCCGGCCGAGCGCGAGCTCTACGCCGCCTGCCAGGCGCACTTCTTCGGCCAGCATCCGCTGCCCGACCCGAGCGCCGCGCTGGCGCTCGCCGACCCCGCCGCGCGGGCCCGGGCGGTGCTCACCCTCTTCTACGGCTGGTACCGGGAGACGGCGGCGATGACCGGCAAGATCCAGCGCGACCGTCGTCTCCTGCCGGAGCTGGACGCGCTGCTCGCCGAAGGCGCCGACCCGCTGCTCGACGGCATCGCCGCCCAGTTGGCCGCCGCCTTCCGCCTGCGCGGCAAGCGCTCCGCCCGCGCCCGCGCGGCGCTCCGCCTCGCCCTCGACTTCGCGACCTGGGAGCGGCTCAGCCTCGAGGGCCTGGCCGACGCCGAAGCAGCCGCGCTGATGGTGGGCGCGGCGACTGCGCGCTTAGCGCCGCTGCCGGCCGGGTGATCTAGCCGCTCGCGACCGGTCCCGGGGCCAGCAGCTCCGGGTCGTGGCCGGGCCGCACCGTGACGCCGGCGTCGCGCAGGGCGCGGAGGCGTTCGGCCGAGGCCTTCTGGGCGTCGAAGTCGTCGGCGAAGACCGGGAAGCGGTGGTCGTCGAGGCCGGCGGCGTAGTGGGTGACGTCGCCGCCGATCACCAGGCCCTCGCCGACCCGGACCGACTGGTGGCCGGGCGTGTGCCCCGGGGTGGAGAGGAGGACGACCGAGCCGTCGCCGAGCAGGTCGTGATCGCCGTCGACCAGGACGACCTGGTCGTCGATTCCGTCGTAGTCGCGGGCGAGGAAGAAGTTGCGTTTGATCGCGCCGACGTCGTGCGCCGCCACCCACTCGCGCTGCTGGACGAAGACCGGGACGGAGGGAGGCAGGAGGTCGAGGCCACCGGCGTGGTCGAAGTGAAGGTGGGTCATCACCACCTTGGTGATCGTCGCCAGGTCGACCTGCTCGGCGAGGCTCGCCTCCTGCTCGAACTCGACGATCGCCAGGGCGTCGGCGCCGCCGTAGTGCGCCTCCGCGTCGGCGGCCGCGCCGGGGTGCAGGCCGGTGTCGACCAGGATCCGCTCCTCGCCGATCTCGATCAGGTAGGCCGGGACCGGGAAGCGGGCCCGCCGCTCCATCTCGTCGCCCTGCCGCCAGATCCCGGCAGGGGAGTTGAACCAGCCCACGTTGAGCATCTCGACGCGCATCCCATTCGTTCATATCACCCCAGGCCCGCTAGCCTCGGATTAACGTGCGGGAGCGGGTGAACAGGGGAACGCGGTGCGGGCTGCTCGTCGCCTGCGTGCTCGCCCTGCTCGGGTCCGCGCCGCCGGCATCCGGTGAGGTCGTCCAGGAGGGAGGAGTCCGGATCTCCTACGACGCCGCGCTGCGTCCGACCGCCCTGCCCGAGGACGGCACCGCGCCGGCGACGGTCACCTTCGGCGCCCGCCTGATTCCGTTGCGGGACGAAGCGCTGCCCCAGTTGCGAAAGGTGACGGTTGGGATCAGCCGCCACGGCTACCTCGACTCGGCACGGCTGCCGGTCTGCCAATACCGACAGCTGGCGGCGACCAGCACCACCACGGCGCTGCGCGTGTGCGGTCGCTCGCTGGTCGGCGAAGGCCGGTTCAAGGCCCGCGTCCTGATCCCCGACCAGGCTCCGTTCCCCTCGGCCGGCCGCCTGCTCGCCTTCTATGGCCGTTACCGGGGCCACCCCGCGGTCCTCGCCCATGTCTACGGGACCGATCCGGCCCCCACCTCGTACACGATCCCGTTCCTGCTGAGGCGCAGCCGGGGCACCTTCGGCACGACGCTCTCCGCCTCCCTACAGCCGGCGATCGGCGAAAGCGGCTACATCACCCTGCTGCGGATGACCATGGGGGGCCGGTTCGGCCACCTCCGCGCCAGCTGCCCGGCCCGGCCCGGGGCGACGGCCCTCTTCCCGCTGGCCTCGCTCAGCATCGGCTTCCCGCGGCGCCAGCTGAGCACGACCCTGCTGCGCAGCTGCCGCGCCCGCTAGCTGACGGTAATCAGGTTCAGGTTCTTTGCCGCGTCGATCAGTGCCGAGTCGAAGCTCGCGACGACTCCACCGATTTCCTTGGCCACGAGCAGGACGCAGCAGTCGGGGAGCTTGTGCCCGGACTTGGCGCGGAGCTCGGCGAGACGTACGTGGGCGTCAGCTCCAAACGGCAGCTCGATTACGCCGAGGCGCTCGATCGCGGCGCGCGCCTCCCGAAGCTTCCCCTTCTGGGCCGGTTCGACGAGCGCCTCGGCGAGGTTGACCGTGTTTACCCCGAGGGCCTCGCCGGCGCTCTCTTCCAGCAGGCGTACCGCGCGCTCGTGATGGACGTCGCGCTCGCTGAGGTGCGCGATCAGAACGCTGGCGTCGAGGACGATCAATCCGGCCAGTCTTCGCGCAAGCGCTCCAACCCACCAGGCTCGTAGACATCGGTGAAGAGTCCAGCGGTCTCTTTGACCGCGCGGCGTCGATCTTCAGCTTCCGTATCCAGCGCCTCGCTCCCCGCGGCCACCAGGCGCAGCAGCAGCTCCTTCCGGTCAGTGGCATCTGGCCAGCGCCGTTGGGCACGGTCGAGCTGCTCGCTCAACTCTCCCGTGTCGGTGACGGTGTATCGACGCTTGGTCGTTGGCACTGGGACGAGTGTAGCACCACGACGCTTAAGTGTCGCACCTTCTCCCACACTTAACGCATCTCACGATATTCGAATATTACGATCCCCCGAATGGACGGACGAGCAAGGTTTCGGCGCGTAGGGGGCGGTGCCCCTCTAGCTGGTTCACCGCGCACCCTCTTCCGCGATTTGCCCCGTGATCCCGAGGTTCCGTTCCTCTGGGGTCACCAAGACCGGATCCTGGAGCGGTACGAGAATGAGGTGGACACCGCTGATCTCGCCCTGGAGCTCCCAACCGGCACGGGCAAGACGCTGATCGGGCTGTTGATCGCCGAGTGGCGCCGCCGTTCGCGCCAAGAAAGGGTTCTCTACCTGTGTCCGACGCGACAGCTCGTTCATCAGGTCGGCGCGCAGGCCGCACGCTACGGCATCGAGGCGAAAGTTTGCCTCCGTCCGGAGTACGACGGGCTTGACCGGTGGCAGGGCGGAGATGCGGTCGCCATCAGTACCTACTCGGCACTGTTCAACTACCGTCCACGATTCACCGCACCTCAAACGCTGATCCTGGACGATGCTCACGCAGCCGAGAACTATGTTGCGGATCACTGGACGGTCACTGTCAGCCGCGACGAGATGGCGGTCGCATACAGCGAGATCGTGGAGCTCCTCGGTCCCCACCTCGACCGGCTCTCCGTGGACCTACTGGCGCAGGACGAACCTCGTCAGACCGATCGAGCCGCTGTGGAGCTGGTGCCTTTGCCGCGCTGGTGGCCGCTGGAGGCGCCCCTCCGCGAAATACTCGAAACGGCGGTCCAAGACACCGACCAATGGTATGCGTGGGATAGCCAGGTACGCGACGGTCTGTCGGGGTGCAGCTTGCTGGTCTCATGGGACGAGATCGTCTTTCGCCCCCTGGTTCCCGCCACTGGGCGCCAAGAGCAGTTCACTAACTGTGAGCAACGGTTGTATATGTCGGCGACCTTGGGCAGCGGTGGCGACCTTGAGCGGATCTTTGGTGTGCGGCGGATCGAGCGGCTGCCAGCGCCTGAGGAGTGGGAGCAGCACTCGACCGGCCGAAGGCTGTTTCTCCTGCCGTCTGCCTCGCTCGAGGCTGACGAAATGGAGGAGGTGGTCACCGCTGCCGTCAAAGCCGCGGGTCGCGCCCTCGTCTTGGTCCCGACTCACGCTGCCGGTGAAGAACGCCGCGCGTCCTTAGAGCTTGATGGAGTTTTGACGCTGGGATCCGGGGATGTCGAGGAGAGCTTGGAGCCGTTCACCGCTAAGGAGGAGGCCGCCTTGGTGCTCGCCAACCGCTATGACGGCATCGACCTTCCCGGGGACGAGTGCAGGCTGCTGGTCCTCGACGGACTCCCAGTCGCGGTCAATCTTCTCGAGCGCTTCCTTTATCAGCGACTTTCGGTGACCAGTCTCCTCAGCGAGCGAATTCGGACTCGCCTCACCCAGGGTGTAGGCCGGGCGACGCGCGGCGAGGGGGATTGGTGCGCGGTGTTGGTCGCTTCGCGCGGGGCTTATGACTTTTGCGCACGCGGCGAGGTAAGGGAGCTGTTGCATCCCGAGCTCCAAGGGGAGATCCGGTTCGGATTGGATCAGAGTCGAGACCGCGAGGCAGCCGAGTTCCGCCAGCTCCTCGATGTGCTGCTAGAGCACGGCGAGGAGTGGCAGGAGGCAGACGAGCAGATCCGGCAGATGCGCGACGAAGCTCGCCGCGGCGAGGATCCGGCAACGCCAGCACTCGAACGAGCCGTTGCCCACGAGATCGACTTCACCTATTCGATGTGGGAGGGCAACTATCCGAATGCGCTGGAGAGCGCGGTCGCCGCGGCGGATGCACTTGAGGGAGACCCTGTGGCTCCGTATAGGGCTTGGTGGCTTTACCAGGCCGGGACGGCGGCGTGGATGGCTTATACGAGCTTTGGCATGGAGGAGATGATGCAACGCTCCCGTGAGCTCTTCCGTCGAGCCGCCGCCGCGGGTCGCTCGGTGCACTGGTTTGCCGAGCTAGCCTGGGGCCAATTGGGTGAGGGTGGCGAGGAACCGGATGTAAACACCCTCAACCTGCAGGTTGCCGAGCGCATACAGACTCGCTTGCGATCAATCGGCTTCCACGGGCAGGGATTTGCGGTCAAGTCCGAGAAACTCCGGGACCAACTTGGCGGTACCGACAGCAGCCCGTGGGAGGAGGGCGTAACGCAGCTCGGAGCGCTGCTGGGATTCGACGCAAGCCACCCGGGGGGCCAAAATACCCCCGACTCCGTCTGGCTGGCCTCGGAGCAGCTGGCCATTGTCTGGGAGATCAAGTCGGAAGAGAATGCGGATGGAGACATCGGTGCTCGAACCGTGCAACAGACCGCGGGGCATGAGGCTTGGGCTAGGGCCAACCGGCCTCTCGCCGAGGACGCTGAGGTGCTGGTCGTCCTGGTGACGGACCGTTTGCGTCTGGGTGAGGGTGCAGAACTTCATTTTGACGGGGTGTGTGTGGCGAGCCTGGCGGACGTGCGGCGCCTTGGCGAACAGGCAATCGCCACTTTGCGGCAGGTGCGGGCCCTCGGCCAAGAGGCAGACGATCACCTGCTGCGTTCACGTCAGATCGAATCTTTCGATGAAGCCCGACTTCATCCCAGGCAGTTGGTCGAGCGGCTCCGTGCTCGTCCACTTTCTTCACTCGCGTGAGCTTCGGTAGACCCGCCGTTCTGAAGCCGTTCGAAGCCGTGTCTACCAGCGACCCTCGCGGGCGTCGGCCCAGAGGTCGACGCCGGCGTCCTCGCCGGCCAGGTCGTCGATCGCCGCCAGTTCCTCGGCGGAGAGGTCGAGGTTCTCGAGTGCGGCGACGTTCTGCTCGAGCTGGGCGACCGAGGAGGCGCCGACGACCAGCGAGGTCATCCGCGGGTCGCGCAGCGCCCAGGCGAGGGCGAGCTGGGCGAGGGTCTGGCCGCGGGCGGCGGCGATCTCGTTCAGCTTGCGCAGGCGCTCGATCATCGCCTCGTTCAGCCAGTCGTCTTCGAAGGTCTCCTGACCTTTGGTCGCCCGCGATCCCTCCGGGACGCCGTCGAGGTAGCGGCCGGTGAGCAGGCCCTGGGCGAGGACGGTGAAGCCGATGACGCCGATCCCGAGCTCGTCGGCGGCGTCGAGCAGGCCCTCGCGCTCGATCCAGCGGTTCAGCAGCGAGTAGGAGGGCTGGTGGATCAGCAGCGGGGTGCCGAGGTCCTCGAGGATCGCCGCCGCCTGGCGGGTGCGCTCGGCGTCGTAGGAGGAAATCCCGACGTAGAGCGCCTTGCCCTGCCGCACCGCCGCGTCGAGCGCGCCCATCGTCTCCTCCAACGGCGTCGTCCCGTCGAGCCGGTGCGAGTAGAAGACGTCGACGTAGTCGAGGTCCATCCGCGCCAGCGACTGGTCCAGCGAGGCGAGCAGGTACTTGCGCGAGCCGCCGCCCTGGCCGTAGGGCCCCGGCCACATGTCCCAGCCGGCCTTGGTCGAGATCACCAGCTCGTCGCGGTAGGGCCGGAAGTCCTCGCGCATCAGCCTGCCGAAGTTGAGCTCGGCGGCGCCGTAGGGCGGCCCGTAGTTGTTGGCGAGGTCGTGGTGGGTGATCCCGAGATCGAAGCCGCGCCGCGCGATCGCCCGCTGGGTCTCGAACGGCCGGTCGTCGCCGAAGTTGTGCCAGTAGCCGAGCGAGAGGACCGGCAGGTCGAGCCCGGATCGGCCGCAGCGCCGGTACTGCATGGCGCCGTCGTAGCGGGCGGGGTCGGCGACGTAGCTCATCGCTGCCAAGCTACCCGTCGGCCGACTACTCGAACTGGATGCTGCTCAGGTCCTGGCCGTAGACCGGGCTGACGATCAGCTCCTCGGAGTCGACGTCCTCGGAGACGAAGGTGGAGAGGGTGAGCTGGCCGAACGGCGCCCACGGTGCCTCGCGCATGTAGGCGCGGTCGAGCCGTGCGTAGGCGGCTTCCTGGGCCGGGCCGAGCTGCTCCTGGCGCAGGCGCTCGACTTCGGCGTCGAGCGCGGGATCCTCGAACTGGGCCCAGTTGTAGTTGCTGGTTTCGTTGATCGCGTCGCCGGTCAGCTGCGGTTCGAAGTAGGAGTTGGGATGCGGGTATTCGAGCAGCCAGTTGCCCCAGCCGGTGTCGAGCTCGGGCGTGTTGAGGTTGCTGATCACGGTGAAGTAGTTGGTCGTGTTGAGGACTTTCAGCTCGGTCTCGAAGCCGAGTTCGTCGAGCACGCCCGCGTAGTACTCGCCCGCTTCCTGGTTGGTCGGGAAGTTGTTGGTCCAGACGGTGACCTGGCGTTCGCTCGGGTCGGTGGCCGCGATCAGCGCCCGCGCCCGCTTCATGTCGTGCGGGAAGGGCTGGAAGCTCTCGTGCCCCGGCATCGCCGGCGGCAGGATCTGCTGCAGCGGCTCCATCTGGCCGGCGTAGATCCGTTCCAGCGCCGCCGGGGCGATCGCGTAGTTGACCGCCCTGCGCACGCTGACGTCGTCGAACGGCGGCTCGGTCGAGTTCATCCAGAAGTAGAAGACGCCGATCAGCGGGGTCGAGACCAGCTGCGTGCCGTCGAAGCGCTCCCGGAGATCGGCGAGGCGGTCGGCCGGCGGCGGATAAACCATCCAGTCGGCATCGCCCCGTTCGACTTCGGTGACCTGCGTGTTCGGGTTGCTGACGACGTCGATCTGGATCCGGTCGGCGTGCCCGCCGGGAAGCTGCGGCAGCAGCTCGGCGTTATTGGCCTCCCACTCGGGGTTGCGCGCGTACTCCCAGCCGCGGCCGGGGCGGACGGCGACGATCTCGTAGGGACCGGTTGCCGGCGGCGGGTCGGCGGTCAGGTCCTCGGCCTCGGTGCCGGCGGGCAGCGGCGCGGAGGCGAGGGTCGCCAGCTCGAAGGGGAGGGTGCCGCGCGGCTTGGTCAGCCGGATCGTGATCCGGCCGCTGCCGTCGTCGGTCTCGATCCCGGCGATCCCACCCTGCTTGGTCGCCGCGAAGCCGGTGGCGCCGACGATGTCGGTGAAGTAGGGAGTGGCGCCGCCGTTCAGCTCGATCAGGCGCTCGATCGAGGCGCGGAAGTCGGAGGCCCGCACCGGCGTCCCGTCCGAGTAGCGCAACCCGGAGCGCAGGTGCAACGTGTAGGTGCGGCCGTCGGCGCTGACCTCGGGCAGGGCGCGGGCGAGGCCGGGAATCAGCCGCGTCCCCTCCTCGCCGCCGGCGTGCGCGTAGGTGAGCAGCGGGATGTAGGTGTTCCACATCGCGCTCCAGCCTTCCTGGCTCATCACCAGCGCCGGGTCGAGCGCGTCCGGGAAGGCCGAGGTGTTGCCGCGCAGCGTGGCGCGCTCGCCGCTCGACTCGGAGGTGCCGCAGCCGCCCAGCGCCAAGCCGGCGCAAAGGACGGCGACGGTCAGCGCCGCGACCGCGCTCCCCCGGATGGTCTCGACCATTCATAGACCCTAATACCAATTGCACGAAACTCACGAACCGGTGGTCTCCTGCACGCGCCGACCACTCCCCGGCACCGCCCCCTCGGCGGCACGGGATCGAGCCGCGCTTCGTCCCCGCCTGGCGGTTTCCTTCCGCGGGTAAAGCCGCCGGCCCGGGAGGCCGACGGAGGGGTATGACCAAACTTCGCTCTCGCCTCCTCCGCCAGCTGTCCCTCGCCAACCTGCTCGCCGGCCTCGCCCTGTTCTTCGCCCTCGGCGGCATCGGCTACGCCGCCGCGACGATCAACGGCAACGCGATCAAGCAACAGACGATCGGCGCCGGCAAGCTGAAGAAGGGGACGCTGACCAGCACCCAGGTGAAGGCGAACGCGCTGACCGGGAGCGTGATCGACGAGTCGACGCTGAACATCGTGCCCTCGGCTCAGACCGCCGTCTCGGCCCAGACCGCGACCAGCGCGAAAACCGCGACGACCGCGGAGGAGGCCGAAACCCTCGACGGCTTCACCCCCGAAGAGCTGCAGGTCTCCTGCCCGGACGACACCAGCCTCTACGGCGGCATGTGCTGGGACGACCAGGTGCGCCCGCTCAAACTCTGGGTCAACGCCGCGATCGAATGCGGCGATGACGGCGGCCGCCTGCCGACGCTGGGCGAGCTGGTCGCCTACGTCGCCCAGCCCGGCACCCAGGCCGCCGACCCGCACTGGAGCGGCGACGTGATCGACCTCCCCTCCGGCAAAGAGCACGCGCTGACCCGCAACGAGACGACGACCGGCAGCGATGTCTCGCCGGCGATCTTCGGCTTCCGCTGCGTCTTCTATCGCTCAAACTGAGCGCTCGCCCGCATGAATTTCACCAGGCGGGTAGGGAGAACGCGTGGGCGTCACGATCGCCAGCGGAGAGCTGCTGAAAAACCGCTACCGGCTCGACCGCACCCTCGGGCGCGGCGGCATGGCCCTGGTCTGGCTCGGGCACGACGAGGTGCTCGACCGGCCGGTGGCGGTGAAGGTGCTGTCGGACACGCTCGCCTCCGATCCGGGCTTCGTGGTCCGGTTCCGGCGCGAGGCGCGGACCGCGGCCGGCCTCTCGCACCCGAACCTGGTCGACGTCTATGACTTTTCCGAGGAGGACGAGCGCCCCTACCTGGTGATGCAGTTCGTGCCGGGGGACGACCTGGCGGCGCGGATCGGGCGGGGGGAGCGGTTCGACTGCGACCAGCTGGCGCGGGAGCTGCTCGACGCCCTCTCCCACATCCACGCGGTCGGGATCCTCCACCGCGACGTCAAGCCGGCCAACGTGATCGTCGAACCGGAGGGGACCGCGAAGCTGATCGACTTCGGGATCGCCCTGCCCGCCGACGCGACCTCGCTGACCCGCACCGGTCTCGTGCTGGGAACCGAGCGCTACACGGCGCCGGAGGTGATGGAGGGCCGGCCGGCGACCGAGCGCTCCGACCTCTACTCCTGCGGGATCGTGCTGCGCGCCTGCGCGGGCGAGCGCTCGCGGGCGCTGGAGGTCCTGATCGCGGCGATGGTCGCCGCGGACCCGCGCGAGCGGCCGCTCTCGGCCGAGCACGCGCTCGACCAGCTCGAAGGGTCGCGGGTCCTCGACGAGCAGCCGACCCAGGTCTTCGAGCTTCCCGTCGCCGCGCCGACCGAGCCGCTCTCGTGGAGCGAGCCCGGCCGCGGCCGCCGCTGGATCGCCGTGGCGCTGCTCGGCCTGTTCGCCGCGCTGGCCGTGGTCGCGGCCCTGGCCCTGAGTGGGGGAGGGGATTCCCCGGAGGACGGTGGGCAGCAGGCGGCGCAGGCGAAAGAGGGGAAAGGCAAAAGCGCAGCGGCGCCCGCGGCGACCGAGGAACCCGCCACGCAGCCCGAGGAATCGGAGGCGGAAGTCGCTTCCTCACCGCAAGCATCCGAAACCGACCCGGCCCGTGGCGTCGCCCTCAACGACGAAGGCTTCGTCCTGATCGAAGCCGGCGAACCTGAGGCGGCGGTGCCGGTCCTCGAAGCAGCGGTCAGCTCCTTCCCGGAAGGGACCGCCGACCTCAACTACGCCTACGCGCTCTACAACCTCGGCAACGCCCTGCGGCTCAGCGGCCAGCCCGAGGCGGCGATCCCGGTGCTCGAACGCCGCCTCGAAATCCCCGACCAGGAATCGGCGGTCCTGGAAGAGCTGGAAGCGGCGCGGGCCGAAGCCGGAACTGATTAGCTCCCGCGATGCGCACCAAACAGCTTCTTTTCGGCCTCGGGCTGATCGCCGCCCTCGCCGTCCCGGCGCTCGCGGCCGCGGCCCGCGGCCCGGCGGAAATCCCGATCACGCCGCTGGTCAGCTCGCCGGTCGCGCAGAAGACGACGGTGCCGGTGCGGGGCAGCGACGGGCGCTACCACGTGGTCTACGAGCTGCTGGTCACCAACACCGTCTCGAAGCCGGCGACGCTGCACTCGGTGCGGGTGCTGAACGCGGCCAGCGGACGCGGCGTCGCCAGCCTCAGCGCGAGGGCCCTGGTCGAGACCGGCGCCCTGCTCGGTGTCGACCGCTCGCCCTCGAAGAGCACCGTGATCGGCGCCAGCGAATCGCGCGTGCTCTACCTGAGCCCGAGCTTCGCCTCACTGAAAGCCGTCCCGCGGCGGCTCGTCCAGCGCTTCGACGTGAGTGGTCTCGAACCGGTCTCCGGAAAGACCGAGCGCAGCCGCTACCGGACCGGTGCGGTGGCGGTGTCACGCGGGCGGGTGCCGAAGCTGCGGCCGCCGCTGGAAGGTGGCGCCTGGCTCGCCTCCAACGCCTGCTGCGGCCCGACCAGCCACGCCAGCGCGATGTTCGGGATCGACGGCAGGCTGCAGGCGGCCGAGCGCTTCGCCGCCGACTGGATCCAGATCGGCCCCGACGGGCGCGCCTTCCACGGCGATCCCAAGGTGCTCGAGAACTGGGTCGGCTACGGCGCCCCGATCCGGGCAGCGGCGGCCGGCGTCGTCACCTCGACCCACAACGGGCGCCCCGAACAGACGCCGCAGGAAATGCCCACGACCCTGCGCATCCCCGAGCTGGTCGGCAACGAGGTCGAAGTGCGGATGAAGGGCGGCTACACCGCGATCTACGTCCATCTGGCGAAAGGCAGCGTCGCGGTCAAGGTCGGCGACCGGGTCAAACCGGGACAGCTGCTCGGCCGGCTCGGCAACAGCGGCGGCACCCTCGCCCCCCATCTCCACTTCCACATCGTCAAGGGCGCCAACGCGGTCACCGACGACGGCTACCCGAACACCTTCAGCTCCTTCGGCCAGACCGGCAAGATCGACTCCGACCAGCTGCTCGGCCTGATCAGCGGCGACAGCCCGCTGCCGATGTTCCTCCTGACGAACCCCTCGCCGCACCGGGCCGAGCTGCCCCTCGACGGCACCCTCAACTACTTCCCCTGAGCCGAAAGGTACCCTCCCTGCCACCAGGAGGTTGTTCTTGGTACGGCGATGAACCGACGGCGATGGGCACAGCGACGAAGTTCCCGGGCACCGCGGCACGAGGCTCCGTCGCGGCGCTCGCGAATCCCGCGGTGGATCGAGGTCGCCGCCGCTGCGGTGGTCGTGGTCGGCGCCCTGTACGCGGTGCTCGAGTTCGCGGCGGACAACGCCGAGGAGCTGGTCGAAAGCGCTGACACCGGGTCGATCGAAATCAGCCAGGTCGTGCTTGCGAACGGCCGCTTCGACATGCGTCTGGCCGACGACGGCGGGTTCGAGCAGACCGACGCCAGCACTCCCCAGATCGACGTCACGGTGCGCAACCGCGGCAGCGAAACGGCGCTGCTGACGCAGGCGCGGGTCGCGATCGAGGACAGCGCCCGGCTGCCGGTCTGCGAGTACAACTCCGGCGACGTGATCCCGAGCTCGAAGGATTACGCGGTCGCGCTGCCGATCCTGCCCACCCCGAAGGAGCGCCTGGTCGTCCGCCCCCTGCACCAGGAGGTCGGCGCCGGAGCCGTCGACCGCTTCCGGGTCCTCTTCAAGGTCGACCACCCCGGCCAGGAGGAACACATCTACGCGCTGCGGGTCGACCTGGTAACCGATCAGGCGCGGGACCCGGTCGAAGTCGGCCGGTTCGTCGTCGGCGTGCCGCAGCCGGTCACCGGCAACGGGCGGATTCTGCCCGAAGGTCAGTTCGCGCCCTCCGCCTACGAGGACCAGGTGCTGGCGAGCACCTGGTGCATGCGGCGCAACCTGGCGGCGGCGGAACGTCTCCTCGGCAGGCCGGGAAAGCGGTCACAGTTTCTGTCGGCACTGCTCCCGTTCCAGTACGCGGACTGGTGGGAGGAGTTCGCCGACCAGCGCCCGGCCGGCGCGGCGGTCGAGCCGCTGCTGCACGCGCCGATCGCGGAAGGACCGGTTCTCGCGGTCTTCGCGGCCGAACAGACCGGTGACGAGGCGCTGGTCGAGCGAACCCGCGAGAAGGCCGCGCAGCTGATGCTCCTCACCGCCGAAGAAGCGCTCCTGAGCCCCTACGACACGGCGGCCGCAGGAGCCACGATCGCCGCGCGCCAGTCCCTGGCCCTCTCGCCCTCGCCCCAGGCCCGCCGGGTCCTGACCCAGTCCGAAACGCGCCAAGCCATCGCCAGCGCGGCATCCCTGGCGGAAGAATGGAGCGAGGGCGGCTGAGCTCAGTCGTATGGGCGGTCAGCTGTTCTCGGCGAACTCGGCCGGGCCGTTCTCGACCGCGACCGGGTCCATCCAGGCAACCTCCCAGAGGTGGCCGTCGAGATCGTGGAAGCTGCGCTGGTACATGAAGCCGTAGTCCTGCGGCTCCTTGGCCGGGGCGGCGCCGGCGGAGAGGGCGGCCGCGACGAAGGCGTCGACCGCGGCGCGGTCGTCGGCGCTGATCGCGATGGAGAGGGCGGTTGCCTGGCTGGCGTCGGCGACCGGCTTGGTCACGAATTCGGCAAAGCGGTCGCGCTCCAGCAGCATCACGTAGGCCTTGTCGCTGACGATCATGCAGGCGGCGCCGTCGTCGCAGAACTTCTCGTTGAACTCGAAGCCGAGCTCGGCGAAGAAGTCGCGGCTGGCCGGCAGCTCGGCGACGGGCAGGTTGAGGAAGAGCAGCGGGGACATGGTTGCCTCCTGGTTCGGGGTCGTTGCCGGCTGAGACGGCCGCCGCGGCTGGAACTAATCGGTGGCGCGCCGATTAATTTCGCCGGCCCGCGCCGTCCTAGCTCCCGAAACCAACGATGGAGGATGAGATGGCCGAGTTGATCGTCAGTGAGTTCGTCAGCCTCAACGGAATCATGGAGGCGCCCGGCGGCGAGCCGACCCACCCGCACTCGGGCTGGACCTTCGAGTCGATCTACGGCGAGGACCACTACGCCTACAAGCTCGAGGAGGCCGAAGAGGCGGGCTCGCTGCTGCTCGGCCGCCATACCTACGAAGGCTTCTCCGCCGCCTGGCCCGAGCGCGACGGTCCGTTCGCCGACAAGCTCAACTCGATGCCCAAGTACGTCGTCTCCTCGACCCTCGCCGACCCCGGGTGGGAGAACACGACCGTGCTCGCCGGCGACCCGGCCGAGTCGGTGCGGGAGCTGAAGGAGACGGCGGCCGGTCCGATCCTGCTCAACGGCAGCGCCCGGCTCGCCCACGCCCTGGCCGAGGCCGGCCTGGTCGACGAGTACCGGGCGATGGTCCACCCGGTCCTGGTCGCAGACGGCCTGCGGATGTTTCCCGACCCGGCGGCGATGCAGAAGCTGAAGCTGAAGGACAGCATCGCCTACGACTCCGGCGTCGCCCTCTTGATTTACGAGCGCGCCGAGGGCTAGACGGTGGCTAGCATGCTCGCGATGTCCCCCGCGGCGACCACGCCGACCATCGAGCAGGACCTCGAGCGCCTGCGCCCGGCCCTGACCGGCTACTGCTACCGGATGCTCGGCTCGGGCTTCGAGGCCGAGGACGCGACCCAGGAGACCATGGTCCGGGCCTGGCGGCGCTCGGACACGCTGGCCGAGCCCGCGGCGCTGAAGTCCTGGCTGTTCCGGATCGCGACCAACGTCTGCCTCGACCAGATCGAGGGCCGCAAGCGCCGTGCCCGCCCGGTCGACCTCAGCGCCGAGGGCAGTGCCGACGCGCCGCTCGGAGCCCCGCTGGCGGAGGCCAGCTGGGTGCTGCCGATCGCCGACAGCCAGGTCGCCGACCCCGGCGCCGACCCGGCCACCCGGACCGCCGAGCGCGAGTCGCTGCGGCTCGCCTTCGTCGCCGCCCTCCAGCACCTGCCGGCCCGCCAGCGCGTCGTCCTGGTCCTGCGCGAGGTGCTGCGCTGGAGCGCCCAGGAGGTCGCCGACCTGCTGGAGACCTCGGTCGCCTCGGTCAACAGCGCCCTGCAGCGCGCCCGCGCCACCCTCGACGAGCTGGCGCTCGAGGACACCGACGCCCCGGCCCGCCCCAGCGACGCCGACGAGCGCCGCCTGCTCGAGCAATACCTCGACGCCTTCGCCGATTACGACGTCGACCGGATCGTCGCCCTGCTGCGCTACGACGTCGTCTTCGACATGCCACCGCTGCCGCTCTGGATGCGCGGCCCCGACCAGGTCGGGCGCTTCATGCTCGGCCCCGGCGCCGCCTGCGCCGGCTCGAAGCTGATCGCCCTCGCGGCCAACGGCTGCCCCGCCTTCGCCTCCTACAAGCCCGACCCCGAGTCCGGCGCCTGGCTGCCCTGGTCGCTGACCATTCTCGAGATCGAGGCGACGGATTCCGGCGCGCCGGCGGTCGGCGGCGTCCACAACTTCCTGGCGCCGTTCCTGCCCCAGCTGTTCAGCGGCTTCGGTCTGCCGGAGCGGCGCACCGACGCCGATCCGGCGATCGCGGCTCGGTAGCGTCCGCCGGGTGCGGGTCGCCACCTGGAACGTCAACTCCGTCAAACAGCGGCTGCCGCGCCTGCTGCCGTGGCTGGACGAACGGAAGCCGGACGTGGTCTGCCTGCAGGAGACGAAGCTCGCCGACGACGCCTTCCGCAACCTGCTGGGCGATGAGCTGGCGGAGCGCGGCTACGAGGTCGCGATGCACGGCGAGGCGAGCTGGAACGGCGTCGCGATCCTCTCGCGGGTCGGTCTGGAGGACGTCGTCCCCGGCCTCGCCGAGGGTCCCGGCTTTCCGCACCCCGAGGCGCGGGCGCTCGCGGCCACCTGTGCCGGGATTCGCGTCTGGTCGGTCTACGTCCCCAACGGGCGCGAGCCGGGTTCCGAGCACTACGAATACAAGCTGGAGTGGCTGGCGGCGCTGCGCGAGGCGGTGGCCGCGCACGCCGAGACGACCCTCGTCTGCGGCGACGTCAACATCGCGCCCCGCGACGAGGACGTGTTCGACCCCGAGGCCTACGCCGGGCAGACCCACGTGACCGCCCCCGAGCGCGCGGCCCTGGCGGAGCTGCAGGCGGTCGGCCTGCGCGACCTCGTCCGCGACCGCTGGCCGAACGAGCGGATCTTCACCTACTGGGACTACCGCGCCGGCATGTTCCACCGCGACCTCGGGATGCGGATCGACCTGATCCTCGGCGGCGAGCCGATCGCCGAGCGGGTTCGTGCCGCCTGGGTCGATCGCCAGGCTCGCAAAGGCAAAGGTCCGAGCGACCACGCCCCGGTCGTCGTCGACCTCGACGAGGCCCCCGACGGTGACCTCGGCCCGGTCGTCCCGCCTCCCTCCCGGCCGCTCACCAAGCGCGGCTCCGCGAAGCTGCCGCAGTCGCGCTGACCCCAATCCTCTGGGCGGCGGGGGGCAAATAAAAAAACACGACGTCGTTCTCTTGACTAATCCCGCCGGATCGGCTAGAAACGGACTCGTGACCGTCGGAAGCAAGAGCTGGCAACTGTCGGCTGGCAGCTCGGTTTGAGCTGCTGAATGGCGAGGTGGCGAGCCTCATGAGGGCGCCCAGGTCCGCCTACGACTATGTAGTCGTCGGCGGGGGCTCGGCGGGGAGCGTCCTCGCGAACCGGCTGAGCGCTGACCCCGAAACCCGGGTGCTGCTGGTTGAGGCAGGCCGGCGCGACCACCGCTGGGACCTCTTGACCGAGATGCCCGCGGCACTGGCGTTCCCGATCGGCAACCGCTTCTACGACTGGCGGTATCAGTCCGAGCCGGAGCCGCACCTGAATGGCCGACGCATCTATCACGCCCGGGGGAGAATCCTGGGCGGGTCGAGCAGCATCAACGGGATGGCCTTCCAGCGGGGCAACCCTCTCGACTATGAACGCTGGGCCGCCGAACCGGGGCTCGAGCGCTGGAGCTTTGCCCACTGCCTGCCGTACTACAAGAGGCTGGAAGGATGCAGCTTCGGCGGTGACAGCTGGCGGGGCGGGGAGGGCCCCCTGATCCTCGAGCGCGGGGCGGGTACCCACCCACTCGACCAGGCGTTTCTGAGCGCCGGGCAGCAGGCCGGGTATGAGCTGGTCGACGACGTAAACGGGTACCGCCAGGAGGGGTTCGCGAAGTTTGACCTGACCATCCACGAGGGTCGGCGCTTCAGCGCTTCGCGTGCCTACCTGGATCCGGCTCGCGACCGCCGCAACCTGGATGTGGTCTGCGGAGCAATGGTCACGCGGGTGAATTTCGACGGTAGCCGGGCGGTCGGCATCGAGCTGGTGCGAGGAAGGAGACGGCACCGGGTCGCCGCCGGAGAGGTGATCCTCTGCGGCGGCGCGTTCAACACTCCGCAACTGCTCCAGCTTTCCGGAATTGGCAACGGTTCCGAGCTCAGTGCGCTCGGGGTGTCCGTCGTTCACGATCTGCCTGGCGTCGGCGAGAATCTTCAGGACCACCTCGAGGCCTACGTTCAGTATCGGTGCAAGCAACCCGTCTCGCTCGCCCCGGCATTCAAGCTGCGCAACCGACCCGCCGTCGGCCTGCAGTGGCTTCTCTCCAAGAGCGGCCCCGCGGCGACGAGCCACTTCGAGGTCGGCGCTCTGATTCGCGGCAACGAGACCGAGACCTATCCCAACCTGATGCTCCAGTTTCTGCCGCTGGCGGTCAGGTACGACGGCACCGCTCCGAAAGGGCACAGCTACCAGGCGCACGTCGGGCCGTTTCGGTCTGACGCGCGGGGCTCGGTGAAGATCCGCTCGTCCGATCCCTTCGAGCACCCGGCGATCCGCTTCAACTACCTCTCGACCGAGAAGGATCGGAAGGAATGGGTCGAGGCGATCGGTCGGGTGCGTGGGATCCTCGCTCAGGATGCGTTCGCCCCGTACAACGGCGGCGAGCTGGCGCCGGGGCCCGCGGTCGAGAGCGACCGGCAGATCCTCGAATGGGTGGCGTCGGACGCCGAGACCGGCTTGCACCCCAGCTGCACGTGCCGGATGGGAACTGACGATATGTCGGTGGTCGACCCGACGACGATGGCCGTTCACGGGCTCGACGGGATCAGGGTGGTCGACGCTTCGGTGATGCCTCAGATAACGAACGCAAACATCTACGCACCGGTAATGATGATCGCCGAGAAGGCCGCCGATCTGATCCGCGGCAACGAGCCTCTCGATCCGCTCCACATGGACTTCTACCGCCGTGACCCCAGGACCGATCCGCGCGCGAGAGGCGTCGGCTAGCGGCTCGCAGCCGCTCGATTTCAGTGAGCGTCGCGCCGGAGTTGGAGCGCGGCGGCCGGAGGCGTGTGCTCGACCTGAGTGAAGTGACCAAATCCACCGTGCTCCAGCTCGACGATGATGAGTACCGGCGACGGGGGGAGTGGCTCGGGGTAGGGCCGGCCGGTATAGGCGGCTGCAGTCCGGTGCAGCCACTCGGTCGCCTCGGGGCTCGGTCGTGTCGCACGAACCCGCCCGCGCACGTGCGCCTCTTCATACGGATCTTCGACCGAGCTCACCGAGATCGCGACCCGGGGGTCCCGGCGGAGGTTAGCCATGGCAACTGATTCCTCTTCCTTCACGAAGGCAAGATCGGAGCCCTCCACGCCGATCCAGACGGGAGCTACGTGTGGCGAGCCGTCCGCCATCAGGGTTGTGACATGGGCGAAATTAGGAGCTTCGAAAAGGGCGCGAATCCGATCGCGGTCGGACAGAGGAAAGCTCGAACCAGCGGGTTCGACGCTCGACGGCCCGGCTGCCCTCTCCCCATACACGTACCGCATCGAGGCGAAGAACGCGGAGGGGGTCATCTGACTGAGCGGGGGACGACGATGGTCGCGATGAGCCAGCTCACGGTAGTCCAGTATCGAGAGGCGGATCCAACCTGTCAAGAGGATGGCGTCGCTTTCTTTTTTGGGAAGGAAAGGCTCGCTTTCTGAGGATAATCTGAGTAAAGATCGAAGCGCTAATCGGGTTTCGAGCGACTGGGCGAGGAGTTCGGTGCGACTCCGAATCGTGCGAACGCCAGCTTCACCGCCAGGTGCAGAGACAGGAGGTCCTCCTCCAGCAGCTTCATGCCGGTCAGGACTTCGATGCGCTCGAGCCGCTGGCGCAGGGTGTTGGCATGGATCCAAAGCTTCCGGGCGGCGGCGGCGATGCTACGGCCTTCGGCGAGGTAGACGTCCAGGGTCAGCAGGAGCTGGCTCTGGCGCTCGCGGTCGTAGGCGGCCAGCCGCTCGATCGCCTCGCCGAGGTGGTCGCCTGGCCCTTCCGAATCGAGCAGGCCGATCATGTACCGGTAGGCGCCGGTATCGCGGTAGATGACGGCGTCCCCCGTGGTGAGGACGCTGGCGCCGATGCGAGCGGCGTCATCGGCTTCGCGCAGGCCTCGCCGCGCGCCCTCCAAGCCGCTCCGGGCCTCGCTGAGGCCGACCGCGAGATCATTTGCGGCGGCGATCTCGCGCAGTCGCGCGGCCACCCGCCGCGCCGGCTCCGGGCCCGAGGCGGAAACCTGCAGGAGCGCGTGCGCCGCCTCCGCGCCCTGGTGATAGGCCGCGCCGCGGTTGATGCGCTGGATCGCCAGCTCCAGCTCTTCGGTCGAGCGTCCCGGGGCCTGCGCCGCCGCGCCGGCGAGCGGGCGGGCGGCGACCAAGAGGTGGGGCTGCTGGAGATCGATGCCGGCCGCCGCCGCCCGCGTGCGGGCAGGTTCGGGCTCCTCCGTGGCGAGGGCGTCGAAGAGGTCGCGCGCGGCATTCTCGCCGGTAAGCCGCTCGATCAGGTGAATCTTCTCCAGGGCAAGGCTTATCTGACGGGCCGCGGCACGCATCAGCTCGCGACTCGAGTTCGACCACTCCGTCCTGGCGCCGACGGCGATCAAGCCGAGTTGCTCTTGACCAGAGGTCAGCGGGAGGGAGATGGCGCTCCTGCAGTCCCCCAGGCCGAGTGCCGCGCTCACGGCCCCGACCGAGTCGTCGCCACCGCGCAGCGCCGCGAGCGCCTCGGCCTCCGCTCCGCCGAGGTCCTGCTCCTGGTCCCGGCCGAACGCGGGGATCGCCATCACGCGACTCGCGCTGCCGTCGGCCTCGAGCTCGTAGATTCGGCAGGCGGACGCTCCGACCAGGGCCGTGATCCCGCCCGCGGCGACCTCGAACAGCGAGGCGCGGTCGGAGACGCTGGCGATCTCCCCCCCCAGCCGCGAGAGCCTGGTCAGCTCCTCGACCCGCTCCCGGGCCTCCTCGTACAGCCGCGCGTTCTCGATCGCGCCGGAGACCAGCGACGCGGCGCGGAAGAGGACGTTGATGATCCCCTCGTCGAACTCGCGCGGGGCGACGGTGTGCAGCACGATCGCGCCGATCGACGAACCCGAGCGCGAGGAGATCGGGACGGCGACCATCGACTGGAAGCGCTCCTCCTCGAGCTCCGGGACGTAGACGGTGCGCGGATCGGCAATCGCCCCCTCACGGATGAAGGCTGGCTCGCGTTCCTTCATCACCCATCCCGCCAGGCCCTCGTCGATCCCGAAAGAGATCTTTCCGACCAGGTGCGAATAGATCGGGGAGGCGGCTCGCAGGACCAGCGACCGCTCGGACGGCAGGTAGACGAAGCAGGCGTGCGAGTCGGTCGCTTTGGTCAGCAGATCGACGACCCGATCGAGGATGTGGACGAGATCGGGTCCGGAGGCGACGACCCCGACCACAGCGGACAGGGTCTCGTTCTCGAGGCGCAGGCGCTCGATCTCGGCGCTGGGGTCGCCGCTTCGGGCCGGCACCCCTTCAGCCACCCTGGTTAGAAGAGCTGCAGGTAACGCTCGATCTCCCAGTCCGTGATCTCGGAATGGGCACGCTCCCATTCGCCACGCTTGATCCGCACGTAGTAGTCGATGTAGTCCTCATTCGCGCAGGCGCCGAGCGCCTTGCGCATCACATCATTGCGCTCCAGCTCCTCGGTCGCCGCGAGCAGGTTCGCCGGCAGCAGCCGGATGCCCATCGCTTCGACCTCGGCCTCGGGCAGTTCGTGGAGGTTGTGGTCGGAGCTCGGCGGCCCTGCGTCGAGGCCTTTCTCGATCCCGTCGAGGCCGGCGGCGAGGATCGCCGCCGCCGCCAGGTAGGGGTTGCAGGAGCCGTCGACGGTGCGGTCCTCGATCCTGCCGGCAGCGGGGATGCGGAGCATCTGGGTGCGGTTGTTGGAGCCGTAGCTGACGTGCACCGGCGCCCAGGCCGAGCCGCTGCGGGAGCCGACGACGAGGCGTTTGTAGGAGTTGACCGAGGGGGCGGTGAGGGCGATGTAGGCGGGAGCGTGGGTTTTGAGGCCGCCGAGGAACGAGTAAGCGGTGGGGGAGAGGCCGAGCTTGTGGGAATCGCTGCCGTCGCTGTCGGCGAAGACGTTCTCGCCGTCTTTCCAAAGGCTCATGTGGAGGTGGCACCCGTTGCCGGTCAGATGGGCGAACGGCTTCGGCATGAAGGTCGCGATCAGGCCGCGCTCCTGGGCGATGCTCTCGACCATGTAACGGAAGAAGATCGCCCGGTCGCAGGTGGTCAGCGCGTCGGCGTAGGAGAAGTTCTGCTCGAACTGGCCGTTGGCGTCCTCGTGGTCGGTTGCGTAGTTGTCCCAGCCCAGCGCGTCGAGGTTGTCGGCGATGTCGGTGACGAAGTCGAGGCTGCGGGTCAGCGCCCGCATGTCGTAGCAGGGCTGGCTCATCCGGTCGAGTGGGTCCGCGACTTCCAGCGATCCGTCCTCGGCCCGGCGCAGGAGGAAGTACTCGAGCTCGGCACCGATCTTGAACTCGTATCCGAGCTCTGTCGCACGTTCGACCTGGTTGCGCAGGATTGTTCGGGGGCAGTAGGGCCAGGGTTCGTCCTCGACGGTGACGTCGCAGGCGAGGCGGGCGATCTCGGGCTTCCAGGGGAGCTGCGCGTAGCTGGCCGGATCAGGGATCGCGGCGATGTCGGGATCGTTCGGCTGCTGGCCGATGTCGCCGGCGGCGAACCCGGCGAACCCGGCGCCGTCCTCGAACAGGTCATCGAGGTGGGAGACCGGTACCAGCTTGGCGCTGGGCTTGCCGTGCATGTCGACGAACTGCGCGAAGAGATACCTCACGCCCTGCTCGGCGATCAGCGACCTGACATCGTCGGCGGTGCTCGGGGCGGGGGTCATGCTGTCTCCTTAGTCTCGGCGCGCGTGCTCGGCTCGGCCGGGTACCCAATTGGACTGAACCGCGCTCCGCAATGGCGAAAGAGGACAGCCTTCGGCAGTGGGGCATATACAAAGCAGACATATGGCCACAGGTGGTGCCGCATCCGGCTTGCTGCCGGCCGGCTGTATGTGTGGATTACACATCCACCGTCGGGAAATAATGATCTTTGCGCCCATGGGAATCGCGCCGGGCCGTTCCTACGCTGCAGGGCATGTGCGGCATCGTCGGCATCTACTCCAAGTCCTCCTCCTGCGCTGAGCAGCTCGGCTCCCACGCCGCCGGCATGCTCGAGCAGATGGCCGACCGCGGCCCCGACAGCGCCGGCATGGCGATCTACCGGGAGCCCGTCGGCGAGGGAGAGGCGAAGCTCTCGCTGCGCGCGGTCGAGCCCGGCCCCGACTGGGGCGGCATCTCCGCCGCACTCGACGAGGGGCTCGGCCTGGCGAGCTTCGAGGAGATCGGCGACGCCTACGGGCGCGCCGACGTGCGCAGCGAGCCGGCCGTCGCGGCCGCCTGGGTCGATGCGAACCTGCCCGCGCTCGAAGTCGTCAGCGCCGGCCGCACGATCGAGATCTTCAAGGACGCGGTCGAGCCCTCCGCCTTCCTCAGCGAGTTCGGGATCGCCTCGATGAGCGGCACCCACGCGCTCGGCCACACCCGGATGGCGACCGAGAGCCGCGTCACCCCGGCCGGCTCGCACCCCTTCTGGACCGGCCTCGACCTCTGCCTCGTCCACAACGGCTCCCTCTCCAACCACAACCGCCTGCGGGCGGAGCTGGAACGGGAGGGCACCGTGTTCCGCACCAAGAACGACTCGGAGGTCGCCGCCGGCTATCTGACCTGGCGCCTCGCCGCCGGCGACAGCTTGGAGACCGCGCTGGAGGGATGCCTCGAGGACCACGACGGCTTCTACACCTTCGCGGTCGGGACCGCCGAGGGCTTCGCCGTCCTGCGCGACCCGATCGCCTGCAAGCCGGCGGTGCTCGCCGAGACCGACGAGTGGGTCGCGATGGCCTCGGAGTACAGGGCGCTGGCGACCCTGCCGGGCGGCCGCGATGCCGAGGTCTGGGAGCCCGAGCCCGGGGTCGTCTACAGCTGGGGCCGGGTGGCGGTGTGAGCGCCCGCTGCTTCGACCTCTCCCAGACGCCCGTCAGGGAGCTGAACGCCGCCCTGCACGAGGAGCTCGACGGCGAGTTCAAGGTGCTGGAGCCGGGTGGCCGCCACGCGATCGCGGTCGGCGCCAACGGCGAGGCCAAGGTCGAGATCGACGGCCACGTCGGCTACTACTGCGGCGGCATGAACCAGCGCGCGGCGATCCGCGTGCGCGGCAACTGCGGGGTCGGGGTCGCCGAGAACATGATGTCCGGGCGGGTCGTGATCGAGGGCGACGCCAGCCAGGCCGCCGGCGCCACCGCCCACGGCGGCCTGCTCGCGATCGAGGGCAACGCCTCGGCCCGCTGCGGGATCT
>JAWVEZ010000176.1:0-12886 GCA_033856455.1 Solirubrobacterales bacterium | reverse complement strand
GTGAGTGCGTCGCGGATGCGGTCGGCGAGGGCTTCGGAGTAGGCCACGAGGCCCAGACTAGGGCGCTTCGAGCAGGGCGAGTGGGTGACCGAAGGCCTGGCGGGCGGAGAAGTCTTCCCTGCTCTTGGTCCAGCTGGCGTGGACGAGCCTGGTTCGAAAGGCAGGGTTGCCCGTCAGCGGCGTGTCCGCTCCGCCGGGCAGATCGACGGTGAGGTCGCCGGTCCAACGGTTGCGTCTTGGCGCCTCGCGGCGAAACGTCGCCGAGCCGTCGAAGGGCGCCGGAGGAGAGACAGTCGCGGTGCGCAGGCGGGGGTCATAGCGGAAGGCCCCCGGGCCGACGATCGCTTCGATCGTTCGCCTGATCCGGATGTCGCCGCGCTGTTCGGTCGTGCGGACCGCGAATGCGGAAGGCGCCGACGGTCGGTTCTTCTTGATTTCGAACCAGAGTGCCTCGTCTCGGCCCTGGCGGAACGTCGCCGAGAGTCTGGCCCCTGGCAAACCGAAGCCGGTGGCGTCGCCGAAATGGACGTAACCCCCGCAGCCGAGATCGAGCAGGATCCCGAAGTCGGCCGTAAGACTGGTCGCCCGCGCCTCGGTGTAGCCCTCTTCCCCATGGAATTCGAAGGTGCCGCGGTATTCGCCGCGGGGGATGCGGCTGACCTCGCCGCCCGGACCACATTGATGCCGCTTCTTGCCTTTCAAGGGCACGAACGCGAGATCGATTTTGCCGAGCTCGCCCAAGTCGGCGCGAATCCCGCCCACCTCGACTTCCGCGTGCGTCCCGTACGAAACGCTGCCGCGCTTCGAGCCGACGAGCAGCAACATCTGGCCGCGGGCTTTTCCTCGCTCCCGGGAGGCCAGCACCAGCACCCGGTACCCGTTGTTCGCCTTCAGCTGAAACGCCGCGATCGCGCCTTCGTCTTCTTCCGCCGCCGATCCCGTCGCCGGCGCCAGCAGGCAGAGGGCGAGAACCGCCGCGGCTATCAAGCGTCTTCCCGGCATTCGGCGGATCCTATGGCAGTCAGCCGAGGCCACGAACTTGCATACAAGTCCCCCGCGGCGAATCTGATTCGATAGCTCGCGCAATGGCCGTCAGCGCTCAATACAGCGTCACGATCCGGGTCGAGCTCGACGCGCGGCGGGAGCCGCTGGGCAAACTGACCGCGGCGATCGCGGAGGCCGGTGGCCAGCTGCAGAGCGTCGACCTCGTCCCCGGCGCCGGGCAGGAGGGCAAGCGGGTGCGCGAGTTCACGATCGACGCCACCGACCGCGACCACTGGGAGCGGATCCTGCGGGCGATCGGCTCGACCCGCGGCGCCCGCGTCCTCGACTACCTCGACCGCACGATGCAGATGCACCGCGGCGGCAAGATCGACATGCACAACAAGTACCCGGTGAAAACGCGCGACGACCTCTCGATGGCCTACACGCCCGGCGTCGCCCGCGTCTGCATGGACATCCACCACGACCGCGCCAAGGCATTCGAGTACACGATCAAGAAAAACACCGTCGCGGTGGTCTCCGACGGCACCGCCGTGCTCGGCCTCGGCGACATCGGGCCGGAGGCGGCGATGCCGGTGATGGAGGGCAAGTGCATGCTCTTCAAAGAGTTCGCCGACGTCGACGCGTTCCCGATCTGCCTCGACACCAAGGACCCGGACGAGATCGTGAAGACGGTCGAACTGATGGCGCCGACCTTTGGCGGCATCAACCTCGAGGACATCTCGGCGCCGCGCTGCTTCGAGATCGAGGACCGCCTCAAGGAGACCCTCGACATCCCCGTCTTCCACGACGACCAGCACGGCACCGCGGTGGTCACGATGGCGGCGCTGTTCAACGCCCTGAAGATCGTCGACAAGCCGATCGAGGAGCTGCGGGTGCTTATGGTTGGCCTCGGCGCGGCGGGGGTAGCGGTGACCAAGATGATGCTTGCCGCCGGCGTCTCGAAGATCATCGGCTGCGACCGCCAGGGCGCGCTCGCGACCTCGCGCCCGGACTACGAGTCCGGCGAGATGAACTCGATGAAGCGCTGGTACGCGGAGATTTCCAACCCCGAGCAGATCCAGGGCGCGCCCTGCGACGTAATCGAGGGCATGGACCTTTTCATCGGCCTCTCCGGCCCCGGGATCATCGAGGGCTCCGATCTGGCGAAGATGAACGACGACGCGATCGTCTTCGCGATGGCCAACCCGACCCCCGAGGTGATGCCGGAGGAAGCGGCTCCCTACGTGCGGATCATGGCCACCGGCCGCTCGGACTACCCGGACCAGATCAACAACGTGCTCGCCTTCCCGGGGATCTTCCGCGGCGCGCTCGACGCCGGCGCGCCCAGCATCACCGAGGAGATGAAGCTCGCGGCCGCCCACGGGATCGCCGAAACCGTCTCCGAGGACGACCTCGCCGAGGACTACATCATCCCCAGCGTCTTCAACCGCGAAGTGGCGCCGAAGGTGGCCGCGGCGGTGGTCGAGGAGGCGAAGCGGGAGGGGATCGCACGCCTCAACGAGGAGACCGGCACCTTCGCGACCGTGGAGTCGCCCTAGCTCCATGAAGGTCCTCGTCACCGGAGCCAGCGGCCTGATCGGCTCGGCGCTGTGTGACGCACTGCTGGAGCGCGGCGACGAGGTCGTCGGGCTGAGCCGCGACCCCGAACGAGCCCGCGGCCGCCGCCCCGGGATCGTCTGGCACCGCTGGGAGCCGACACTGGAACGGCCACCGGCGACGGCCTTCGACGGGGTCGACGGGGTCGTCCACCTGCTCGGCGAGCCGATCGACCAGCGCTGGACCAAGGACGCCAAGGAGCGGATCATGGAGACCCGCCGCACCGGCACCCGCAACCTGGTCGGCGCGATCGCCGGGCTGGAGCGCAAGCCGGCGGTCCTGGTCAGCCAGTCGGCGGTCGGCTTCTACGGCGACCGCGGCGACGTCGTGCTCGACGAGTCCGCGCCCCCGGGCGGCGAGAGCTTCGACTCGAAGGTCGTTCAGACCTGGGAGGAGGCGGCGCGCGAGGTCAAGGCAAGCGGCGTGCGGCTGGTGATCGCCCGCACCGGCATCGTGCTCGACGCCCACCACGGCTTCCTCGCCGAGCTGCTGACCCCGTTCAAGCTCGGGGTCGGCGGGCCGCTGGCCGGCGGCGCGCAGTACCTCTCCTGGATCCACATCGACGACGAGGTCGGGCTGCTGCTCTGGGCGCTCGACAACGACGCGGTCAGCGGCGTCGTCAACGCGACCGCGCCGAACCCGGTGACCAACAAGGAGTTCTCGAAGGCGCTCGGCCGCGCCCTCGGCCGGCCGGCGATCGTCCCCGTTCCGGGTCTCGTCCTCGACCTCAAATTCGGCTCCGAGTTCGGCAAGGTGTTGCGCGGCGGCCAGCGGGTGGTGCCGAAGCGGGCGCAGGAGCTCGGCTTCGAGTTCAAGCACCCGGATCTGGACGAGGCGCTGGTGGACCTGGTCTAGGCGGGTTACTGCCCGAGGGCGTCGCGGACGTCGGCGCGGAGGTCGTCGGAGTCGGACTCCGCCAGGATCGCGAGCAGGCGCCGCATCGCTTCCCGCCGCGTGTCGGCGGTCAAGATTCCGATCCCGGCTGCTTCGAGAATGGGCCGGGTGAAGCGGCTGATCGCCGGATCGCCGGTCTGCAGATAGGCGATCGCGCTCGAGTCCTCGGTGGCTCGCCGGGCGTTGGCACCGACCGCCGCCAGATCGATCTGCCGGCCGCCCCCCACGCCCTGGCTCAGCTCGGTGCCCCGGGCGTCGGGAAGGCAGACGACGCGCACGTCGAAAGGCTCGTCCCCTTCGGGCACGCTCACGCTCACGTCGTCGGTTCCGCCGCCGCAGAGCGGCGCTTCCACGTACGCGGTCACAACCGCCCCGTCGGCGACCCCTTCCTCCTCCCCACATCCCGCAGCCCCCACCGCGACCAGCACCAGCGCGCAGAGCGCCACCCCCGCTCTAGCCAAAGAAGATCTCGGCCTCCGCGTAGAGCGACTCCGGGACGGTCTTCAGCTCGGCGGTCGCTTCGCTCAGCTCGACCAGCTTGATCTCGGTCCCGCGCAGCGCCGCCATCGTCCCCCAGCGGCCGGCGTCGACGGCGTCGATCGTGTGCAGGCCGAAGCGGGTGGCGAGGACGCGGTCGAAGGCGGTCGGCGTGCCGCCGCGCTGGACGTGGCCGAGCACGGTGGTGCGCGTCTCTTTGCCGGTGATCCGCTCGATCTCCCCCTCCAGCCAGTGACCGATCCCACCGAGGCGGACGTGGCCGAAAGCGTCGAGCTCCTCCTCGTCGCGCTCCGGAACGCCGCCGACCGGCTGCGCCCCCTCGGCGACGACGATGATCGGCGCGAAGTGGCTGGCGAAGCGGCGGCCGACCAGGTCGCAGACCTGCCCGACGTCGAACTGGCGCTCGGGGATGAGGATCACGTTGGCGCCGCCGGCGAGCCCGGCGTGGAAGGCGATCCAGCCGGCGTGGCGGCCCATCACCTCGACGATCAGGACGCGGTGGTGGCTGTCGGCGGTCGTGTGCAGGCGGTCGATCGCCTCCATCGCGATGTTGACGGCGGTGTCGAAGCCGAAGGTGTAGTCGGTGGCGCCGAGGTCGTTGTCGATCGTCTTCGGCACCCCGACCAGCTTGAGCCCGTGCTCGGTGTGCAGTTTCGAGGCGGCGCCGAGCGTGTCCTCGCCTCCGATCGCGATCAGGCCGTCGACCCCGGCGGCCGCGAGGTTCTCGGCGATCCGCTCCGGCCCGCCGTCGACCGCGAAGGGGTTGGTCCGCGAGGAGCCGAGGATAGTGCCGCCGCGCGGCAGGATCCCCCGCACCTCCGGCACCCCGAGGGGCGTCGTGTCGTCCTCCAGCGGCCCGCGCCAGCCGTCGCGGTAGCCGACGAACTCGTGCCCGTGGACGCCGACGCCCTTGCGGACGACGGCCCGGATCACCGCGTTCAGACCGGGGCAGTCGCCACCGCCGGTTAGCACTCCGATGCGCATCGGGTTAGGTTAGGGAACACGCGGGCGGGACGACAAAGGAGAGCCTATGAACGATTTACCGGACCTCGAAGCGGTCACCCAGGTTCAGCAGAAGATCTGGTCGGAGGGTGACTTCTCGATGGTCGCCAACCTCGTCTACTTCCCCAGCGAGCGCCTCGCCGAGTCGCTGGAGATCATTCCGGACGAGCGCGTGCTCGACGTCGCCAGCGGCAGCGGCAACGCGGCACTGGCCGCGGCCCGCCGCTCCTGGGGCAACGTGGTCAGCTCCGACTACGTGCCCGCCCTGCTGGACCGCGGCCGCGAACGGGCCGCCGCCGAGGGGCTGGCGATCGAGTTCGTCGAGGCCGACGCCCAGAACCTGCCGTTCGAGGACGCGAGCTTCGACGTGGTCACCTCCGTCTTCGGCGCGATGTTCGCCCCCGATCAGCAGAAAGCGGCCGACGAGCTGCTGCGGGTGGTCAAACCCGGCGGGCGGATCGGGATGGGCAACTGGGTCCCCGACGGCAGCGTCGGCACGATGTTCAAGACGATCTCCAAACATGCCCCGCCCCCACCCGGGCTGCCCTCACCGCTCCTCTGGGGCACCGAGGAGCACGTCCGCGAGCTGTTCGGCGACCGGGTTTCCGAGCTGCGAATCGAGCGCCGCGTCTCGCGGCAGCCGTTCCGCTCCCCCGAGCACTACATCGATTTCTTCCGCACCTACTTCGGCCCGACCAAAATGGCCTTCGAGCGGGTTGGCCCGGAGGGCGAGGCGGAGCTGTACGCCGACCTCAAGGGATTCCTGGAGGAAGTGAACACCGCCGGCGACCGCGCCATGGTTCTAGAGGCCGACTACCTCGAGATAATCGCCACCCGCGCCTAGCCCTGGATCAGGATTTCGGCGCGAAAACGCGGATCCCGCCACCAATGAGGAGCACGGTGAAGAAGACCATGCCGGCGATCGGGCCGCCCTGGCCCAGCGCGTAGGAAAGCACCGTGAAGGCGAGGGCGAGGAAGAGGGTGATTGCCATTCCCATTGCGCCTGAAGCCTATCTACTCAGGCGGCGAGCGCGACGCGTGCTTCGCTGAGGAAGGCCGCCACCGCGTCGGCCGCACCCTGCGCCGAATCCGCCTCGGAAACGGCGCGGACGAGGCGGCTGCCGACGATCACCCCGTCGGCGATCGCGCCGACCTGGGCGGCCTGGGCGGCGGTGCCGATCCCGAAGCCGACCGCGACCGGGGTCGTGGCGTCGGCCTTGGTCGCGGCGACCAGCTCGGTCAGCGCCGCCGGCAGCGCCGCCCGCTCGCCGGTGGTGCCGACCGTGGAGACGACGTAGACGAAGCCGCGGGCGACCTCGCAGATCGCCGCCCGGCGCTCCGCGGGGGTGGTCGGGGCGACCAGCGGCACCATCGCCAGCCCGGCCGCGGCGAAGTCCTCGCGCACGTCCTCGGCCTCCCCGAGCGGCAGGTCCGGGACGATCGCGCCGCTGGCGCCCGCCGCGGCGGCGAGCCGCGCGAACTCGGCGGCGCCCCCGTGTGAGATCACCATGTTGGCGTAGACCATGAGGACGACCGGGATGCGGTCGGAGATCGATTTACAGACGGCCAGAGCGTCCGCCAGCGTCGCTCCGTTGTCCAGCGCGGCAGTGGCGGCCGCGTGAATCGTCGGTCCATCAGCCAGCGGATCGGAGAAAGGGACCCCCAGCTCGATCAAATCCGCTCCGGAGTCGGCGTAAGCGGCGGCAACCGCCAGGGAGGTCTCCCGATCCGGATACGCGGCCATCATGTACGGCATCAGCGCCGCCCGCCCTTCGTCACGGGCCGCCGCGAAGGCATCAAGGATCTTCTGCTCGCCGGCAACGGTGCCGGAGGCGGGGGGATGGCTCACCGGAGCCTCCAGATCTCGCGACGGGGAGTCATCCCCCCGCCTCCTCCGGCGTCAACGCGGTGACCTCGGCCATGTCCTTGTCGCCGCGACCCGAGAGACAAAGGACATCGAAGCCCTCCGCACCGGGGTTCTCCAGAAGCCAAGCCACAGCGTGGGACGACTCCAGTGCCGGAATGATGCCCTCCAACCGCGCCAACTCCCGGAGCGCTGCCAGCGCCTGGTCGTCGCGGATGCTCTCGTAGCGGGCGCGGCCGGTGTCGCGCAGGTGGGCGTGCTCGGGGCCGACCCCGGGGTAGTCGAGGCCGGCCGAGACCGAGTGGGCCTCGAGAATCTGGCCCTCCTCGTCGCTGAGCACCGAGGAGAGCGAGCCGTGGAGGACGCCGGTCGCGCCGGCGCCGAGCGAGGCGCCGTGGCGCTGGGTGTCGAGCCCCTCCCCCGCCGCCTCGACGCCGATCAGCTCGACCCCCTCGTCGGGCACGAATGGAGTGAAGATCCCGATCGCGTTGGAGCCGCCGCCGACGCAGGCGATCACCCGGGCCGGCAGGCCGCCCTCGGCGGCCAGGGCCTGCTCGCGCGCCTCCTCGCCGAGCACCCGCTGCAGGTCGCGGACCAGCGCCGGGTAGGGCGCCGGCCCGACCGCGGAGCCGATCACGTAGTGGGTCGAGTCGACGTTGGCGACCCAGTCGCGGATCGCCGCCGAGACCGCCTCCTTGAGCGTCCGCGCGCCGGCCTCGACCGGCGCCACCTCCGCCCCGAGCAGCTTCATCCGCTCGACGTTGGGCGCCTGGCGGCGGATGTCCTCGCTGCCCATGTAGACGACGCACTCGAGCCCGAGCAGCGCGCAGGCGGTCGCGGTCGCGACCCCGTGCTGGCCGGCACCGGTCTCGGCGATCACCCGCGGCTTGCCGTTCCGTTGCGCGAGCAGGGTCTGGCCGACCGCGTTGTTGATCTTGTGCGAGCCGGTGTGGGCGAGGTCCTCGCGCTTCAGGTACACCCGCGAGCCGACCCGCTCGGAGAGGCGTTCGGCCAGGTAGAGCGGCGTCGGCCGGCCGATGAAGTCGCGGCGCAGCAGGTCCATCCGGGCGAGGAACTCCGGGTCGGCGCGGGCCTCCTCCCAGGCCGCGGTCAGCTCGTCGAGCGCCGCGATCAGCGTCTCGGGCACGTAGCGGCCCCCGTACGGGCCGAAGCGCTGCTCGATCGCGCTCATGGGGTCGTGATCTCAGCGGGCGGAAGCGCCGGCTGGGCGTTCTCGAAGAAGGCGGTCATCGCCGCGTGGTCCTTGCGGCCGGGCTCGGCCTCGACGCCGCTGGCGACGTCGACCGCGTAGGGCTGGGCGACCGCGATCGCGGCCGCGACGTTGTCGGGGCGCAGGCCGCCGGCCAGGATCTCCGGCACCTCGGAGCGGTGCCCACGCAGCAGCTCCCAGTCGAACGCTTCGCCGGTACCTCCCCAGAGGCCCTTGCCGCGCTTGTCGAAGAGGTGGAAGTCGGTCCGGTAGGCCTCGGCGTCGTGGATCTCGGCGGCGCTGGCGACGTGGATCGCCTTGATCACCTTGACGCCCGTTTTGCGCGCCACCTCGGCGCAGAAGGAAGCCCCCTCGGCCCCGTTCAGCTGCACCATCGAGAGGTTCGCGTTCTCGACCGCCTTCGCCACCTCCTCGAGCGTCGGGTTGACGAAGACGCCGACGACCTCGAGCTTGCGGCGGAACGCGGCGGAGATCTCCGCCGCCGTACCGGGCTCGACGTAGCGCGGGCTCCCGTCGTAGTGGATCAGCCCGATCGCCCAGGCCCCGAGCCGCACGGCCTCGGCCGCGTCGTCCAAATTCGTGATCCCACAGAACTTGACCCTCATACCTGGAGGTTACGTGAGCCCTGCCTGGAGGTTGGGAAAGGCTCGCGCGATGCGAGGGGCGTCCGGGCCCCTCCGAACGTTTTGCGCGCCTACGGGCCGCTGAGAAACTCGGACGGCCGCAACCGACCCACCCGAGATGCGAGTGAGGAGGGGCCCGGACGCCCCTCCCCACCCAGTGGGCCTATTCCGAACCGGCCCCTTCTTCGACGGAGTCGGGACGGTCTGCAAGGGTGACCGTCGCGGTCTTGGTGTCGCCGTCGCGAAGCAGGGTGAGCTTCAGTTCGTCGCCGGGCTCGGATTCGCTCACGAGGGTGACGATTTCGTCCATCGTGGTGACCTTCTCGCCGTCGACCTCGGTGATGACGTCGCCGCCGAGGCCGACTTCGACCCCTTCGATCGTCCCGGTCGTGTCGCCGCCCTCGACCCCGGCCTGGTCGGCGGGCCCGTCCTTGACGACTTCCTGGACCAGCACCCCTTCCTTGACCGGCAGGTTGATCGCCTGCGCCAGTTCAGGGGTGATCGTGGCGCCGCTGATCCCGAGGAAGGCGTGTTCGACTTCGCCGGTCTCCTTCAGCTGTTCGAGCTCGGACTTGACCGTGTCGATCGGGACGGCGAAGCCGATCCCGACGTTGCCGCTGCTGGTGCCGCCGGTCTGGATCTGCGAGTTGATCCCGATCACTTCGCCGGCGCCGTTGATCAGCGGGCCGCCCGAGTTGCCGGGGTTGATCGCCGCGTCGGTCTGGATCACGTTGTCGATCGAGAAGCCGTTGGGGGCCTGGATCTGACGCTGCAGGGCGGAGACGATGCCGCTGGTCACGGTGCGGTCGAGCCCGATGGGGTTGCCGATCGCGCCCACCGGGTCGCCGACTTCCATGTCCGCCGAGCTGCCCAGCGTCAGCGGGTGCAGCTCGGAGGCCGGGGCATCGACCTTGAGCAGGGCGACGTCAGTCGCCGGGTCGGAGCCGACCACTTCGGCGTCGTGGGAAGTTTCGGAGTCGCCGAGTTTGACCTGGATCTTGGTCGCGCCTTCGACCACGTGGTTGTTGGTCAGCACGTGGCCTTCGTCGTCGATCACGAAGCCGGAGCCGGTCGCGGTGCCGCCGCCTTCCCCTTCGGGGAGACCAAAGGGCGAGAGGGCCTGTTCTTCGGCCGGGGCGACCTCGGCCGAGATGAAGGCGACCCCGTCGCCGTCGGCCTTGTAGATCTGGTTGACGGTGTTGCCCTCCGAATCGCCCGAGTCCGAGACCGGCGCCGTGATCGGCGCGGCCACGGTGGTCGTGGTGCCGGCGTCGGAGGAGATCCAGCCGGCGGCGATCGCGATCCAGCCGAAGGCGGCAACGACAGCGCCGCCCAGCAGGGCGGCGGCGAAGAAGGAGCGGGAGGAAGAAGGCTTGCGGGGGGAGTCAGAGGTCTCGTTCATACGGCCAGGATGCAGGACCGCGCTGAGACCTCCCTAAACCCTCAATTAAAACTTTCTAAAGAGCGAGACCTAGGGGAGATGATGCTCGCGGGTGCTGTCGTCGTAGCCGGCGAGCTCGCGGGTCTTGGCTTCGGGGTCGGGGGCGTCCATCAGGGCGCCGCCGATCAGCACCGCGTCGACGCCGACCCGGTCGAGCTCTTCGAGCTCCTCGCGGCCGGAGATCCCGCTCTCGGCGACGACCGTCTTGCCGGCCGGCACGTCGGGCATCAACTCGAAGGTGGTGGCGATGTCGACCCGCTGCTCGTCGAGATCGCGGTTGTTGATCCCGATCACCTCGGCGTCGACCTCCAGCGCCCGCTCCAGCTCCTCGGCGTCGTGGACCTCGACCAGGCAGTCGAGGTCGAGGGCGCGCGCCTGCTCGTAGAGGTAGGCGAGGTCGTCGTCGTCGAGGGCGCGGACGATCAGCAGCACGGCGTCGGCGCCGTGCACCGCGGCCTCGTAGAGCTGGTAGGGGTCGACGATGAAGTCCTTGCGGATGATCGGCAGGCCGCAGGCCTCGCGGGCGGTGCGCAGGTCGTCGAGGGAGCCGCCGAAGTGCGGCTCGTCGGTCAGCACCGAGAGCGCGGCGGCCCCGCCGCGCTCGTAGGCGGCCGCCTGCGAGGCGACGTCGGCATTCGCGGCGATGTCACCGCGGCTCGGCGAGCGCCGCTTGAACTCGGCGATCAGCGACAGGCCGGGCCGCACCAGGGCCTCGTTGAAGGGCCGGTCCTCGCCGCGCGCGGACAGGCGCGACTCGAGGTCCGCTTGCGAAACCCCCTGGCGGCGCGCCTCGACTCCTCGTCGTGCGCCATCGATCAGCTGCTCGATCATTCCCACTTGCCTACAGGAGCCTAGACGCCAGCGGAGCGGGTTGCGGCGATCAGGCGCTCCAGCACGTCCACTGCCGCCCCCGAGTCGACCGAGTCGGCCGCCTTCGCGACCCCCTGCTCGAGGTCGGGGACGAGGCCGCCGACGTAGATCGCGGCGGCCGCGTTGAGCAAGGTCAGGTCGCGCTTCGGCCCCGGCTCCCCGGCCAGCACGGCGCGGGTGGCGGCGGCGTTCTCGGCCGGATCGCCGCCGGCCACCGAGTCGAGGTCGGCCGGCGCCAGGCCGAACTGCCCGGGCTCGACGAACCACTCGGCGGTGCCGCCGTCGGCGACCTCGATCACCCGGGTGGGCGAGGCGAGCGAGAGCTCGTCGAGGCCGTCCTCGGCGGCGAGGACCAGGGCCCGCACGCTGCCGAGGCTGACCAGCGCCTCGGCGATCGTCTCCTGGTAATGGCGGTCGGCGACGCCGACGACCTGGCGGTTGGCGCCGGCCGGGTTGGTCAGCGGCCCGAGGAAGTTGAAGATCGTCCGCACCCCGAGAGCTTTGCGGGCCGGCACCACGTGGGCCATCGCCGCGTGGTGCCTGGGGGCGAACATGAAGCCGAAGCCGACCTCGTCGATGCAACGGCCGACCTGCTCGGGCTCGAGCTCGATGTCGACGCCGAGCGCTTCCAGCAGGTCGGCGGAGCCGCTCCTGCTGGTGTTCGAGCGATTGCCGTGCTTGGCGACGGCGCAGCCGGCGCCGGCGGCGACCAGCGCCGCCGTGGTCGAGACGTTGAAGGTCGAGGGGCCGCCGCCGGGGCCGGCGGTGTCGACCAGGTCGGCGCGGCCGCTGGAGACCGGCGCCGCGAGCCCGCGCATCGTCCGCGCCAGGCCGACCAGCTCGGGCACCGTCTCGCCCTTCGCCCGCAGGGCGATCAGGAAGGCGCCCGTCTGCACCGGGTCGGCCCGCCCCTCCATGATCTCGGCCAGCACCGCCGCGGCATGGTCGGCGGTCAGGTGGTCACCGGCGCAGACCGCGTCGATCGCCCGCGAGACGATGTCGTTAGGCACCCGCCCACCCCCTGCGGTCGCATTTTGTTCCGCTATCCGGGGTCAACTACGACCGCCCCTCGAGGAAGTTCGCGAGCAGGTGTTTCCCCTGCGGCGTCAACACCGACTCCGGGTGGAACTGGACGCCCTCGGCCGGCAGCTCCCGGTGGCGGGCGCCCATCACGATCCCGTCCAGGCTGGCGGTCAGCTCGAGCTCGTCGGGGAGGTCGGGGTCGGCGATCAGCGAGTGGTAGCGGCCGGCGACCATCGGGGTCGGCAGGCCCTTGAAGATCGCCTTGCCGTCGTGCTCGACCTCGGCGTCCTTGCCGTGCACGGGCTCGCCCTGGACGACCTTGCCGCCGAACACCTCGACCATCGCCTGGTGCCCGAGGCAGACCCCGAGCACCGGCGTCCCCGCCTCGGCGAAGGCGCGAATAGCCTCGCCGGAGATCCCCGCCTCGGCCGGCGTGCAGGGGCCGGGCGAGACGACCAGGCGCTCGGCGCCGCGCTCCAGCAGCTCGCCGACCGCGGCCTTGTCGTTGCGCACGACTTCGATCTCCGCCCCCAGCTCGCCCAGGTACTGGACGAGGTTGTAGGTGAAGGAGTCGTAGTTGTCGATCACCAGGACCTTGGTCTTCGGCGTAACCATCGTCGTTACTCCCAGTCCGGCTGTTCGCAGGCGACCTCGACGGCGCGGAAGACCGCCTTCGCCTTGTTCACGGACTCGTTCCACTCGTACTCGGGCTTGGCGTCGGCGACGGTGCCGCCGCCCGCCTGGATGTGCGCGGTCCCGTCCTTGCAGACCACGGTGCGGAAGCAGATGCAGGTGTCGAGGTCGCCCGTGTAGCTGAGGTAGCCGACGGCGCCGCCGTA
>JAWVEZ010000175.1:0-11190 GCA_033856455.1 Solirubrobacterales bacterium | reverse complement strand
TGAAGTGGGTGTTGACGACGCCGGAGATCGAGATCCAGCCGCGCGAGAGCTCTTCGACGATCATCGCGTAGGTCGTCAGGTCGAGCCCCATGCCGCCGTACTCCTCGGGGATCGTCACCCCGAACAGCCCCAACTCCTTCATCTGCTCGACGATCGGCTCGGGGAAGGTGTCCTCGTGGTCGTAGTGCTCGGCGTTGGGGATGATCTGCTCGTCGGCGAACTGCCGGACCATCTCGATGATCGCTTCCTGCTCGTCGGTCAGTTCCCGGAATGCGGCGGTGTCTACGGCCATTTCTCCTACCTGGTCAGGTCGTTTACGAGGGCTTCCTAGGTTATCCCTCCGGAGCGCCCCGCAGAGGTCCAGAACGACGGCAGCCGCGCCGCGGGATCGAGAAGATCCCCCGACGCGGCCGGTCGCCGCACTTATTTTCCGTGGCGGTCTATTCGGTCAGCGTCACCGACCAGCGAATCGAGGTGAATTCGCTGGGGCTGCTGTCCGGGTTCAGCTCGAGGGTGACCAGTTCGCCGGCTTTGACTTCCGACGCCCCCGTGCTCGAGCACGTGGTCGCCGAGCCGCCTTCGACTTTGCAGGTCAGCGCGGCGGTGGCGCCCTTGAGGACCGTGAAGTCCCATTTGTTCCCGAAACCAGGGGCGGTGCTGATGTCGACCCGGAGGTTCGACAGGTCACCGCTGACCGGGACGACCACCGAGGCGGCGCTCTGGCTGGCGCCCGTCGCGGAGGTGGTCATAAACGGCGCCGCGTAGGTGTTGGCCGTGTTGGAGCCGTTTTTCCCGGCGATGCCGGCGATCAGGATGCCGCTGGTCCCGGTAGGACCTTTGTCGCCGGTCGGACCTTTGTCGCCGGTCGCGCCTTTGTCGCCCGTTGCGCCTTTGTCGCCCGTTGCGCCTTTGGCACCTTCGGCGCCGGTGGCGCCTTTGTCGCCAGTCGGGCCTTTGTCGCCGGTGGCGCCTTTGTTGCCGACCGGACCCTGGTCGCCGGTCGGGCCTTTGCTGCCGACAGGACCCTGGTCGCCGATCGGACCCTGCGGACCTTTGTCGCCGGTCGGGCCTTTCTCGCCCACCGGACCCTGCTCGCCAGCGAGACCCTGCGGGCCTTTGTCGCCGTCGGGGCCTTTCTCACCGGTCGGACCCACGAGCCCGAGGGGACCCTGGTCGCCGATCAGACCCTGCGGACCTTTGTCGCCGGTCGGGCCTTTCTCGCCCACCGGACCCTGCTCGCCGATCGGACCCTGGGGGCCCATCTCGCCGTCAGCGCCTTTGGCCCCATCGGGACCTTTCTCGCCGACCGGGCCCTGCTCGCCGATCAGACCCTGCGGGCCTTTGTCGCCGTCAGCACCCTTCTCACCTTTGTCACCGTCGGGGCCTTTGGCGCCGTCGGGACCTTTCTCGCCTACGGGACCCTGGTCGCCGATCGGACCCTGGGGGCCCATCTCGCCGTCAGCGCCTTTGGCCCCATCAGGACCTTTCTCGCCGACCGGGCCCTGCTCGCCGATCAGACCCTGCGGGCCTTTGTCGCCGTCAGCACCCTTCTCACCTTTGTCACCGTCGGGGCCTTTGTCACCGTCGGGGCCTTTGTCGCCGTCGGGGCCTTTGTCGCCGTCGGGGCCTTTGTCACCGTCGGGGCCTTTGTCACCGTCGGGGCCTTTGTCACCGTCGGGGCCTTTGGCGCCTACGGGACCCTGGTCGCCGATCGGACCCTGGGGGCCCATCTCACCTACCGGACCCTGCTCGCCAGCGAGACCCTGCGGGCCTTTGTCGCCGTCGGGGCCTTTGTCACCGTTCGGTCCTTTGTCGCCGTCGGGGCCTTTGTCGCCGGTCGGACCCACGAGCCCGAGCGGACCCTGGTCGCCGATCAGACCCTGCGGGCCTTTGTCGCCGGTCGGGCCTTTCTCGCCCACCGGACCCTGCTCGCCGATCGGACCCTGGAGCCCGAGCGGACCCTGGTTGCCGTCGGGGCCTTTGTCGCCGATCGGACCCTTGTCGCCGTCGGGGCCTTTGTCCCCGTTCGGTCCTTTGTCCCCGTTCGGCCCCTTGTCGCCGTTCGGCCCCTTGTCGCCGTCGGGGCCCTTGTCGCCAACCGGGCCCTCGGGGCCCTGGTCGCCGATCGCGCCCTTCTCGCCGTTGGCGCCGGCGGCACCAGGTGCACCAGCGGTGCCGGGGGCACCGCTTTCACCGGACACGCCGAGCACGCCCTGCGGGTTGCCCGCGAGGACCTGGATCAGCTGTTCGCCCTTCTTGCACTTGGCCTTGCCCGAGAAGTGCACGACGCCCGCTTCGGGGCCGGACTTCACGACGCAGAGGTTGAGGGTCTGCAGAGTCTTCTTCTTGGCCGCCTCGGCCTGCGACGTGAGAGCCAGGAACCCGGCCATCGCGACGCACACCGCGAGCGCCACGGCCAGCCACGAGGGCCGGCTGAGGCGAGACGAGGTCGGTGCAGTCATTTCGGAAATCTCCTTCGGTTCGTTAGCCACGGAAAGGCGGGGGCGCCGCTTCCGGGGCGACCTCCGACGAGCGCGAACGTAGGACAGGTGACCGAGCCCGGGAATCGGACATGCGGCTAAACAGGGTCTCTGAGCTAAAGGTTTGCGGGGGGATTTCGTGGTTTCGCGTCCAGGCGGGAAAGCGCTTTATGGAGCCAAAAAACGGCAGGTCTTCGGCTGCGCTCCCGGCGACCTCGCGGACCCCCCTCCTACGTCCGTCCACTCCCGAGCCCCCAGGCATGGGTGAAATCGAATGCCCGGCGATAGAGGTTCAATGGCCCGCCGCACCGCCACCCTCCTGATCGCCGCCCTCGCCCTGTTCGGGGCCACCGCCGCCAGCGCCTCCGCGGGCGGCCTCGTCGCCCCGCCCAGCACCTGCCCCGGGCAGACCAAGCTCGACGCCTCGATCGCCGCCCAGGAGCGGACGATGCTCTGCCTGGCCAACTTCGCCCGCGCCCAGTACGGCCTCGGGCCGCTGACGGCGAACGCCGAGCTGGAAGGCTCGGCCCGCGAGAAGACCCGCGACATCTTCCGCTGCGACAGCTTCAGCCACTACGCCTGCGGCCGCGAGTTCGCCTACTGGATCCAGGCCAGCGGCTACCTCTCGACCGAGTGCTGGCGGGCGGGCGAGAACCTCGCCTTCGGCAGCGGCACCTACGGCAGCGTGCGCTCGATCTTCCGCGCCTGGATGCGCTCCCCCGAGCACCGCGAGAACGTCCTCGGCGACTACGCCGAAACCGGGATCGACGTCGCCACCGGCACGCTCGAAGGCTTCGGCGGGACCCGGGTCTGGACCCAGCACTTCGGCTCCCACTGCGCCGCCGGCTAGCAGCGGCGGCGGCTACTCGAACACGGTCTGGGGGTCGACGCGGGGGTCGATCGCCTGCATCGGCGCCCGCCCCTTGAGGAGGATCTCCTGGTACTCCTCCTCGGCGTCGGACTGCATCACGATCGCCCCGCCCACCCCGATCGTGGTCGTCTCGCCGTCCATCACGACCGTGCGGATGACGATGTTGAGGTCGCAGCCGCCGCTCAGCCCGAGGTAGCCGATCGCGCCCGAGTAGACCCCGCGCGCCTCCCCCTCCAGCCCGTCGATGATCTCCATCGTGCGCTTCTTCGGCGCCCCGGTCATCGAGCCGCCGGGGAAGCAGGCGCGGATGCAGTCGGGCGGCTCGAGGTCCTCGCGGATCAGCCCCCGCACGGTCGAGACGAGCTGGTGCACGGTCTCGTAGGACTCGACGTGCATCAGGTAGGGGACGTGCACGGTGCCGATCTCGCAGACGACGCCGAGGTCGTTGCGCAGCAGGTCGCAGATCATCAGGTTCTCGGCCCGGGTCTTCTCGTCGAGCCGCATCTCCTCGGCCAGGCGGACGTCTTCGGCCGGCTCCCTGCCCCGCCGCACCGTGCCCTTGATCGGCTTCGCCTCGGCCCAGCGGTCGCGGCCGACCGAGAGGAAGCGCTCCGGCGAGGAGCTGAGGACCGCCGCCTCCCCGATCCGCAGGTAGGCCGAGAAGGGCGCCGGATTGATCCGGCGCAGGGTGCGGTAGAGCGCCAGCGGGTCGGGGCTGATCTCGGCCGTGATCCTGTTGGTCAGGCAGATCTCGTAGCTCTCGCCCTCGATCAGCTGGCGCTTGCACTCGGCGATGTCGTCGAGGTACTGCCGGTGGGAGCGGGCGAGGGTGAAGCGGACCGGCTCCCCCGCGGTCGCCACCTCGCTCCACTCGGGCTCGGCGACCGCCGGCAGCGAGGCCAGCCGCAGGGCGGTCTCGGCGACCCAGCGGTCGGCCTCCTCGGTGTCGCCGCGCTCGCAGACCGCGAGCACGTAGGCGGCGCCCTCGAGGTGGTCGAAGGCGATCATCCGGTCGGCGAAGACGAAGAAGGCGTCGGGCAGGGTCGAGCGGTGGGCGCCGCTGCCTTCGACGTCGGCCTTCAGCTCGTAGCCGAAGTAGCCGGCGAAGCCGCAGTTGAAGTCGAAGGGAAGATCGTCGGAGAGGTGGCGCAGGCGGCGCATCTCGCGCGAGAGGTAGTCGAAGATCGACTCCTCGAGGACCCGCTCCCCCTCGGCGCCGCGGACGCGCAGCTCACCGCTGCCGACGTCGTAGGAGATCGTCGACCCGAGCGGGCCGGAGGCGTCGCCCATGAAGGAGAAGCGGGCGCGCCCGTCGAGCATGCTGCTGTCGAGCCAGAAGGCGTGCTCCGCGGCCGCGTAGAGGTGGGCGAAGGCCCGCTCCGTGTCGAAGGCGGAGTCGAGGCGCTTGACCCGCAGCTGCAGGCCCGAGCCGCCCGCGCCCGCCGCCCGCGGGGCGGCGTCTTCGATCCGCACGCGGCCGCCGTCGCGGCGCCCGGAGTGCTCGACCGTGAGGTCGCGGAAGCGGGCGAGCAGGCCGCGGCCGTGCTCGGTGCTGATCGACTCGGGGTGGAACTGCAGCCCCCACTGCGGCCGCTCGCGGTGGGCGACCGCCATCAGGATCCCGTCGCTGGTCCAGGCGATCGCCTCGAGCTCCTCGGGCAGCGGCTGTTCGACGCAGAGCGAGTGGTAGCGGACGACCTGGAACTCGCGCGGAAGGCCGGCGAAGAGCGGCGAGTCCTCGTGCAGGACGGCGCTGATCCGCCCGTGCATCGCCTCCGGCGCGTGCACGACCTTGCCGCCGTAGGCCGAGCAGAGGCCCTGGTGGCCGAGGCAGACCCCCAGCAGCGGGACCTCGGAGGCGCGGATCGCCTCGGCGCAGACGCCGAAGTCGCGCTCGCGGTCGGGGTTGCCGGGCCCCGGGGAGATCACGATGTTGTCGAAGTCCCGTGTCGCGGCCAGCTCCTCCCAGCCGAGCTGGTCGTTGCGGACGACGATCGGCTCTTCGCCGTTGGCCTCGGAGAGCAGCTGGAAGAGGTTGTAGGTGAAGGAGTCGTAGTTGTCGATCAGCAGCGTCTTCACCGGGACGCCTCCTTTAGACGAGGTATTTCCGCAAGACCTTCCCCAGCGGGCTCTTCGGGATCTCGTCCCGGAACTCGACGCTCTGGGGGACCTTGAAGTTGGCCAGGCGCTCGCGGCAGAAGGAGACCAGCTCGCGTTCCTCGCAGTCGGCCTCGCGGACGACCACCGCCTTCACCCGCTGCTCGCCGGGGATCTCGGTCTCGACCCCGACGACCACCGATTCGGCGACCGCGGGATGGGCGTCGATCACCGCCTCGACCTCGATCGGGTCGACCTTGAAGCCGCCCGTGTCGATCAGCAGCTTCTTGCGGCCGACGACGTAGAGCAGGCCGTCCTCGTCGAAGCGGCCGAGGTCGCCGGTGAAGAAGTGGCCGTCGCGGAAGGCGACCTCGTTCAGCTCCGGCAGATCGGCGTAGCCGCGCGTCGCCGCCGGGCTGGCGACCGTGATCTCGCCGACCTCGCCGACCGCGAGCGGCGCCCCCTCCTCGTCGACGATCGCGACGTCGACGCCGGCGACCGGCTTGCCGACCGACTCGAAGGTCGCGACCGGGTCGGGGCTGAGGTTGGCGGCGACCACCGTCGTCTCGGTGCTGCCGTAGAGCTGGCGGACGAGGACCCCGAAGCGCTCGCCGAAGGCCTCGAAGGTGGCGCGCGGCAGGGCGGTCCCGGCGCTGAAGCAGAGCCGCAGCGAGGAGATGTCGGCGGCCGCGGGAGCGTCCGCCATCAGCCGGTAGCTGAAGGGGACGCCGGGGAAGATCGTCACGCCCTCCTGCTCGATCAGCTCGAAGGCGCGGTGGCGCTTCAGCAGGAACGGGTGCGGGTCCTCGAGGATGACCAGGGTCGCGCCGGAGACGGTGGCGCCCATGATGCACGAGCCCAGCCCCCAGGAGGAGAAGAAGGGGACGGCGGCGAGGATCCGGTCCTCGGCGGCGAAGCCGAGTGAGACGTAGAGCTCGCCCTCCGCCAGGCACTGGCCGAAGCTGCGGTCGAGACGCTTCGGGCGGCCGGTCGAGCCGGAGGAGAACTGGCCGACGGCCGGCTCCTCGGGGTCGCGCGGCTCGAAGCGGCGGGCGCTGCCGCTCTCGACCAGCCCGGCGAGGGTCACCGACTGGCCGTGGCCGGCGCCGGCGCCGATCACCTCGAACGGGCGCTCGAAGCCGGCGGCGATTCGCTCGCAGACGCCGGCGGTGCGCTCGTCGCTGATCACCGCGCGGACATCGGCGCTGCGGAACCAGAACTCCAGCTCGGCCTGCTTGAAGGCCGGGTTGGCCGGGACCACTTTCGCTCCCAGCGCCGCTACCGCGTGGAAGGAGGCGTAGAACCAGGGGTCGTCGCGGAGGACCAGGCCGACCGCGTCGCCAGGTCCGATTCCCCGCCCCGCGAGGCCGTCGGCCAGCCGCTCGATCCGCTCGACCAGCGCGGCGAACGAGAGCCGTTCGTCCCGGTAGACGACGGCGGTGCGCTCAGGGGTGGCGTCGGCGTGTTCGTAGAGGCGCTGCAGCAGCATGAAGGCTCGATCCTACTTCGGCTGTTCCCGCCGAATCTGTACGGATGACCGCGGCATATCATCGCCCGATGCCGTTGGAGCCCGCTGCCCAGCATCCGAGCCCGGATCCCGGCCAAGGCGTGTTCGAGACGATCCTCGTCTTCGACGACACCCCGGTGAGGCTCGAGGCGCACCTGGAGCGACTGGCGGCAAGCGTCGCCCGGCTCTACGAGATCGAGCTGCCCAACCTGCGCGACCTCGTCCGCGCCCGGGCCCGCGGCGGCGAACTCGGCCGCATGCGGCTCAGCGTCAGGCCGCAGGGCGACCGGCTGGAGCCGCTGATCGTCGTCGCCCCCTTCGATCCCAACAACGTCTTCCCCACCGGCAGCTTCACCTCCAGCCTGGAGACGCTCTGGGTCGACGCCGGCTACGGCGAGCACAAGTGGAACGACCGCGACCTGCTCTCGCGGGCCGAAGCCCGGGCCGAGCCCGGCGCCGCACCGCTGCTGGTGCGAACCGACGGAACCGTCTTCGAGGCGTCCCGGGCGAACCTCTTCGCGGTCCGCGAGGGCCGCGTGGTGACTCCTCCCCTCGACTCCGAGATCCTCCCCGGGATCGCCCGCCAGGACACGATCACCGCCGCCGCGGAGTGCCTGATCGAGGTCCACGAGGAGCCACTCACCCGCGACCAGCTGCTCGGCGCCGACGAGGTCTTCCTGACCAACTCGCTGCGCGGCGTCGAGCCGATCCGCGCGCTCGACGGCGAGCCGATCGAGCCCGAGGGGCCGATCACCACAGCCCTCGCCGGCGCCCTCCGCACCCTCTGGTTCCGCAACCAGCCCTAGCGGACAGCTTGCTTCAGCAGGTGTGCGGGCCGGCCCGGTCTTCCCTAGCGGCCGACGACGACGACGCGCCACATCGCCAGGAGGTTGCGGTGCACGGAGACCTCTTCGAAGCCGGCGGCTTCGACCCAGGAGCGGATCTCCGACGGGGTGAAGTTGCGGCCGTGACTCCAGGCGTAGAAGAGCAGGCTGGAGATCGCACCGTGCTGGGAGGGCGGCTCGCCCTCCTCGGGGGCGGCGGCGTCGCCGACCAGCAAGCAGCCGCCGGGGACAAGCGAGGCGCGGGCCATCCGGCAGAGCTCGAGATTGCGCTCCTCGCTCAGGTGGTGGACCAGGTTGAAGGTGGAGACGACGTCGACGCCCTCGGGGATCCCGACCTCGAAGAGGTCGCCCTCCTCGTAGGCGATCCGATCGGAGAGGCCGTGCTCGGCGACGATCTTGCGGCCGACGGCGGCACTCGGGGGCAGGTCGACGACCGTCGCCTCCAGCTCGGGAAAGCGTTCGCACATCGCGATCGCGAAGCCACCGTGGCCGCCGGCCACGTCGACCAGCCGCCGCGGCGACTCCAACGTCACCAGCTTGGCGTCGATCGCATGGTCGCGCCGCGAGACCTGGAACAGGCCGCGCATGTAGGCCTCCCAGCTCGCCGAGTCGTCCTGGCGCTGCTCGTGCATCGCGTAGACCTCGCCGTCGCGCACCGCCCTGGGCAGGCCCTCGAGCACGCGCCAGTGCAGGTCGCTCTGGGCACCGACGAAGGCGGAGATCGAGTCCGGCGCCGAGCTGACCAGCTTCGCTTCGGAGACCTCGGTGTTGCGGTAGACCCCGTCCTCGCCGCGCTCGACGTAGCCGAGCACCAGCAGGGCCGAGAGCAGAACCTCGGTCCCCATCGGGTCGAGCCCGATCTTCCCGGCGAGGGTGTCGGCCTCGGCCGGCTCCCCCTGGAGGCTGTCGAAGAGGCCGAACTCGGTCGCGGTGATCAGCGCCCGCGCCGCGACAAGGCCGGTGAAGGCGTCGCGGAACGGATCCGGTTGATGACGGAAGGCCACGCTCAGCCGGCCTGGGCGTCGCGGCGGCGGGCGACGCCGGTGTAGTTGTCGCAGAAGACCTTCATGAATCCGGGCGAGTCGCAGAGCCTACGCAGCTGAGCCTCCTGGACGCGGGCAGCGAACTCGTCGCCGGGAACGTGATGGAAGATGTTCGTCATCTCGAAGGAGAAGGACTGCACGTCCCAGACGTCGCGCAGCGCCGTCTCCGAGTAGGCGTCGAGCAATGCACGATCGCCGTCGAGCAGGGCCGCGGTCATCGCCCGGGCCAACAACCGCACGTCGGCAACCGCCAGGTTGAGGCCCTTGGCCGCGGTCGGCGGCACGATGTGGGCGGAGTCGCCGGCGAGGAAGAGGTTCCCGTACTGCATCGGTTCGGAGACGAAGCAGCGCATCGGCGTCACCGCCTTCCCCCGGATCGGGCCTTCGTTCAGCTGCCAGTCGTCGTCGGTGTGGAAGCGGCGCCGCAGCTCCGCCCAGATCTCCGCTTCGCTCCAGCGGTCCGGATCGTCGTCGGGCGGGACCTGCAGGTAGAGGCGGCTGAGCTGCGGGGAGCGGAAGCTGTGCAGGGCGAAGCCGTTGGGGTGGTTGGCGTAGATCAGCTCCTCGGTCGTGGCCGGCGGCGCGTCGGCGAGGAAGCCGAGCCAGGCGAACGGGTAGGTCTGCGAGTAGGTGGTCAGCGCCGCCGCCGGGATCGCCTGCCGGGAGACGCCGTGGAAGCCGTCGCAGCCGGCCACCAGGTCGCACTCGAGAGCGCGGGCCTCGCCCTGCCGCCGGTACTCGATCCGCGGACGTGAACTCTCCAGGTCGAGGGGTTGAACCTCGGTGGACTCGAACTCGATCTCGACCCCAGACCGCTCGACGGCCGTGATCAGGTCCTTGACGACCTCCTGCTGCGCGTACATCCAGGTGGCGGCCCCACCGCTCAGCTCGGCCATCGGCAGGTGGTGGCGCTGCCCGCCGAAGCGGACCTCGAAGGAGGTGTGGCGATACCCCTCGCGCCGCAGCCGCTCGTCGACCCCGAGCTCGCCCAGCAGGTCGACCGTGCCCTGCTCGAGCAGGCCGGCGCGGATCCGGCCTTCGACGTACTCGCGGTCGCGCAGCTCGAGGACCCGGCACTCGACCCCCGCGCGGTTCAGCAGCATCGCCAGGGTCAGGCCCGCCGGCCCGGCGCCGACGATCCCGACCTGGGTCCGGGTCATCGCCCCGCCGGCGCGATCGCCTCTAGCCGCGCCGAGATCCGGTCCGCCCGTTCGAGGAAGTGCCTGAAGCTGTCGTAGGCGGACTCGGGCTCCGGCTCGGGCACCGAGATCTCCTCGACCGCCGCCACCGGCTCCCGCACCACCGTCCCGGCGCTCGCCCGCACCGCCAGCTCGGCCGCCCGCCGCGCCTGGTCGGCGGCGTCGATCGCCGCCGCGCCGATCTCCAGCGCCGCCGCTTCGGAGGCCCGCGCCACCGCCACCGCGTACTCGATCCGCTCTTCCAGCTGCGCCAGCGTCGCCGGGCGCGCCTCAGGGGGCAGCACCCACTCGCCGGTGTCGTCGCGCTCGCCCGCAGCCATAGCCAGCCAATCTAGGGGCGCCGCAGGCGGAAACCCGCCCGGCGCCCGTCGCAGAGTGAGTTTTCCCGTCCATTGACTAGATTTCGCCCTGTACGCAGAAACGACGCGAGGAGCGCCTTGAAACACCCCAGAGACTTCTTCCTGCCGCAGGCGATCGGCGCCCCGACGCCGCTGGCCGAGATCCCGGTGAAGCCGTCGCGGATGATCCACTTCCTCGATTTCTCGAACGAGAAGATGGTCGCCAAGGCCGGCGCGATCGCCGAACAGACCGACATCCTGCTCGGCAACCTCGAGGACGCGGTCCCGGTCGACCGCAAGGAGGCCGCCCGCGCCGGCCTGATCAAAGCCGCCAAGGAGACCGACCTCGGCAGCACCTCGCTGTGGACGCGGGTCAACTCGCTGGAGAGCCCCTGGGTGCTCGACGACCTGACCGAAATCGTCACCGAGGTCGGCGACGTGCTCGAGACCGTGATGGTCCCCAAGGTCGAGGGCGCCTGGGACATCCACTACGTCGACCGCCTGCTCGCCCAGCTCGAGGCGAAGGCCGGGCTGCAGCGGCCGATCCTGATCCACGCGATCCTCGAGACGCCGCAGGGCGTCGTCAACCTCGAGGAGATCGCCAACGCCAGCCCGCGCATGCAGGGGATGAGCTTCGGCCCCGCCGACCTCGCCGCGGCGCGGCGGATGAAGACCACCCGGGTGGGCGGCGGCCACCCCGGCTACCGGGTGATGGAGGACCCGGCCGACCCCGAGAACCCCGAGGCCGACCGGGTCAGCGCCCAGCAGGACCTCTGGCACTACTCGATCGCCCGCATGGTCGACGCCTGC
>JAWVEZ010000174.1:0-3067 GCA_033856455.1 Solirubrobacterales bacterium | reverse complement strand
CGAGCTCGACGATCGTCGTGTCCTCCCAGGGCGAGCGGAACGGCGCGTTGACGCGGAAGCGGGCGCCGGCCCCGATCCCGACCGGGTCGAGCCTGGTCAGGTGGAAGTCGCTGAGGAAGTGGTCGGTGAAGGAGGGCCGGGCCGAGAGGTCGCTGAGCAGCGCGAAGGCCTCCTCGCGGGAGACGTCGACTTCGATCTCGGCGCTGATCGGACCCATCGCGGCGCGATTCTAATCGTCCGCCCCGCGGCGCCACCGGATTGGGAAGTTTGAGTGACAGGCGAACGCCCGGGTACTAGGCTCGAAGAGGACTTCGGAAGGAGGGCCACCATTTTCGAGAGCGTCAGCGCCAGCCCGCTGGACGGCCGCTATGGGAGCGGTTTCATCCCCGGCTGCGGCACCTATTTCTGCCTCTCCTGCGGCGGCCAGCTGGCCCTGCGGGAGACCGACGAGCTGCCCGAGTGCTCGGGCTGCGGCGGCACCCGCTTCCGCCGAGACTCGATCTTCAGCGCCCGCCAGGAGCACGAGACCGTGACCGCCGAACAGCCGCTGCCGGCACACGGGGAGCTGCCCGCCTGGCTGGAGGCGGCGCGCCGGGCGCTGCCGCCGGCCGGCAACCACCTCGTCCACCACGACGGCGAGGGGATCGCGACCCACACGATCGAGCGCGGCTGGACCCGGATCGGCCGCAGCGAGCACGCCGACGTCTGCCTCGACGACCCGACCGTCTCGCGCCGCCACGCGCTGATCGTCGCCGAGCCCGGCAGGCAGCTGCGGGTGCTCGACGACCGCAGCCTCAACGGCGTCTTCGTCAACGGCGTGCGGACCGAGCTGACATCGCTGCGCCACGGCGACGAGCTGGCGATCGGCCGCTTCCACCTTTATCTCCTGCGCTCCTGAACCGGCTCGAGACCCCGTGTAGCGGGGTCAAGCACGGCTTCACGGATCCGGTTCCGGCCACCCCCGTCCCTAGGATCCCGCCCGTGAACGCCGCTCCGAGCCCGGTCGACCCACCCATGGGCCCACAGGGGCCGCGCGGCCCCCAGGAGGTGCCGCCCTCGATCAGCGAGGCCGCCGACCGCGCCCGCGCCGAGTTGCACGCCGAGATCGAGCGCGTCCGACTCGGCGTCGAAGAGGTCCTCGCCGAACAACGCTCCCCCGTCGACGCCGACCTCCAGCGCGAGCTCGCCGACCTCCGCGAGGACACCCGCCTCTACGTCAAGAAGCGCCTGCGCAAAACCGAGAAGAAGCTCGAGCGCTCGGTCGGCAAGCTCGAGGACTCGGTCGACAAGTTCACCGAGACCGTCGAGCGCCTCGACGAGCGCACCCAACACCTCGAGCGGCGGATCGACCAGGTCGAGGCCGACCGCGCCGCCGCCGAGTACCGCATCCACTCGGACACCGAGCGCATGCTCGACGGCCTCCTCCAAGAGGTCCGCGACATCGCCGACCTGCTGACCAACGAGGACCCCTCAGCCCCCCCGAGTCCGTCCTAGTGTCCGCATAGCGGACCCCAGAGCAGACTCACGAACCCTGACGCTTTTCAGCTAAAGAGCCCACGAGCATCCCGACCCCGAGCCGCGGCCGGTTTGGGAGGGGCGGGGGTCCCTGAAGCGTCTTGTGTTTTTTTGCTTCGGTGCTCCGGGCGACAGCTCGCCGACGATTCACAAAAAAACTAAGCGGAAGGGACCCCCGCCCCTCCCCTACCGCCAAACCTCACTCGGTCGAGATGCTCGGGTCGGCCTGAACCTTCTGCGGGATCACCATGAGGAAGTTGCTGGTCGCGTCGGCGGAGAGGTCGAGGATGCGCTCGGCCTCCTCGTCCTGGCCGGTGGCCCGCAGCTCCTTGGCGTAGCCGTTGAGCAGGTCGTCGAGGTCGAGCAGGCCCTCGGAGTCGAGGTCCTTGAGTTCGACTTTGGCGCCCTCGCCGAGGCGGCGCTGGATCGCGGCGCGGTCGATGCCGAAGGCGTTGTGGCGGACGTAGACGCGGCCGCCGGTCATCCCGGCGCAGGCCCAGGGGCCGAGGTCGCCGAGCACGACGGCGCGGCCCGAGGTCATGTACTCGAAGGCGAAGCCCTTGGCGTTGGCGCGGTCGACCACGCAGCCGCGGCTGTCGTCGATGCTCTCCGCGGGCTCGCCGCCGAGGACCACGTCGGCGCCGGAGAGGCGGATGCAGAAGCGCGAGTCGGCCGAGCCCTGGACGTAGAGCTGGCCGCGCTGGGCGCCGTAGGCGAAGGACTTGCCGACCGAGCCGTTGAGCCGCTTGCCGCGGGCCCCCTTGCCCTTGAGGATCGCGATCGTCCCGCCCAGCATCGCCTTGCCGACGCCGTCCTGGGCGCCGCCCTCGACCCGGATCGAGACCCCGTAGGAGTTGAAGGCGCCGAGCCCCTGGCCGGCGACCGAGCCGCCGTTGAAGCTGAGGTCGGCCAGCACCTCTTCGCTCGGCTCGGGGCCGTCTTCGAAGATCCGCGAGCGGGCGATCGCGCCCGCCAGCTCGGTGCCGAGCACGCGGTCGTTGGCGTCGGTGGCGCGCGGGAACTCGCTGCGGACGGTCCTGCCGGAGCAGATTTCCGGCGCCAGGGCGGCGATCTGCGCCGAGGCCTGCTTGGCCTCCATGCGGATCGGCCGCGCCATCACCAGGCCGGCTTCCGCCCGCGCCTCGACGACCTCGTCCTCCGCCACCGGCAGGTCCAGCGGCTCGAGGTCGAGGAACTCCTCCAGCGGCGTGATCAGCGGCGCCAGGTCGATGCTCTCCTTGGCCCCGACCTGTTCCAGCAGGTCGTAGCGGCCGACCAGGTCCTGGGCGCGGTCGTAGCCGAGCGAGGCGACCACCTGCTTGACCTCCTCGCCCATCGCCGCGAAGAAGCGGGCGCAGCTCTCGGCGGCGCTGTCGACCTCCTGCGGGGTGAACTTCTTCAGGCCGTGCTCCTGGGCTTCCTCGGTCGTCTCGATCTGCGTCGCGATCCCGACGTGGCAGGTGTCGAGCTGGCAGCCGCGGCAGATCGTGCAGCCGAGGCTGACCATCGCCAGGGTGCCGAAGCCGACCCGGTTGGCGCCGAGGCAGTGCAG
>JAWVEZ010000173.1:0-2788 GCA_033856455.1 Solirubrobacterales bacterium | reverse complement strand
GGCGGGCGCGAGCGAGCCTGGACGCCGGCCCGCTCGCAGCCGCGGCCGGGGGCGGCCAGGGCGTCGGGCGTCCCGGCGATCACGAGCATCACCTGGAAGCGGCCCTCGTGCTTCTTCTGCGCGGCGGCGACGGCGGCCAGCTGGTCCTGCAGGCCGGCGTAGCCCGCGCACGGCTGGATCTCGCGCATGCAGCCGCCCTGCGGCTGGGCGAAGCCGTTGGCCACCGAGGGCCAGTCGACCACCAGGCGGTAGTAGGTCGGCGCCATCTCCTGGACCTCGTTGCGCCAGCGCGCGAAGCCCTCGGGGACGTCCTTGGAGGGATGGATGAAGGCGGGGTTGGGCTCGGTCAGCCCGATCGCCAGGTCGCCGCCGGACTCCTCCACCTGGGTGGACGGCTTCGGTGTGGGCGTCGGCGTGGCGGCGCGCTTGGACGGCTCGTCCTTGCCACCGCAGCCAGAAAGAGCGGCGGCCGCGAGGGCCGCCGCGATCAACGCGCGGGAGCTCAGACCGCCGAGACCTCTTCCTCGTCCGCCACGCGGAACGAGGAGCCGCAGCCGCAGGCCGCGGTCACGTTGGGGTTGTCGACCTTGAAGCCGGCGCCCTGCAGCGACTCGACGTAGTCGATCACCGCACCGCGCACGTAGGGAAGGCTCGGCCGGTCGACGAGGATGCGCAGGCCGTGGTCGATGAAGACCTCGTCCTCGTCGCGCTGGTTGTCGAACGCGAGCGCGTACTGGAAGCCCGAGCAGCCGCCACCGCGGACGCCCACGCGCAGGCCGGCGGTCTCCACGTCGGCACTCTGGGAGGCGAGGAACTCCTGGACCTTCTGGGCGCCGGTTTCGGTGAACGTGATCATGACTTCAGAAAGGATAGCGAGTGAGTACCCTGTCGGCAGTGCCCACGGCAGAAGAATTGAAGGCGCGCATCGAGGCTTCGATCCCCGATTCGCGGGCGGAGGTGCAGGATCTCACCGGCGGCGGCGACCACTTCCGCGCGGAGATCGCCTCCCCCGCCTTCGCCGGCCTCTCCCGGATCGAGCAGCACAAGCTCGTCTACGCCGTGTTCGGCACCGAGATCGGCGGCGCCATCCACGCCCTGTCCCTGAAGACCACCCCGGAATGAGCTGACATGAGCGACAGCGAGAACCCCATCCGCGACGCGATCGCCCAGGCGATCTCCGACCACGAGGTCATCCTCTTCATGAAGGGCACGCCCGAGGCGCCGCGCTGCGGCTTCTCCGCCCGCACGGTCGGCGTGCTCGACCAGATCGGCAAGGAGTTCGCCGCGGTCGACATCCTGCCCGACCCCCGCATCCGCCAGGAGCTCTCGGCGATCTCGGGCTGGCCGACCATCCCGCAGCTGTTCGTCAACGGCGAGCTGGTCGGCGGCTCGGACATCGTGCTCGAGATGTACGAGTCCGGCGAGCTGGCCGAGGCACTCGGCGTCAAGGACGAGGGCGGCCTCGCCCCCGAGGAGCCCGGCGTCGACGGCGCCCCGCTCCAGATCGAAAACCGACTGAATTGAAAAGGCGGGGGCACTAGGCAGCCCCCGGACCCCCGCCCACCGCCTTCGGCGGTCAGAGGTCCGCTCGCCGGAAGGCGGCGGTGGCGACGGCGCCGACCGCCGCCAGGTAGGCGAGCACCCACAGCCACAGGCCGGGCCCGGCGGACTCCGCGCCGCCGAGCGGGCCGAGCTGGATCGCCAGGCGGGTGACGCCGAACGTGTCGGCGGTGATCTCGGCCAGGGCCGACTGGTAGAGCGCCTCGAAGGGCAGCGCCCAGGTCGCCACGCGGGAGATGTCGATCAGCGTTTCGTTGCCAATCCCCTCCCCGAGCTGGCCGAGCAGGCCGGCGATCAGGCCGGCGCCGAAGCACATGAAGACCGCGATGCCGTTGGCGGTGGCGCTCAGCACGATGCTTCCCGCGAGCGAGAGCGCGGCGATGATGACCACCGCCAGCACCATCTGCAGCAGGGGCAGCAGGATGCGGTCGGGCCACCACTCGCCGATGATCCCGATGACGAGCGTCGCGCCGAGATGGACGGCGGCCACGTAGGCCGCGCAGACGGCGGCGGCCCCCAGCCAGCGGGCGAGGAGGTAGGTGCGGCGGCTGATCGGCCGCACCAGAACGGGCTGCAACAGCCCGGCCCCCGCGTCGCCGCGGACGGCGCCCAGGGTGAGGAAGGCGGCCAGGATCGCGCCGAGGAAGAGCGTCCCGAACATCGACAGGCCGAGCAGGGTCGCGCCCGAGATGACCTTCGGGTCGATCGCGCTGCCGTCGTCGAGGTCGCCGGTGAAGTGCGACGCCTGCCAGACGATCAGGCCGAAGAGCACGCCGCAGAGCACGGTCAGGACGGCCACCACGGTGAAGACGCGGCGGCGCAGCGCCTCGCGCAGGGCGAAGAGGGCGATCGTGGTCACGTGCCCTCCACCGCCGCCAAGTAGGCGTCCTCGAGGTTCGAGCGCAGCACCTGCACGCCGTAGATCTGCTCGCCCGCCGCCACCAGGTCGGCCACGATCCGCGGCACGTCCTCGCGCGTGGCCTCCTTGAAGAGGCGAGGCCCGGAGGCGGTTTCGACCTGCACCCCGCCGGCGTGGCTGAGCTCGTCCGGCGTCCCGGCGGCGACGAGGTTGCCCCTGGCGATGATCGCGACGCGGTCGCAGACCAGCTCGACCTCGGACAGCAGATGGGAGTTGAGGAGCACGGCGACGCCGCGGTCGCGCAGCCCCTCCAGCACGTCGCGCACCAGCCGCCGCCCCGCCGGGTCGAGCGCCGAGGTGGGCTCGTCG
>JAWVEZ010000172.1:0-6266 GCA_033856455.1 Solirubrobacterales bacterium | reverse complement strand
TCGCTTAGTTTTTTTGTGGGTCGCGCTCCCAGCTGTCGCCCGCAGCGCTGAAGCAAAAAAACACAAGACGCTTCAGGGGCACCCCGACCCCTCCGCTCAAACCCCGCCGAAGATCCGTCTGGCTTCGTGAACCCGTTCCAGACCCCGTATAGCGGGGTCAACTACGGGTTCGCGGAAGCTGACGATCCTTGAGTCCGCAGTTGACCACCGTATGGGTGGTCCAGAGCGGACTCACGAGGGACGGGGCCAGCCTGCACACCTACCTGCCCATGGAGGTGTGCGGGCTGGCCCGGTCCCTACGCAGCGTCGAGCAAGAGGCTGAAGTCGAGGTTCGGCGGGGAGTGCGTCAGGGCGCCGATGGAGATGAAGTCGACGCCGGTCTCGGCGACGGCGCGGACGGTCTCCAGGGTGACGCCGCCGGAGGCCTCGAGGGTCGGGGCGTCCCCCCCGGCCGTGTGCTGGTCGCGCAGGGCGACGGCGGCGCGGATCGTCTCCGGGTCCATGTTGTCGAGCAGGAGGCGGTCGGCGCCGGTGCCGAGCGCGTAGGCGGCCTCGTCGAGGTCGCGGACCTCGACCTCTACCGGCAGCTCGGGGTGGGCGGCGCGGGCGGCGTAAACAGCCCTGGCGATACCGCCGGCCAGGGCGATGTGGTTCTCCTTGATCAGGAAGGCGTCGTAGAGGCCGATCCGGTGGTTGCGACCGCCGCCGGCGGCGACGGCGGCCTTCTCCAGGGTCCGCAGGCCCGGCGTCGTCTTGCGGGTGTCGAGGATCGCCGCGCCGGTCCCGGCCACGGCCTCGACGAAGCGGGCGGTCAGGGTCGCGATCCCGGAGAGGTGGCCGAGGAAGTTGAGCGCGGTGCGCTCGGCGGCGAGCAGCGAACGCGCGGTGCCGGTGGCGACGATCACGTCGGCCGGGACGCCGTCGCGCCACTGGCCCTCGACCACGAGGTTGTCGACGTGCTCGACCCCGCACTGGCGCATCGCCTCGGCGACCGCGGCAAAGCCGAACGCGACCCCGGGCGCTTTCTGGACGATCCGCGCCCGCGCCCGCGCCTCCGCCCGCACCGTCGCCTCCGAGGTCACGTCGCCACCGCCGACGTCCTCGGCCAGCGCCCGCGCAACCAGCTCTTCCAGCTCCGCCACCGCCCGCAGCCTAGTGTGGTCACCTCACGTTCGGGCGACCCGGTGCGTTTAATCCATGTGGTGAGCGCTCTGCCCCCGTTCCAGCGGTTGATCGACGAGCACGCCGCCGACGTGATGGCGGTGCTGCGCGGAGCGGTCGGCCGCGACGGCGCCGAGGACTGCTTCCAGGAGACCTTCCTGGCGGCGCTGCGCGCCTACCCGGAGCTGCGCGAGGACTCCAACCTGCGCGGCTGGCTGATCACGATCGCGCACCGCAAGGCGATCGACTTCCACCGGGCGAAGGGGCGGAATCCGGTCCCGGTGGCCGAGGTCGCCGAGGTCGTGGTCGAGGGCCCGGGGCCGCGCGACGACGGCCTCTGGAACGCGGTCGGAGCGCTGCCGCCCAAGCAACGCGCGGCGGTGACCCTGCGCTACGCGGCCGACCTCCCCCACGGCGAGATCGCCGCGGCGCTCGGCTGCTCGCCGGACGCCGCGCGGCGCAGCCTCCACGAGGGCCTCAAACGACTGCGAAAGGAGCTGGCATGAGCATCGAGGCGAGCATCGACCGAGTGCGCGAGCGGGCGGCCGCCGAGGGCCTGCTCGACGTCGCCTACACCGAGACCGACTCCCCCTTCGGCCCGCTGCTCCTGGCGACTACCGCCAAGGGGCTGGTCCGGGTCGGGCTGCCGAACCAGGACAGCGAGGCGCTGCTCGAGGAGCTGGCGGCGAAGGTCTCCCCGCGCGTGCTCGAGACGGCGGCCCCGCTGGACGAGGTAAGGCGCGAGCTCGACCGCTACTTCGCCGGCCAGCTCGAGGACTTCGAACTGCCGCTCGACTGGAGCCTGACCGGCGGCTTCCGGGGCAAGGTCCAGCGCCAGATCAACCGCATCCCCTACGGTCAGACCCGCACCTACACGGAGATCGCGCGGCGGGCCGGCAACGAGCGGGCGGTGCGGGCCGCCGGCACCGCCTGTGGCCGCAACCCCCTGCCGGTCGTCGTCCCCTGCCACCGGGTGCTGCGCAGCGGCGGCGGCCTCGGCGGCTATGGCGGCGGCCTGCCGATGAAGAAAGCCCTACTGGCGCTGGAGAGCGCAACGGCGCTGGACGAACGTTCTCGCCGCTAAAGGAATCACCGCCCTGGCCCGATTTCTGGACTATGCGGCGCCGTCCCACCACCTCTGACGAACAGGGCAGCCCGATCGCGATCAAGCTCGCCTGGTGGGCGGGATTCCTCGCCACCCTGGTGCTGGTCTTCGCGCTCGCCCAGGCCAAGTCCGCCCACGCGGTGGCCCTGCCGCCGCCCGTCGACTCGCTGGTCGGGGCCCTCGAAGAGGAAGCCGAAGACGAACGCGAAGAGGAAGCCGAAGCCGAAGAAGGCTGGGAATACGAAGAAGAATGCGAAGTCGTCGGCGAAGGCGGGCAGGAAGAAGAAATCTGCGAAGAAGTCGAAGGCGAGGACGGCACCCCGCCCGAGTGCCTGCTGAACAGCGCCGATGCGACCGTCTCCGCGGTCCCGGCCCGCGACACCCTGCGGCTCTCGGTCCGCTACACCTCCCGCAGCCCGGCCGCGGTCAAGGTCGAGTACTGGCTGCGCGGCGGCAAGGGCCCGCTGCGGCTCGGCGAGGACCGCAAGCGCTTCAACCGCCAGGGCACCTTCCGCAGCAGCGAGCGGCTCAGCGATCCCCAGATGGCGAAGGTGGTCGCCGCCCGCAACTTCACGGTCGAGCTGCAGGCGGTCAACACGCCGCGCTACTGCCACCGCTACTTCGACCAGAAACTGACGATGAAGCGGGCCAGCGGCGGCGGCCTCACCTGGTCGGAGCCGGCCGCCCGCGCGGCGATGCGCGCCGACGGCTGAGCCTCAGGCCAGCGTCTCTCCCAGCCAGTCCGTCGCCTCGGCCAGATGGGCCGGGTCGATCTGGTGGCCGATCTCCGACTCGCGGTAGGTGACGTCGAGGCCGCCGGCCTCGAGCAGGTCCCGGGCCCGCCGGCCGAAGCCGACCTCCATGATCGGGTCGTTGCGCCCGTGGGCGATGAAGGCGCGGGTCGAGGTGCGGTCGGCCAGCGAGGGCTGCCAGTCCTCGACGCTCGGCACGAAGCCGCTGAAGGCGAGGATCCCGGCGACCGCCGGCCGCTCGGCGCTGAGCGCCATCGCGTAGCTCATCACCGACCCCATCGAGAAGCCGGCGAGGACGGTTCGCTCCGGCCCCACCCCGGTCTCCGCCCAGAGCCCGTCGTGGAACTCGGCGAGGGCCGCGCGGGCGGCGTGGAAGCTGTCGTGGTCGGGGTAGCCGACCCGCGGCACCAGGTACCAGTGGTAGCCGGGCGAGCCGGGCAGCTGCAGCGGCGCCCGCGCCGAGACGACCCGCAGCCGCTGCCCCGGGTCGAGGAAGTCGGCGAGGCGCAGCAGGTCCGTCTCGTCGGTGCCGCGGCCGTGGTGGAGGGCGAGGATCCCGGCCGGCTCGCCGGCCGCCGCGCGTTCGAGCTGGACCAGCGGCGCCACTAGCTGGCCGAGGCGGCGGCGGTCTTGTTCAGGTAGTCGCGGACGAACTCGTCGATGTCGCCGTCGAGCACCCGCTGCGCGTCGCCGACCTCGTGCTCGGTGCGATGGTCCTTGACCATCGTGTAGGGGTGGAGGACGTAGCTGCGGATCTGCGAGCCCCAGGCGACGTCTTTGACCTCACCCCTGGCCTTCGCCAGCACTTCGGTCCGTTTGCGCTCCTCCAGCTCGATCAGCTTCGAGCGCAGGAGCTGCATCGCGACCGCCTTGTTCTGGGTCTGGGAGCGCTCGTTCTGGCACTGGACGACGACCCCGGTCGGGATGTGGGTGATCCGCACCGCCGAGTCGGTCTTGTTGACGTGCTGGCCGCCGGCGCCGGAGGCGCGGTAGGTGTCGATCCGCAGCTCGGTGTCGTCGATCTCGACCTCGACCGCGTCGTCGACCACCGGGCCGACGTCGACCTGGGCGAAGCTGGTGTGGCGGCGCGAGGAGGAGTCGAAGGGGGAGATCCGGACCAGGCGGTGGACGCCGCGCTCGGCGGCGAAGAGGCCGTAGACGTTTTCGCCGCGGGCGATGAAGGTCGCCGACTTCAGCCCCGCCTCCTCCCCCGGCGAGGCCTCGACCATCTCGACCGGGAAGCCGCGCCGTTCGGCCCAGCGCAGGTACATCCGCAGGAGGATCTCGGCCCAGTCCTGGGAGTCGGTGCCGCCGGCCCCGGCGTGGACGGTGACGACGGCGTCGCCGGCGTCGTACTCACCGCTGAACAGGCGCGCCTCTTCGAGCTCCGCCAGGCGCCGCTCGACCGAGGCGAGCTGGGTGTCGAGCTCGGCCGCCATCTCCTCGTCCTCGGCCGCCATCTCGGCCAGCTCGTCGAGGTCGGCGACGTCCTGCTCGAGGCCCTCGAACAGCTCCAAACGTTTCTTCGCGCGCGCGTGCGCGGCGGAGGTCGTCGCCGCCCGGTCCTGGTCGTCCCAGAAGCCCGGCTGCGACATCTCCGCTTCGAGCCCGTCGGCTTCCGCTTTCAGCCCTGCCGGGTCAAAGGTAGTCCGAGAGCAGGGACAGCTGCTCGCGGACAGCGGCGAGGCGCGGCGCTACGGGTTCGGTCTGCGCGGCATCGGCCATGCGGCAAGCTTATCCAGCGCCGGTTCCGTGGTCGAAGCCGCCCGCCCGCAGCCCCTCGGCGCGGTCCTCGAACGGGCGCCAGCTCAGCACCCGGCGATCACGCAGCTCGAAGACCCAGGCCATCGCGTCCTCGCCAGCGTGCTCGCCGTTCTCCTCCCAGTGCCAGCGCCGCACGATCAGGGCCACCGCGCGGCCGCCGCCGCCCTCGGTGTCGTCCTCGTAGAGCTGCTCGAGCTCGATCGCCTGCTGGACCCCGCCGGGAGGCCGGGTCGCCCACTGCCGCGCCGCCTCAATCCCCTTGCGCAGCCCCTTCATCGAGTGCAACTCGACCTCCGGGTCGAGCACCGCGACGAAGCCGTCCAGGTCCCGCTCGTTGAACGCCCGGATGAACTCGCGGACCGGATCGAGCATCTGTCAGGAACGTCGGCTCAGGCGCCGTGGCACTTCTTGTACTTCTTGCCACTGCCGCACCAGCAGGGGTCGTTGCGACCGATTTTGTCGTGCTCGTCCTTGACCACGGTCTCGACCACGTCGCCGCCGTTGCCGCTGACCGACTGCGAGGCCGCGGCGTCGACCGCACCCGCGGCTCCGGCGCCGGAGGTCATCTGCTGCAGCGCCGAGGGCTGGGCCTCGGCGGTGCCGCCGGAGTAGTCGAAGTGCTGCTCGTCGGCGCCACCGCCAACCGCGACCGCGCCACCGCCCTCGGCCGGCTGGACTTCGATCTGGGCGCGGAAGACGAGGCGGCTGAACTCGTCCCAAACCGAGTGCATCAGCTCCTCGAACATCGTGAAGCCCTCGTTTTTGTAGGCGACCAGCGGGTCGATCTGGGCGAAGCCGCGGAGGTGGATGCCTTCGCGCAGGTAGTCCATGTCGAAGAGGTGTTCGCGCCAGCGGTTGTCGATCACCTGCAGCAGGATCGAGCGCTCCAGGTAGCGCATCAGCTCCTCGCCGAGCTGCTCCTCGCGCTCGTCGTAGGCGTTCATCGCGTCCTCGTCGAGGGCGTCCTTGAGCTTTTCGCGGTCGACCTGCTCGGGCGCCAGCGAGCCGACCTCGATGCTGACCGGCCAGATCTGGCGCAGCTGGGTCTCCAGCTCCTCGAGGTCCCAGTCCTCGAGCAGCTCGGCCGAGGTGTACTCGTCGACCAGGCGCTCGATCACTCCCTCGACCTCGTCGCGGGAGGTCTCCGACATGTCGCGGCCTTCGAGGATCTCGCGCCGGTATTTGTAGACGACGCGGCGCTGCTCGTTCATCACGTCGTCGTACTCGAGCACCCGCTTGCGGATCAGGAAGTTCTGCTCCTCGACTTTCTTCTGGGCGTTCTCGACGGTTTTCGTCAGCATCTTCGCCTCGAGCGGCACTTCGGTGCCGTCCTCGTCGACCGGGCCCAGGCGGTCGAGGATTTTGTAGATGCGGTCGCCGGCGAAGAGCCGGATCACGTCGTCTTCGGCGGAGAGGAAGAAGCGCGACTCGCCGGGGTCGCCCTGACGGCCGGAGCGGCCGCGCAGCTGGTTGTCGATCCGCCG
>JAWVEZ010000171.1:0-20152 GCA_033856455.1 Solirubrobacterales bacterium | reverse complement strand
GATCCCGGTCTGGCGCACGGTCACCAGGGTCTCCACGAGGTCCTGGCCCTTGGCGGTGATCGCCACGCGCCGGGCGCGGCGGTCGTCGGGGTCCTCGATTCGCGTCGCCAGCCCCTTCTTGACGAGGCCGTCGACCGCCCGGCTCATCGAGGGCACGGAGACGCCGAAGTGCTCGGCCAGGTCGCCGACCTGCCATGCCTCCGCCTCGCGGCCGAGCCCACCGAGCTCCAACAGCGACTTGCATTGCGTCATCGAGAGGCCGGAGTCCTCGATCACCCGCAGCTGGTTGCCGCGGTCGTAGAGGAAGACGTGGCGGAGCAGCGCGGTCATCCGGGCCGCGGTCTCGCGGGTCTCCGGCGTGGCTTCGGCGGCTGCCCTCTCGGCGATCTCTCTTACGTCGCTGGCTTGCATGGACGTAATAGTTGCATGAGCGCAACTATTACGTCAACGCAATATTTGCTCCTGTGACCTATGTCACGCAGCGGTTGCCTGCTGCTCGCCGCGGTAGGGCCCCGGCTTCGGACGCGCCTCTCCACCGGGGAAGGCGAGGCGCAGGATCGTCCGCTGCACCATCCCCAGCTGCTGCGAGAAGGGTCCGCTGTTGTAGGGGAGGCCGTAGCGCTCGCAGATCTCTTTGACCTGGGGCGCCAGCTCGGCGTAGCGGGTGCTGGGCAGGTCGGGGAAGAGGTGGTGCTCGACCTGGTAGCCGAGGTTGCCGCTGGCGACGTGGAAGAGCGGACTGCCCTCGATGTTGGCGGCGCCGAGCAGCTGGCGCACGTACCAGCCCCCCTGGCTCTCGTCCTCGACCTCCGCCTCGCTGAAGGTGTAGGTCTGGTCGGGGAAGTGGCCGCAGAAGATGATCGCGTAGGCCCAGACGTTGCGCACCGCGTTGGCGGTCGCGTTCGCCGCCGCGGCCGAGCGGTAGGCCCTGGCGCCCTTGCCGAGCGCGCGCCTGACGCTGCCGGCAAGCCCGCCGCTGCGCCGCCGCTCCAGCCCCGCGTCCAGCGCCAGCTCCACCGCCGCCGTCGCCAGGCCGCTCAGCGCGGGCCAGGCGATGTAGTCCTTGACGATCTGGCTCTTCGCCTTCTCGCGGATCCCGGCCAGCTCCCGCTTGACCTGCCGCTTGGACTTCTCGCCCTTGCGGATCGCCTCGAAGTCGAGATCGTGGACCGCCACGCCCCACTCGAAGAAGGCGGCGAGGAGCAGGTTGTAGAGCGGCTGGAAGAGGTAGACCGGGTGCCAGGGCTGCTCCGGGTCGATCCGCATGATCTCGTAGCCGAGGTCCTTGTCCTTGCCGCGGATGTTGGTGAAGGTGTGGTGGACGTAGTTGTGGGAGTGCTTCCAGGCCTCAGCGGTAGAAGCGGTGTCCCAGTCCCAGGTGGACGAGTGGATCCGGGGATCGTTCATCCAGTCCCACTGGCCGTGCAGGACGTTGTGGCCGATCTCCATGTTCTCGAGGATCTTCGCCGACGAGAGCGCGGCGGTTCCCGCGGCGCGGGCCGGCAGGTTGTTCGACGCGAGCAGCAGCACCCGGGCGAGCGTGCCGAGACGGCGGTGCATCTCGATCATGCTCTCGATGTAGCGGCGGTCGCGCTCGCCGAGATCGGCCCTGACGCGGTCCCGGATTGCGTCGAACTCGCGACCCAGCTCGTCGATCTGCTCGGGCGTCAGCCGGCTCAGCGGGCTGACCGCCGCCTCGGTGGTGGTTGCGCTCATCGGATTCCTCTCGGTTGGCTCAAAGTGCGATTTCGATCGGCCCCTCGGGGGCGTTGACGCAGGTCCGGACCATCTCTCCCTCGCTGCCATGGACCTCGCCGGTGCGCAGATCCCTGACCTGGCCGCTGTCGAGCCTGCCCACGCAGGTGTGGCAGATCCCCATCCGGCAGCCGAACGGCAACACCGCACCGGCTTCCTCGCCGGCGACGAGGATCGGCGTGGCGCCGTCGCAGGCCGTCTCCACGCCGCTCTTGGCGAAGCGAACGGCGCCGCCGTCGCCGCCCCCCGGCTCGCCGCCGAGGTGGGGCTGGAAGCGCTCCATGCTGAGCAGCTCGGGGTCTCCTTCGGCCCGCCAGTGCTCGGTCAGCTCGTCGAGCATCTCCCCCGGGCCGGAGGCGAAGGCGTGGCGCTGGCGCCAGTCGGGACAGATCTCGTCGAGATCGGGAGGGACGAGGCGACCGTGCTCGCCGGTGAAGCGAAGGTGCAGCTGGAGGCCGACGTGCCCGGCCTCGAGCTCGCGCAGGCGCCGTCCGAAGATCACGTCCTCCGCGGTCCGCGCCGAGTGGAGGTGGACGACGTCGCCGATCGGACCGGCCGCGGCGAGGCTGGAGACCATGCTCATGATCGGCGTGACGCCGCTGCCGGCGCTGATGAAGAGGATCTTCTCGGGAGCCGGATCGGGCAGGACGAAGGTCCCTTCCACCCCGCCGAGGCGGACGACTTCCCCGGGGCGCGCATCGCGGACCAGGTACGGCGAGACCTTGCCGCCCTCGACCAGCTTCGGGGTGATCGCGATGCAGCCGTCGGGCCGGTGCGGATCGGAGGTCAGCGAGTAGGCGCGCCAGTGGTGGACCCCGTCGATCACGACGCCGATCCGCAGGTACTGCCCGGCTCGATGGCCCTGCCATTCGTAGCCGGGCCGGATCACCACCGTCGCGGAGTTGGCGGTCTCGGGCTCGATCCGCTCGATCCGGCCGCGCAGTTCCCGGGTCGACCAAAGCGGGTTGATCAGTTCGAGGTAGTCGTCCGGCAGCAGCGGAGTGAACAGCGCGCGGACCGCGCGCAGGGCCCGCCGGCGCGTCTTCGAAACCTCGGGTATCGCGCCTTGCTCCGCCATCGATTTTCAGTATTACACGGATCGGTGTAATGGTTGTGGAAGCATGGTCACACAGCCTGCGGCGGGCCAGCGCCCCTTCCCTTTAGGCTCGACCCTGCGATGCCGGTGGATCCCGCTCAGCTCGACCACGACCATCTCTGGCACCCCTTTACCCAGCAGCAGGGCTGGGGGAACGAGGCGCCGCTGATGATCGAGCGCGGCGAGGGCTCCTACCTCGTCGACGTCGACGGCCGGCGCTACCTCGACGGCAACGCCTCGCTCTGGTGCAACGTGCACGGGCACGGCCACCCGACGATCGACGCCGCGCTCCGCGACCAGGTCGAGCGGATCTCGCACTCGACGATGCTCGGCCTCTCCCACCCCGGCGCTGCCGAGCTGGCGGCAAGGCTGGTCGAGATCGCCCCGCCCGGCCTCTCCCGCGTCTTCTACTCGGACTCCGGCTCGACCGCCGCCGAGATCGCCCTGAAGATGGCCTTCCAGTACCAGCAGCAGCGCGGCGAGAGCGGCCGGCGCACCTTCGTCCGCCTGCGCGAGGCCTATCACGGCGACACGATTGGTTCCGTCTCAGTTGGAGGTATCGACCTCTTCCACGCCACCTACCGCCCGCTGCTGTTCGAGACCTACGCCGCCGAGCCCGGCGACGCCGCCGACATGGAGCGGGTGCTGGGCGAGCACGCCGACGAGGTCGCGGCGGTGATCGTCGAGCCGCTGGTCCAGGGCGCCGCGGGGATGATCATGCACCCGCCCGGCTACCTGCGCGCGGTCCGCGAGCTGTGTAGCCGCTTCGGCGTGCTGCTGATCGTCGACGAGGTGGCGACCGGGTTCGGCCGCACCGGGACGATGTTCGCCTGCGAGCACGAAGGCGTCGCCCCCGACCTGATGTGCCTGGCGAAGGGGATCACCGGCGGCTACCTGCCGCTGGCCGCGACCCTGACCACGGAGGAGATCTACGACGGCTTCCTCGGCGCCCCGGCCGAGCAGCGCACCTTCTTCCACGGCCACACCTACACCGGCAACGCGCTCGCCTGCGCGGCGGCGCTGGCCAACCTCGACGTCTTCGAGCAGGAGCGCACGCTGGAGCGGCTGCAGCCGAAGATCGCCCTGCTCGAGAAGCTGCTGGCCGGGATCGCGGCGATGGACGAGGTGACGGAGACCCGCCAGCGCGGCTTCATGGTCGCGATCGACCTCGGCGACCACGACGCCGAACTTCGCATCGGCCATCGGGTGACCAACGAGGCGCGCGAGCGCGGAGCGATCATCCGCCCGCTTGCCAACACCGTCGTGATCGTGCCCCCGCTCTCGATCTCCGCCGACGAGCTGCGCGAGCTGATGAGCATCTGTGCCGTTTCGATCCAATCCGCTGTCGCCAGCTGTGATGGATCTGCCGTCCCGTCGTAGTAAGGGCGTGAATCAAACGCTGGTCGCCACCGCCGAGGACCTTCCGCGTGAGACCGATGTCGTCTTCGACCTCCTCTACCGCGAAAGCCGCGACGACGTCTACGCCTACGTCGCCAGCCTGCTGCGTAACCTCCCCGCCGCCGAGGAAGTGACTGCGACCGCCTTCGAGCGCGCCTACCGCAAGCGCAACCGCTTCGACCCCAGGCGCGGCGATCGCCGCGCCTGGCTGTTCGGGATCGCCCGCAACGCCGCGCTCGACGAGCTGCGCCGCCGCGGCCGCCAGGCCGAGCTGGCGGCCGAGCCCGAGGACCTCGCCGCGACCGCCGCGCCCCACGAAAGTGCCGAGCAGAGCGCCCGCCGTCTCGCCGTCGCCGCCGGCCTCGCCCGCCTCGACCCACGCGAGCGCGAGCTGATCGCGATGAAGTTCTTCGCCGGCCTGACGAACGTGGAGATCGCCGAAGTCCTCGGCCTCTCCGAGTCGAACGCCGGCACCAAGCTGCACCGAGCCGTGACCAAGATGAGGGAGGCCTGCGATGGAGCCGATTAGCGACAACGAGCTGAACGAGGCGCTGGAGGCACTGAGGCCAGAGCCGCGCCCCGCCTTCGCCGTCGAGCTCGACACGCGGGTGGCCGCCGGCTTCCCGCGCAAGTCGTGGGCGCCTGGCCTGCTGCCGGCCGGCGCCGTCGCCCGGCTGCGCGGGATGAAACCGCGCCGCATCCTGCTGCCGGCGGGCGCCGCGGCGCTGACCGCGCTGCTGGTGGTCGCCGTCGTCGTCTCGGTCAACCGCGAGTCCGACCAGGCCTATCCCGAAACCGGATTCCTCAGCCTCCACGAGCCCGACCTGGGCGCGGAACTAGGGTTCCGCGGCGCCGCGGGCGAGGCGGCCCTGAAGGCGGAAATGGCTGAGCAAGCCGAGAGCGCCGTCGGATCGAGTTCCGCCGGGGCGGCCGAAGGAACGACGGACTCGCTGAAGCGACTCGCCGAGCCGGCAACCGGGACCAATCGGAACTTCGACGGCTCCGGCCCCTACGTCCGCGCGTCCGACCGCGCGATCGAACGCTCCTCGCAGATCACCCTCGGGACCGAGCCCGAGAACGTCGGCAAGGCCTCCTCCGAAGTCTTCGACGTGGTCCACGACTACCGCGGCGTCGTGCTCACCTCCCGGACCAGCGACGGCAGCGCCGCCCACGCCGAAGCCAAGTTCGAGCTGCTGATTCCGAGCGGCAAGCTCGGCGACGCGATGGCCGGCTTCTCCCAGATCGCCGAGGTGCGCTCGCGCCAGGAGGCGACCGACGACATCACCGCGCCGACCGTCTCGGCCACCGAGCACCTGGAGGACTCGCGAGCGCGGATCGACAGCCTGCTCGGCCAGCTCGCCGACGCCGAAACCGAAAGCGAGCGGGAAGCGGTCGAACGCGAGCTGCGCGAAGAGCGCGGCCGCGCCGCGAACCTGCAGGCGAGCCTCGACAACCTCGAGCGCCGCGCCAGCCTCTTCCGCGTCTCCCTGCGGATCGTCGGCGGCGAGGGCATCTCGAGTGAGGAAGGTGGCGCCTGGGGCATCGGCGACGCCCTTCACGACGCCGGCCAGATCCTCGGCGTCGCCGCCGCCCTCACCCTGCTGGCGCTCGCCGTGCTCGGCCCGATCGCCCTGATCGCGCTGCTGACCTGGCTCGGCCGCCGCACCTACCTCCGTCGCGCCCGCCGTACGGCCCTCGGCTGACCCCGCCCCTGCCCAGCCTGGGTGCGGCGTTGCGGAAGGCCGGGGTAGGCTGAGGCGGTGGAAGTGAGGAAACGGGGACCGGGCGAGGCGCCGAACTCCGGTCCGCCGGCGACGCCGCGGCCGGCGGCGGGGATCGTCCTCCTGCGGCGCGGCGGCAAGCACGCCGAACGCGACCTGGAGGTGCTGATGCTGAAGCGGACCGAGGAAGCGCGCTTCATGCCCGGCGTCTGGGTCTTCCCGGGCGGCTCGGTCGACCCCGACGACGGCGACGGCGAGGCCGGGCACCGAGCCTGCGCGGTGCGCGAGCTGGCCGAGGAGGCCTCGATCGAGCTGCCGCCGGAGGAGGAGCTGGTGCTGTTCTCGCGCTGGGTCACGCCGGAACCGATCTCGACCCGCTTCGACGCCTGGTTCTTCCTCGCCCTCGCCCCCGCCCACACGCCGCCCAAACCCGACGGGGTCGAGACCACCGAGGCGGCCTGGTGGAAGCCAGCCGAGATGCTCGCGGCGCACGAAGCCGGCGAGCGGACGATCGCCTTCCCCACTATCCACCAGCTGCGCTGGCTGGTCCCCTACGCCACTTCAGACGAGGCGATCGCCGCCTACCGGGGCCGCAAAGTCGACTCGGTGATGCCGAAGATCATCGACGATCGCGAAGGCGGGGGCGGCTGGCGCCCGGTCCTGCCGGGCGAACCAGGCTACGACGAGGCCTGAGCCGGGGGCGGCGCCGCGGGCGCGTCCGGAAACGGTGCCAGCCCGGCGTGCCAGGGACCGGGCGGGTAGGTGTGGATGCCGCTCTCGTCCATCTCCGACTGCAGCCGCTTGAACAGCTCGCCGGCGTTCTTCAGGGCGACCTTCAGCTCCGCCTCGCTGCGTTCGCCGAGCCGCCAGAGGAACCAGAGCTGGCGGTCGTTGATCCCGAAATCGATCTCGCCGGTCATCGTCGTCACCCAGGCGAGGAAGCCGGGGCCGAACAGCTCGCGCAGCTGTACCGGGTCGTACTCCTTCGGCACCGTCGCCAGGAACCGCCTGTTGAAGTCGAGCGACTCGAACTCGACCTTGCGCTGCAGGTGCTGGGTGACCTGCTCGTGGCGCTCGATAGACTCGACATTGAAGGCGGGCACGACCTTGGCCAGGTCGGGCATGTGGGCCTTGGCCAGCAGCGCCGTTGGCAACAGCGCCTTGTTGAAGAGGCCGCCTAGCTCGCGTTCGTCGGCGTCGCAGCTCGACCCCCAGAAGCCCTCGACGAGCTGCCCGGTGAGCCGGTTGACGCCGCCGACGCAGAGCGCGACCGGCCCGTCTTTGGGGTTGATCCCGCCGACCTGCTCGTAGGTGAGCCCGTTGCGCTCGCCGTAGCGGCGCACGATCTCGGCCCATTCCCCCGCATCCTGCTTCGCGCCCATCGCGCGATCCTACGGCAGAGGCCGAGCGTCCAGACGCCTGTTCGGCGGCGCCGATCGGCGATAGCATCTGCGTTTCGCCGGTCCAACCAGAGGAGCAGCAGCCCCAATGACCATCGCCATCATCGTCGTCGTCGCGATCATCGTCATCGCGGTTCTGTACTTCATCGTCAAGCGCAACTCGATCATCGCCCAGCGCAACCGGGTCGACGAGTCCTGGAGCGGGATCGACGTGCAGCTGAAGCGGCGCCACGACCTCGTGCCGAACCTGGTCGAGACGGTCAAAGGCTACGCCGCGCACGAGAGCGAGGTCTTCGAGAAGGCGACCAAAGCCCGGGCCGAGGCGATGTCCGCCCACTCGGTCGCCGACACCTCGAAAGCCGAGTCCCAGCTGACCGGCGCCCTCACCGACCTGCGCGCGGTCGCCGAGAACTACCCGACCCTGCGCGCCACCGAGAACTTCCAGCAGCTGAGCCGCAACCTCTCGGAGCTGGAGGACGAGATCCAGGCCTCGCGGCGGATCTACAACTCCAACGTCCAGACCTACAACACGGACATCGAACAGTTCCCGGGCTCGATCGTCGCCAACGCCGGCAACTTCGAGAAACGGGAGTTCTTCGAGATCGAGAACCCGACCGAGCGTGAACCGGTCGCGGTCAGCTTCGACAAATGAGGGTCGCCTAAACTTCGGCCTATGACTACCGAGACCCAAGAGGCAACGCTCTGGATCTGCGACAGCTGCGGGTTCATCTACGACCCCGCGATCGGCGACCCCGACGGCGGCATCCCCCCGGGAACCGCCTTCGAGGACATCCCCAAAGACTGGTTCTGCCCGGTCTGCGGCGCTCGCACCTCGGACTTCCGCCCGCTGGAGCCGGGCGAGGCCTGAGCAGTACCGATTCGCCCACGCCGCACCCTGAGCAACTAGAGTTTGGCTGGTGAGCCAGTTTGACTACGACTGGGTAGTTGTCGGTTCGGGATTCGGGGGGTCGGTCTCCGCCCTGCGCCTCGCCGAAAAGGGCTACTCGGTCGGCGTCCTCGAGTGCGGCAAGCGTTTCGAGGACAAGGACTTCCCGAAGTCGACCTGGGACCTGCGCCGCTACTTCTGGGCGCCGCGGGTCGGCTTCAAGGGGATCTTCCGGCTCAGCACCTTCAAGGACGTCTCCGTGGTCAGCGGCTGCGGGGTCGGCGGCGGCAGCCTCGGCTACGCGAACACGCTCTACGTCCCCCCCTCCCCCTTCTTCGAGGACCCACAGTGGGGCGACATGCAGGACTGGGAGGCGACGCTGGCCCCCCACTACGCGGAGGCGCAGCGGATGCTCGGCGTCGTCGTCCACGACAACGACGACCCGGCCGACCAGCTGCTGCGTGAGTTCGGCGAGTCGATCGGGGTCGGCGACACCTACCAGAAGACCCCGGTCGGGATCTACTTCGGCGAGCAGCCCGGCGCCACTGTCCCCGACCCCTTCTTCGGCGGCGAGGGCCCGGACCGGACCGGCTGCATGCAGTGCGGCCGCTGCATGGTCGGCTGTCCGCACGGGGCGAAGAACACCCTGGTCAAGAACTACCTCTACCTGGCCGAACGGCGCGGCGCCGTGGTCACCCCCGAACGCACCGTGACCGAGATCCGCCCGCTCGGCGCCGCCGACGGCAGCGACGGCTACGCGATCGTCAGCGAACGCTCCGGTCTTCTTCCTGGGCGCGGAGTGCGCACGATCCGCGCCCGCGGCGTGATCGTCGCCGCCGGCCCCCTCGGCACCAACAAGCTGCTGCAGCGCTGCCGCCTCGGCGGCTCCCTGCCGAAGATCTCCAGCCGGCTCGGCGAGCTGGTTCGCACCAACAGCGAGAGCATCCTCGCGGTCACCGTGCCCGAGGACTACCCCGACGACCTGACCAAACGGGTCGCGATCACCTCCAGCATCTACCCCGACCCGCATACCCACATCGAGACCGTCACCTACGGCAACGACGGCGACTCGATGCACCTCCTCTACACGTTGATGGTCGGCGACGGCACCCGGGTGACCCGACCGCTGAAGCTGCTTGCCCAGATCGCCCGCCACCCGAGGAAGTTCGCGCAGACGCTGTGGCCGAAACGGTGGTCTCGGCGCACGATCATCGTGCTGGTGATGCAGACGCTCGACAACGCGATCGCCCTGCGGCCGAAGCGCAACCCGCGCACCGGCGCGGTGCGGCTGCAGACCGAACAGGACCCCGAGCGGCCGATGCCGACCTTCATCCCGGTCGCCAACGAAGCGGCGGAGTGGCTGGCCGAGCGGACCGGCGGCGTCGCCCAGAGCGCGACCTCAGAGGCGCTGATGAACATCCCGACGACCGCCCACATCCTCGGCGGCGCGGTGATCGGCCACAGCCCCGAGGACGGCGTCGTCGACGCCAACCAGCGCGTCTTCGGCTACGAGAACCTGCTGGTCTGCGACGGCGCCGCGATCCCCGCCAACGTCGGCGTCAATCCTTCACTGACGATCACCGCCCTGGCCGAGCACGCGATGTCCGAGATCCCGCCCAAAGGCGGGGACGACGGCGAGCCGCGCCAGCCCGAGGCGGCGCGGCCCGCGGCACCGATCAACTAGGCGCTGAAGCGCTCCGCGACGTAGTCCCAGTTGACGACGTTCCAGAACGCGTCGAGGTATTCGGGACGTTTGTTCTGGTACTTCAGGTAGTAGGCGTGCTCCCAGACGTCGGCGCCGAGCAGCGCCGTCTGGCCGTCGGAGATCGGCGAGTCCTGGTTCGGGGTTTTGGCCACCGCGACGCTGCCGTCGGCGTTCTTGACCAGCCAGGCCCAGCCGGAGCCGAACTGGCCGATCCCGGCGTTTTTGAACTCCTCCTTGAAGGCGTCGAAGGAGCCGAAGGCGCTGTTGATCGCCTCGGCCAGCTCGCCCCTGGGCTCGCCGCCGCCGTCCGGGCTCATCATCTGCCAGAAGAGCGAGTGGTTGTAGTGGCCGCCGGCGTTGTTGCGGACGGGGCCCTGCTTGTCGGCGGGCAGGTCGCCGAGGCTCTTCAGCACGTCCTCGACCTCGGCGTCGGCCCACTCGGTGCCCTCGAGGGCGGCGTTGGCTTTGTCCACGTAGGCCTGGTGGTGCTTGTCGTGGTGGACGCGCATCGTCGCCTCGTCGATGTGCGGCTCGAGCGCGTCGTACGCGTACGGAAGATCAGGTACCGAAAATGCCATCGAAAGGTCTCCTTAGCTGGATTGGAATTCCCTGCGTGGAGCCTAGCTCGCCGCGAGCGCCGGCTACTCGCCGCCGGCCCGCGGCACCGCCCCGGCGTCGCCGCCGGTCCATTCGTTGAACCGGTACCAGGAGGGCTTCGCCTTGCGGTCGTCGGTCAGCAGCCCGGCCGAGCGGCAGAAGCTGCAGCTACCGCCCTCGTCGCTCCAGGTGTACCACCAGACGCCGCGCACGCGCCAGCGCTGGCGGTTGGCGGAGAGCAGCTGGAAAGCGCGGCCAAGCTGGGTCGCCTGGCCGCGCAGGCCCAGCTCCCAGCGGGTCGGGCCGTCGCTGGAGCCCCAGCCGAGCTCGGTGACGTAGATCGGCGTCGCGGGATCGCGGTGCCTCCGCATCACCCTTCGCAGGGTGCGGATCTGCGTGGCCATCCCCTGCGCGTTGGGGACGTAGGGGTGCAGGCCGACCCCGTCGAAGAACGGCTTCACGTTGCCGGCCCGGTAGATCCGGTCGAGGTAGTCGCCGGAGGCGATGTTCGGCGGAATCTGCAGCGGCTGCCCGAAGAAGCCGCCGATGATCACTTCCGAGGCCGGGTCGGTGCGGTGCAGGACCCGCCCGGAGATCCGCAGCAGGAGCGCGAACTTGTTCGGGTTCTGCTCGCTGGCGAAGCTGACGATGTTCTCCTCGTTCCAGATCTCCCAGCGCTTGATCGGCAGGTAGGGCAGCTGCGGGTTCTCTTCCCAGAACTCGCCGTCGCTGCCATAGCGTTCGGCCGCCTCGCGCAGGAAGCTCGCCCAGCCCCAGCGCTGCAGCGGCGTCGAGACGGGCAGGTCGATCGGCTCGTTCGCCGCCCACTCCGGCGTCCCGAAGACGACCGGGAAGATCCGCAGCTCCTCGCGGGCGGCGAGCTCGACCTCGTGGTCGAAGGTCCTCCAGTGGGGATCGGCCAGATAGGGGCTTTTCGCCTGCACCCCGGTCCAGAACAGGGGCAGCCGCACGCTGGAGACCCCCGCTTCCCGCATCAGCTCGAAGTCCGAGGCCTTGACCGCGCTCTGCGGCGACATCCCGATGAAGCCCGGCGGGATGTCGGCCAGCGCGCGCGCCGGCGCCAGCGCCGCGGCGCCGATCACGATCAGGAGGACGAGCTTGCGGGCCATAATCATCGAAGAACCTATCCGCGCGGCAAAGTAGCGCCCGCGCCCGAGGCAGGACCCGCCCCCAGCCCGGCTCTGGGATAATCGCCGCTCTCGGGGCGTGGCGCAGCCTGGTAGCGCGCACCGTTCGGGTCGGTGAGGTCCCCGGTTCAAATCCGGGCGCCCCGATTAGAAGCTCCTCATTTGAACCGCCGCCAGAAGAAGGGCCGGTTCCGGTGACGGCCTCACCATCCAGCCGAGCCGGAAGCCCCGGATCGGCGAGAGTCGCGAAGGGCTCGGCGACCTCGGCGTCGGCGATGCGCTCGTCGTAGGCGACCAAGCGCTCGAACAACGCTTGGTCCACTGACGCCGGAGATGACCTGGCGCGGCGCGGTAGACGCCGTGGCAGTCGGCAAGCAGGTCGAGCGCCTTGTCGAGGGTGGCGGCGATGTCACCGAAGGAGGCATCGGGGGCTTCGAGGTGGCGCTCAGCCTGAGCGGTCTCGGTCGAGAGCCGGTCCTGCTCGGCCTGCTCAGTCGGAATCGCCACCTCCCCATATGCCTCCTCGACGGCGGTCTCGATCAGGTCGACGGGCACGTAGGGCTGCTTGCAGCCGGTGCCCTTCATCCGGCCGATGCAGAAGAAGTACGGATAGCGACCGCCGTTGCCGTTGGCCTGGATCAGGCTCATGCGCGAGCCGCAGCGCCCGCCTGGTTTCGGACCTGCTCATAGAGCGCCTCGCGTTGGGAGCCGAGGATCCTGATCGTGCTGCGGGGCATGGTGCCCTCCTTTCGGCAGGGCACCGAAGAGGGCGTGATGCGTCCCCACGCGGGAGGACTTCGGCGAGTACTTTCTCGCTTGCATCGAAGCTGATCCTTCGGTGCCATGCCCCGGGACGCTCCAACGTCGTCGGGGCGCTTGATTTGGTCGCCAACGACGTTAGTTCTGCTGCGCGGGGAAAGCGAGCGGAAATGGCAAAGTGAGAGACTTTTACCCGTCAAGGAGCGATTGAGCGCTTCGCCGTACCCAGGAAGGCGCGTAAAGCGCTCGATCAACCCGCGCCATGACGCTGTAGTAGTACTGATCGCGAGGATAGATTTCGAGCAGCACTTGCAATTGCTGCCGGTCGCCCTCCCGGATGATGTGGTCCGTCGCCGCATCTCTAATCGCCATCTGATCATTACGCAGCAGCGGCCAGATTTTCTCTATTTGCTCTCTGTCCAAACCAGCACCGCGCAAACCTTGCAGCGCAATACGGACAACATCGGCATTGGGCGCATCGAGCAGCTCGAAGGCCACCGACCGCGGCTCCCTTGCAAGCTCCAACGCCGCCGAAGCAGCGTCGCAGCGCACTTCACGCCAAGACGATGACGCTAGAGAAACTAACGATTGAACATCGCTATCTTCTCCGCGCTCCCGGAGAATCTTGATCGCGAGCGATGCAATGTCATGATTTCCATCGCCTAGAAACCGCCGACCAAACCTCACATCCTTTGGACCTGGATCGTCCGCCAGAACCGAAAGGGCGGCTATCTGGAAACGCTTGAGAAAAAAGGCGCTAAGACTTGACCAATTGTCGAGGTACTTATCCAAGGACGATGAGACCTTCTTCTCGATCTCCTGGGACTGATTCTTGGTGATATCGACGCCCGTTGCCTTCCTCAGGTCAGCTTCGACCGCCTCTCGAATTATCTCTTCGTATTTCTGACGACCGGCCTCCTTTAGATCAGCAAAGTCATTGTCGAGATCCTTAGACAATCGCGCGCGTACCGTCGGACTCTTCCGAGCCAGGGCCTCGTAGATCCAATACGTCTTGGCCCCATACCAGTCCAGGCCGCGTTCCAATTCCTCGATCGATTTCAGCGCGACAAATTCGACGCCAAGTTTGTTTTGGTCGAAGAACAAGGGCACCTTCTCGGTCGCTCGGGCGAACTGCCCATCGGAGAGGCGCCAGCGTCGTTTGATTGCGATGCGCGCCGCAAGCACACGCACGGACTCGTCATCGTCGTCTTCAATCAGCTTCACCACATCGGCCTTTTTTATGCGCGACGATTTGTCAAGCAGCTGGAGGCCGAGTTTCCGGACCGGAGCCGCAGGTGATTCGAGAGCCTCGCTCACCACCGTTCGTGGTGCCTGCTTGGCGCTTCGCAATAGGTTTTCTTCGATCTCCGTATCGAGCATGGCTGGGCTCGTCAGCAATGCCCTAAGAGCCGCCTGAGGACCCTCGCGGCTCTGAATGGTCAGGCGCGCCGATCCCACGCTTTCTGTGTCGTCGTGGGCGTCCAGTTCACTGGCGAGCACTCGAAGATCGGCTCGAGAGCCTTGCTTCTTGAGCAGACGGAGACATGCCTTTCCGTGCGAGCTTTCGCCGGCTTTCAAGGCTGCCCTCAAGACTCCCCTCAGCTGACCAGGAGAAAGACCCACGGGATCGTGCGACAGAAGCTTGGCCGCCTCTCGTGCCGCACCCGAGTCGCTCTCGCCCATGGCGGCAACCAGAACGCGAGTGCGGACCTCGTCGGAGCTGGCGTCTTTGACCCAAAACCAACCGGGAGCATTCGCTGCTCCTACGTTCGCAATCACCGTGCGAAACAGATGTTGAAGCTCCGCGGAACTGGGAAGCACATTTTCTCGTTCGAGATAAAGGCCATTCAATTCGTGGACCCCTAGGGGCTCACTTGACCGTAACGACGCGAGGGCGGTAGAAGCGGCCAGGTGTGCGCGTGCGGCTATCGCGCCAGCGTTCTCTTTCTCCTCTCCGGCCACCAACCCGGAGAGCTCAACAAGTGATCCAGCGGCTTGGACCGATCCAGTGGGAGCAGAGTCCGAGTCTCGGGGTGGGGGCTCGGACTCGGGAGAGGACGGTTCGACCGGAGCTTCCTCACTCGCCAATGGCCTCAATACTTGCCAAGCCGTTGCCTGCTTCTCAAAGATGGGGAAAATGGTCGACACATCATCGGGATCAAGCGCTTGATAGACAGGATTTATGTTCGACGGTAGGCGCACTCCGTCTGCTCGAAAAACAAGGACACGGTCCTTGAGATGAGGCCTCTCGAGTGCGCTGCTTATCTCTAGAAGAATGTTCTGTCTGGTTTGAATCTCGCCGTTCTCCAGCTTTGAATCGGGAGTAGCGAGGGCCACGAACATGGTCGATTTGTTCAGGTAGTAATCGACTTTGCCTTTCGGATCGGGAGCGCCCATATCGGGCAGAGGCTCATCGCCTACCAGGATTCCGTAGAGCCCCCTTGAGTTGATGAACTCCCGAAAAGGGCGCGCGACGGTGTCCTTAGCGGCTTCGGAGTAGCTAATGAAGACGGCGGGGTTTCCGCTGATCATCTGGGGAGCGTATGCCTACACGAGGCGGATCAGGCTCTGCTGGCAGGTGGCTGCCGAGCGCAGGACAGGGACGAGCAAGTCTCTAGCGAGCGGTCGGATCGTGTCGCCCCCTGCTCCACGCCCTATCCCAAGCGAGGTAAGCACCCTTGTTCGCTTTGAGGTCAAGGTGGGCGAGGGCGCTGAACGCCTCTTCCGGAAGATCCGAGGAGAGAACGAGAACCGTCAAATCGTCTCGTCCTTCCACGTCTCGAATCACGACGCTGCCCGATCGATCTCGGCGCGCAGCTCGAAGCGCCTTCAGGAAATCTCTCAGCGAGCCATAGGCATCTTTCCCCGCTGCGCCAGCAAAGGCGGTTAGGAAGGCCATCACGGGCGCGGATACGTAGACCACGAATGTAATCTCGCCGAGGCCGGGATGCTCGATCTCAGCTCCGACCGGACCACTAAACCCCCGCCTCTCTGAACAGGCCTTCGACTGCCGCAACCTCTTCCGCGTCGGCCTGCCGATCCATCACGATTTCGCCGCCGATCGACATCCGCGTTAAACCTACCGCTGCTTGCCCATGAAAGTCACCCAACTAAGGAAATGTTTGGGTGCCGGTTTTCATGGTCTCCGAGAATGACTAATCGTCCGGTTTAGGGTGCGCCTGTCCCTGGGGGCACTCGTCACCAGATCGTTCAAGCAAAGCGGACTGCTCTTCGCGAAACACCGACCTCTGTCCCCGCCTGGCCCACCTCCAGACAGAAAGGTCACTCATGCAACCGGGAGCTATGACGGCGGAGGCGCACGGCACCGCTGTGGTCCTCGCTGTCGTCGAAGATCGACGAAAGGTTCTTCGTTCCGAACTGAAGACGCTCGCTTCAATTGCAATGAGGCTTGGCGGCGAGTCGGAGGGAGAGGCACCAGCGCCAACTCCGGCAAGACCGAAGCCCAACCGCCGCAACGCCAACCAGCCGCACCCAAACAGCCAACAGGCGGCGCACGAACGGTCCGAGACGCTCTTCAGGCTCCTCATTCAAAAGGGCGGCCAGGTTGCGCCGGGAACCGCTCGGGAGGCACTCAATATGACCCAAGGCCAGGTCCGCTGTGCCGGTGAGAGGCTGATGAAACAGGGACGCATGAAGCGCAGCGGAGAACGCAACCGCACGCTCTACGAAGCTATCGCGACGAGCGACGACGGTCCCGCTGCCCCCCAGGCTCCGTCGGCTACGCCGTCTGTGCCGTCGGCCGCCACGATCCCAGGGCGCATTCTGACCCTGGCTAAGGAGAAGGAGGGGGTGATACTCGGTGAACTCGTGGCTGACCTGAACCTGCCCGAAGACAAGGTCCGTGAAGAGTGTGGGCGGCTAATTGCCGAAGAAGAGCTGCGAATGGCCCGGCGTAATGGCGACTCGATTTACATAGTCGTGGGAATGGCCTAATGGCGAGTTCGATGGCGGATGCGCTCGAAGCTGTATCCGGCTCCGAGTTCGATGTCGCTGTTGGACTGGACGTGGCGCCACCGCAGCCCGCGCCAGTCCCCGATGACGTGCGGCAGGCGTTTCAAGATTTCGACTACCTAGGGCATATCCGACGAATCACGCGAATGTTGACCGGGCGATTCCGGGGTGATCGGGATCTGGCCGAGGAAGCGGTAGCGGCTGCCCTACTGGAGCTCTTCGAGAGAAGACGAGAGCTGTTTGGCCGGCGCCCGGAGACCTGGATGGGCCTCTTCTATAAAGCGGCCCTCCATCAGAAGGCCAAGATCGTCAAGCGGGCCAACTCGATCGACTCCATCGATGGCCTAGCGATGATGGCCGGAGACGCTCCTTTTCAGGGGGCCCGGCCGGTACTTGCCCCTGCTCTCGAGGGAGTCAACGAGGACGCGCGGTACACCCCACCCCCGACGTCTGGCGAGCGCTGGGGGCGGCTCCAGATGATCGGCGCCGCCCAGCGGCATCGCGATCATGTCGGTCGGCCGCCAACGGCTGAGGAGTGCAGCCGAACTGCCATTCGAGAGCCGCTCGGCCTGCCTCCCGGGTCGTCCATTGAAAGGGAGTTCGGGAGCTTCTCCGCCTATCTACTAGAAGCGGGGATGGTCCCTCGCACGCTGGGAATGTCAAAGGCCTGGAAGGCCGTCCCGGCAGCCAAAGCCTGCCACGCCTTCAAGAACCGCAACGGCTACTGGCCCGGACGACCCGAGATTGAACGCTCGGCCAATGGCCTGCCCGGTAAGGCGGCCTGCGAGCGCTTCTTCGGGGGTTGCACGTCTGCCGAGATCCAGATCGGTAGCGAAGTGATCCTCGCCGCGGAAATCGATTCGTAGGGGAGAAGCTCAGATAGGAAGCCATCTCACAATCCTGAATCAGCCACAGAGGTCAGGACCATCCTGACCTCTGCGAACGCCCTCACGATGCCAACAGGCCGGTGACGCTCGGGACGACACGAGCGTCGATGAACTGATTGATGCTCGATAGAGCTTCGATGAGGTCTCCGACCAACTCTGGGGGCTCGTCAAGTTGCACGTCATAGGAATGGCGAAGCCAGACGTCTCCATCGTGCTTCCTATTGGTGGCCAGCGTGGCGATGTACTCGCCGGCCTCCTGGCGTCCGGCGATCCGCCCATGAGCAGGAGGGCCTCTGAACAGCGGCCTCCCATCTGCGTCCACAAACTCAACCTTGGCCCGATGCGCCAGCAGATTCAGGCGCCGGTGTTTGTCTCGGTTACTCAAGACTTGAAGGGCAAATAGCGGATGCCGGGGCGGGTCGGTCCGAGGAACTCCAAAGAACGGCTGCAACGGTTTGAGGGCAGCCTTGGTGCCGTCGGGGGTGCCCTTGAGGCTTCGGGCGATTCTCCTTCTCGGATCCCCCTCCCAATGCTCATCGACGTCCTGCCAGGCGATGCGATCGATGCCATAAATCGGAAACTGGCTCGCTTCACTCTCCTCATTGCCGGTGCTTCGAATTAGGGCCGTAACGAGATAGTCGAGGGACGCCCGCATGTCGTAAACGAAATCTCCCAGCCAGAGAGGCCACTCTGAGTGGATCCCCTCCAGCGGCACCTTGAAGACATATTGGCTCGCCGCCTCATCGAACTGACCCTGCACGTCCTTTCGATCCCGCTGGGTGAACTGCTCGACCGACATGCGAAGAACCTCGAAGTGCTCCATCGCTCGGCTCCGCTTGCGAGCGAAGTCACGCAGAAGGTCTTCTTTCCGTGTCAAGCCGAGGTTTGCCTTCGCCGCCATCAACCCTTGTATCTCAAACCGCTTGGACACAACTGACATAGCGCGCTGGGGGGCTAAACGTATGCAGACAATAAGTTTCTAGTTTCTGTCATCATGGCGATGTGGTCGACTCGGCAGGAAAGAAATCCGAGCTGCAAGTCCTTACGGCACCGACGCTCGAGAGGCGGATCTTCGTCATTCGGGGCCGGCATGTGATGCTCGACCAAGACCTGGCTGATCTCTATGGCGTCGAGACGAAGCGACTGATCGAGCAGGTGAAGCGGAACCTCGAACGCTTCCCGGATGACTTCATGTTCCAGCTCGGCAGCGAGGAAGCTGCAGCTTTGAGGTCGCAGATTGCGACCTCAAAGTCTGGCCGGGGCGGTCGACGCTACGCCCCTTACGTATTCACCGAGCAGGGCGTGGCCATGCTCTCCTCCGTCCTGCGGAGCAAGACGGCCATCGCCGTCAACATCGAGATCATGCGCGCCTTCGTCGAGCTGCGGCGCATCGCCAGCTCCTACGCTGCGCTTGAGGAGAGACTGGAGCAGGTCGAACGAGGGATGGGTGAGCACGACGAGCAACTGGAGCAGATCTTCAACGCCCTCCGCCAGTTGATCGCCTCGCCTGTACAGCCAAAGCACCCAGTTGGATTCAGGATTAGGGACGAGTAGTCGCAGCCAACACCCCGACGCGGTTCAAATGCCGTCCGGTTAGGGCGATGAGACACTTAGGGGACACGGCGCGCCGGGTTAGCGCGCCACCCACGAAGGAGGGCGGAGATGCAGAGTTGGGACTTGCGAGCGGTCGCGGTGCAGCCACACGAGCCGGAGATCCTCGCCTCGGCGGACGACGCGCGGACGATCCTGCTGAACCTCCCCGCCGGGGAGGAGCTGCGGGAGCACGAGGTGCACGAGCGGGCGCGGGTCGTCGTCGTCGAGGGCGAGGTCGAGGTCTCGCTGCCCGACGGAGCGGGCGCATCCGCCGGGCCGGGCCACCTCTTCGAGTTCGAGCCGCACGAGCGCCACACGGTCGCGGCGCGCACCGACTCGCGGCTGCTGCTGATCCTCAGCCCCTGGCCGGGAGACGGGCACCCGGGCGCGATGACGCTCGAGGAGAAGGGCGAGGCGCGCGCCAAGGCCGCCGAGCACCAGCAGCGTTAGCCCGAGCCCTCAACAGCCGGACCCACTTCCGGGCTCGCGTACTCGGCGGCGAGCCGCAGCACGGCGCGGGTCGAGCGGCGGACCAGGGCGGCGCTGACGAAGGTCGGCAGCTCGACCACGAAGGCGGTGCTGCCCGGGAAGGCGTGGTTCTGCCAGCGCGAGGCGCTGCCGGGATAGCGCCCCTGGAGGCGGACGAAGGGGAGCCCGATCAGCTGCGCGAAGCGCCGCTCCAGGCGGTGGTCGCCGCCGGAGGAGCGGTCGACGATGCCGAACGGCTGGTGGAACCAGATCGTGACGTCGGGCTCGGTGGCGCGGATCAGCCGCCAGGCGGCGCGCGACTCGGGCTCGGAAAGGCCGTGGGGGCCGGAGTATTCGCCCCCGGTGAGCGGCTGCCAGTCGTAGGGGAAGTTGCGGTTGAGGTCGACCCCGTGGGCGTTGCCGCGGCTGCCGGCGGCGAGGCCGTCGGGGTTGAGGGCGGGGACGATCCGCAGCGCGGCGTTGCGCGGCGCCGGGCCGGCGAGCAGCTGGCGGGCGACCCGGATCCCGGCCGGCTCGTCGCCGTGGATCGAGCCGAAGACGAGGACCTGCAGGGGAGCCGCGGGGTCGCCGTTCAGGGTGGCGAGGATCGGCCGGCCCTGGACCGAGTGCCCGATCACACTGCGCTCGCCCGCCGCGGCGCTCGCGGTGCACCATGCAGAGGCGACGAGTACCGCCACCGCGATCCGGGTCGCGTGGCTGACGATGGCCGACAGCATCGAGCAAGCCTATGTCGACCGGTCCCCCGG
>JAWVEZ010000170.1:0-3737 GCA_033856455.1 Solirubrobacterales bacterium | reverse complement strand
ACCGCGACTCGCTCGAGCAGACCCGCGTCCCGGTCGAGGGTCTCGGCGACCTCCTGGTCGGCAAGCTCGAAGCGCCCTGGCAGAGCCCGAAGCTCGGCTGAGCCGTATCGCTCAGCCCTCGCCCGGGGAGACCATGCTCAGCGCCTCGCCGAGAACCACCGTCAGCTCGGCCGCCTCGGGAGAGGAGACGACGGCTACGGCTGCCGAAGAGGCCTCGGCAGCGACCGCGACCCGCGCTTTCTCGGCGCAGACGCGGCCGGTCGCGCCGACCACTCGGCGCCTCCCCGGAGCGGCCGGCGGCGAGCAGGCCACGCAGATGTCCCCGCCGACCTCGAAGCCCGCTTCGATCAGCGGCCCGATCAGGAGCTCTCGGGTGGCACCGAGGTAGCCCGCGGAGGCGAGGACGATCGTCTGGCCGCGGCGGGCGCGGCGGCAGACCGCCGCGCAGGCGCGGCGCAGGCCGGCCGAGTCCCCGGTTCGGATCACGATCGCGTCTGCCTCGCTCAGGCGAGCTTCCTCGCTGGGCAGCTCGCAACCGGAATCGACCTCGACGATCAGCGGGGGGCGGGCCTCCGCGCGGCGACGGGCCCGCCGCAAAGTCTCCCCTCGGGGGATCTGCGCTGCGTCAATTGCCTCGCGTAGGAGCGACTCCATCGGCTACGACTTCCTCTCGTTCTCTGGGAGCGCCGACGGTAGAAAGCATCTGCTTGATCTCCGTTAGCTATCTTGTTAGATCTCAGTTAGTCAACCAATGACCGATGCCCAATCCCCACCCGAGCTGTTCGAGGACTTCCTCTTTGGCCTTGCCGTCATCCGCGCCGAGGACGGTGGGGTTCTCTCGCTCAACCGCAGGGCCCGCGCGATGCTGCTGCCCGCCAGCACCGCGAGTGGCGGCGCCGGCCTGCACTGCTGCGAGCTGATCTGCAGCCGCCTCGAGCCGATCATCGGCGGCGGCTGCATGACCGAATGGGTCGCCAAGTCGGCGACCCAGCTGCCCGAGGTGCGGATGGACATCCAGACCGCGACGCTGCGCAGCGCCGCCTGGGTGACCGCCTCGCCGCTCGGCGAGGACGGCTCCCAGGTCGTCTTCCACCTGCGCCCCGGCCGCGCCGACGACCGCCGCCGCCGCACCCCGCCAGGCTGGGCGAGCCAGGCCGACCCCTCCCAGCGCCCCGACCTGCAGATCTCCACGCTCGGCCGTTTCCGGGTCGAGGGCGCCGCCGGCCCGATCAACGGCGACTGGCTCGGCCAGCGCCCCGGCCAGCTGCTCAAGTTCCTGATCTGCGAACGCCGCCGGGTGGTGACCAGCGACCAGATCGGCGAGGTGCTCTGGCCCGAGGCCGGCCCGCGGGAGTCGAGCAGCCGCCTCCGCTACAACGTCCACGCGCTGCGCGACAAGCTCGAGCCCGAGCGCGAGCGCCGCTCGCCCGCCCGCTTCGTGGTCGCCCGCCGCGGCGGCTACCTCGTCGACACCGGCAACGTCTGGCTCGACGCCGACCGCTTCGAGGTCGATGCCCTGGCCGGGATCGCCGCCCGCGCCCAGGGGATGACCGAGGCCGCGGCCGTCCACCTCGCCGACGCGATGAACCTCTACCGCGGCGAGTTCCTCGCCGGCGACCCCTACCTCGACTGGGCGATCCCCGAGCGCGAGCGCCTGCACCAGCTCGCCTGCCGGGCGCTGCGCGCCCAGGTCGGGATCTCGGTCGCAGGCGGCGAGCTCGAGCCGGCCGCCGACCAGGCCCGCCGCCTGGCCGAGATGGAGCCCTTCGACAGCGACACCCAGGGGCTCCTGATCGAGGTCTGCCTGCGCCAGGGCCGGCGCAGCGAGGCGCACCGCCGCTACAGCCTGTTCAGCAAGAAGCTGCAGCAGGAATTCGGCCGCGGGCCCGATTTTGGCTTGGCCGACGTCGAGGCTAGGCTGGCCGCAGAAGATTCGTCCAGCCCACTCAATCAGGTCTGACGACGGGTCGAACTCACCAGGGTCCACCACGAAACGGGGAGTACATGGCTTACGAAATGCAGATCCGCGGCACCCAGAGCGAGGTGAAGGTCCGCAGCCCTTGGGCCGCCGCCCTGCTGCCGATCATCACCCTCGGCATCTACCACCTGGTCTGGTGGTACAAGATCAACAAGGAGCTGAAAGCCTACGGCGAGGCGAAGGGCTACGACCTCGGTCAGAACCCGACCAACTCGGTACTGGCGCTCTTCCCCGGCGGCCTGATCATCGTCCCGGCGCTGGTCAGCTACTGGAACGGCACCAAGCGCGTCCAAGGCGCCGCCAAAATCGCCGGCAAAGAGGCGGTCAACGGGTGGATCGTGCTGCTCCTTTACATCTTCATCGCTCCAGCGATGTGGGCCTACCTGCAGGTCTCGCTGAACAGCGTCTGGGAGCAGGAGGCCGACCCGCTGCCGGGCCAGGACGCGCCCCCGGTGAGCAGCGAGATGCCGCCGCCCGCGCCGTCGGCCGGCGACACCCCGCCGCCGCCACAGGCCTAGTTAGCTGGTGAGGAAGCGCTCGACGTCGGCCGCTTCGGCGTCGAGCGCTTTCGTCGCTTTCTCGGTCAGCTTCTCCAGCGGTTTCAGCGTCACCTTGCCGCCGGCGAAGCCCCAGGTCGCGACCGCCCGGCCCTTGACCAGGGCGAAGGGGCGGAAGAGCCCGTTGATCGTGACCAGGTTCTCGTGCGGGCCGATCACGTCGGCGCGCGAGCACCAGCCGAGCAGCAGCGGGTCGAAGGCCCCGAGCAGCATCGGCGCGGGCAGCGGCTGCGGCGGCTTGCGCCCCTTCAGGTCGACGAGCCCGTCCTCGCGCTCGGCCAGCTGCTTCGCGATCGCCGCCAGGCCGGCGCGGGCGTCGCGCAGCGGCAGCCCCGCCCAACGGGCGAGGTCGCGGTCGTCGGCCGGCCCGTGCCCGACCAGGTAGCGGCGGGCCAGCTCGGCGAGCGCGGCCTCGCGGTCGACCCGCGGCTGCGGTCCCAGCCAGTCGCGGGTCAGCGCGTAGGCGTGTTCCCTGCCGGCCATCGGCCCCCGCACCGCGATCCCGCGCAGCGTCGCCATGAAGAGCAGGTGGACGAGCGCCTGGCCCTCGGTGCGCACGCCGGCGGCGTCGAGTCGTTCGCGCAGCTGCGCCCGGGTCAGCGGACCCTCCTCGGTCAGCGACCGCTCGATCGTCTTCATCGCCCGCTCGCCGGCGGCCTCCGTCAGTTTCTCCCGGGAGAGGCGATACACGCTCGAGCTCATCAGCGGCGGCGTGGTCAGCGCGTGCAGCCACGGATAGTCCTCGCTGCGGACCAGGTGCAGGGTGCCCCGGTTCAGCCAGGTGATCAGCAGCGAGCGGTCCTCGCTCAGGGCTCGGTCGACATCGCTCGCCGCCGCGCCATCGGTCCGGGCCCGCAGCGCCAGCCGCACCCCGCGCGGGTCCTGGCCCTGCACCGCGAGCAGTCGCTCCGCCACCTCGACCGGCCCCCGCAGGGGCGGCCCCGCCAGCCCCTGCGCGGTAAGCCGCGCCGCGATCGGTCTGCCAGTCGACGTCACACCGCGATAATCGCGCAACACCGGCGCCGGATGCCCTCGATGTTTTTCCGCCCCTATAGGGGCGCCAATCCAACGAGCGCTAGCGGCGGCCGCGGAACATGTTGCGCATGCGACTCATAAAGCCGCCCCCGTCGCCGAGATCCCCGGCGCTGATCGAGATCGAGCCGGGGTTGGCACTCGGCTCCGGCAGCTCCGCCGCGGCGGCG
>JAWVEZ010000169.1:0-6319 GCA_033856455.1 Solirubrobacterales bacterium | reverse complement strand
AAACCCCGACCCCGCCTCATCCACCACCCCGTTTCAAACGACGCTGGCGGCCTACCCCTCCCCGCCGTTTTCGCGAGCTCCGTTCGGTCGAAGCTGGGGCTCCCCTCGCTCGGGGAAGGGGATCTCGATCGTGTCGAAGTCTTTGGGGGCGACGGTGGGTTCGAAGACCTCGCGGGCCTCGTCCAGGACCGCGCCGACGTGGTAGCGGGAGGAGATGTGGACGAGCGCGAGCAGCTTCACGTGCGCCTCGGCGGCGACCGCGGCGGCCTGGCCGACGGTGGAGTGGCCGGTTTCAGCGGCCCGCTGGGCCTCTTCCTCGGCGAAGGAGGCGTCGTGGACGAGCAGCTCGGCGTCGGCGGCGGCGGCGACCGTGGCCGGGCTCGGCGCGGTGTCGCCGGTGATCGCGATCGTCCGCCCGGGCCGGCTCTCGCCCATCACCTGATCCGGCGAAACCAGGCCATCGGAGCCCTCGACCTCCTCCCCCCGCTGCAGGGCCGCGAAGGCGGGCCCTTCGGGGACGCCGGCGGCCTTCGCGGCGGCCGGGTCGAAGCGGCCCGGCCGCTCGTCCTCGACCAGCGCGTAGCCGCTGGCCCGCACGCTGTGCGCGGCTTCGAAGGATTGCACCTCGTATTCGCCGTGCGACACGGCCTCGCCCGGCGCCAGCTCCTCCAGCTCGATCGGGAACCCGAGCCGGCCGATCAGCGGCGCCAGCAGCTTGAACAGATCCCGCAGCCCGCCTGGCCCGTAGACCTTCAGCGGCGCCTCGCGATCGGTCAGGTCGTAGGTCTTCAGCAGCCCCGGCAACCCGAGGATGTGGTCGGCATGGAAGTGGGTGAGATAGATCTCGTCGACCTGGGCGAGGCCGAGCGAGCGCTGCATCTGGCGCTGCGTCCCTTCGCCGCAGTCGAAGAGCAGCCGGTCCCCCCCGCGCGACACCAGCACGCTCGCCGTCGAGCGCCGCGCCGAAGGCACCGAGCCGCCGGTACCCAGGAAGGCAACCGAGAGATCCATGGCCGGCGAGCCTACGGCTTCCTTCGGGGGGCGTGGGCTGAGGGGGCGGGCACCCCTCTGCACTTAACTTTTTCGAGATCGAGCACAGGCCGTCCGAGATCCACGGCGCCGAAAAAGTACAAGACGTTCCGAGGGGTGCCCGCCCCCTCCACTCAAGCCGCGCTGGAGGTCCGTAAGCTGGCGAGCGAGCGCCCGTAGCTCAGCTGGATAGAGCGCTTCCCTCCGGAGGAAGAGGCCACAGGTTCGAATCCTGTCGGGCGCGTCTTCACGAGTCTGCGTTTAGGTCCGAATAGCGGCCACAAATGCAGACTCGAGAACTATGCGGACTTGAAGCGCGCCCGCCACTCGTCGCGGTCGAAGTGGGCGGGCTCGGTCTCTTCGAGGAAGCGCTGGAGGACGGCGACGAAGCGGCCGGGGCACTCGAGCTGGGGGACGTGGCCGGTGTCCTCGAAGATCTCCAGTTGGCTCGAGGGCAGTGCCTCGTGGGTTTCTTCGGCATGGGAGACCGGGATGATCGGGTCGCGATCTCCCCAGATGATCAGGAAGGGCAGGGCTTCGGCGAGGTAGAGCTTGTCGCGGGCCCCGACCAGTTGGCCGTTGGTGCCGACGACGGAGCGCAGCGTGGCGAGGAAGGCCTTGCGGCGCTCGCGGTCGGCCAGCGACGCGTACCCGCGGGTGACCTCGGCGACGTCGGCGCTGGGCCGCAGCCCGAGCCTGCCGAGACCCGCTCCGAGCAACGAGCCCGCGCGGGCGCCGACGCCGGCGGTCGCCTGGATGAAGAGGTCCGCCCCGGGCAGGGCCGCGGCGCGCAGGATCGGGCTGACGTCTGGACCGAGGCCGCCGCTGGAGACGAGCACGAGGCGCTCGACCATCTCCGGGAACTGGTAGGTGAACTGGAGGGCGACGCCGCCGCCGAGCGAGTGGCCGACCAGGGTGGCGCGCTCGTGGCCGAGGGCCAGCATCAGGTCCCGCAGCCCGCTCGCGAGGCTGCCCAGCGAGTAATCGCCGCCGCCGGGCTCGGAGCTGCCGTGGCCGGGGAAGTCAGGGGCGATCACGTGATGGCCGAGGGCAAGGGGTTCGATCACCGATCCCCAGTTCTCCGCCGTTCCCGCCATCCCGTGGACGAGCAGGAGGAGATCGCCCGAACCGGCCTCGACGTAGCCGATCGAGCGGCCATGGACGGTCGCGGTGCGTACCTGGGCCGTGGCTGGGGCGATCGGGACCACCTTGCGCCTCATACCCCCACCGTAGCTGCACGGAACGCTGTCGAGGTTCTGCGCAGCGCCTGTGTGACGGATTCCAATACTGTCGCGGTGTGAGCAACGAGGCGCCGCAGGAGGACAACGGGATCCCGCGCGGGGCCCTGATCGTGGTCGCGGTCGGGCTGCTCGCCTGCCTGGCGGCGGTGGCGCTGGCGACCAGCAAGAGCTCCGGCGCGGCGGGGAACCTCGAATGGGTCCAGACCGCGAAGATCCCCGACTCCAGGGCTGTCGACGTACCGGGCGGCGGGGGCACGATGAGGCTCGAAAAAGGCCAGATCGCCGCAACCGGGACCAACGTCAGCGGCTACTCACTGTTCCGTGTCGCGACGACCCTGCGCATCGACGGCGGCTCTCCGGTCGGCGATGCTCAAATCCTCTGCGTGACCAAAGGCGGCCCGCGAGCCGAAATCGCCCGTACCTCCGGCGGTCTGCGAGCTGTCTACCCGCGCTCCTCCGAAGCCGGGATCTTCAGCCAGCCGGCACCGGAAGTTTTGCTGCTCGACTTCAGTGCCCGTGGCGGCGAACTCGTCGTGGTCGAAGCCGAAGACCTGCTGATCCCGCGCTTCACCAGCGAAAGAGGGGTCAAGCTCGAATGGCCCGAGTACGAGGAAGGCACCGAGCGCCTCAAATACTTCATCGCCGGCGGCAAGCCGAAAAACGACCTCGTGCTGCCCTTCTACTCGGTCTGGAAAACGACCGCCGTGCCCTCGGCTGAGATCTCCTGCACTGTCAAGACCAGCGCCGGCAAGACCACCGTGAGCACCGCGGGCGGACTGAAGAAGATCTCGCCGCCGATCGACGAAGAAGCTGAAGAGGAAGCCGAAGACCGGGCCGAAGAAGAAGCCGACGAACTGGAAGAGGACGAAGCCGAAGGCGACGAGTAGCGGCTAGCCCTAGCCCGGCTCTGGAGCGACCAGCAGCTCCGGTCCCTCCGCCATCCCTTTGCCGACCTTGTTCAGCTGCGGGTTCGCCGGCGCCCCTTCCATCCGCGCCGGGTCGAGCGGCCCAAGCATCGCGATCGCGTCTTCGGCGCTCAGCTCGGGGTTGAGCCAGGCGGCCTCGGCCTCGGCGCCCGCCAGGATCGCCGGCATCCGGTCGTGGACCGGCGCGACCACCTTGTTCGGCGTCGTGGTGACGATCGTCGCGCTGTAGAGGTGGCCGTCCTCGTCAACGCCACGGTCGTCCGGGTCGCTCCACTCCTTGCGCGTGCAGAGCCCGGCGAAGGCGAACGGCTCGCCGCCGTCGACGGTGAAGCGCCAGGGCTGGCGCGGCTGCTTGGGGTCCTCGGCCTTCATCCACTCGTAGAAGCCGTCGGCGACGATCAGGCAGCGGTGGCGGAACTTGCCGACCAGCGGCGCGTAGGCGCGGCTGGATTCGAGGTTCTCGGCTTTCGCGTTGATCATCTTGTAGCCGACCTTGAGGTCCTTGGCCCAGACCGGGACCAGCCCCCAGCGCATCAGCCGCGCCTCGCGCTCTCCGGCCGCCGCCTCCCCGGGGTCCGGCGAGGAGCGGACGACGAGGATCTCCTGGGTCGGGGCGACGTTGTAGCGGCCGAGGCCGGGCGGCGATTTCTCTTTCTCCCCGGCGCCGTCCTTGGCGCTCTCCTTGGCCGCCGGGGCGCCGTCGCCGTCCCCCCCGCGTTCCAGCGCTTTCTCCAGCTCGACCTGGAAGCGGTCGGTGATCTTCTTCGTGTCTTTGGCCGTGACCGTGAAGCGCCCGCACATAGATCGAGCGTACCGGGAGAGGGCGCTAACTCGGTGCGAGGAGTCGAACGCCGGGGAAGTAGCTTCGATATCTCGCAGGATCGCGCGTCAACAGGGGCAGCCGCGCGACAGCGGCGTGGGCGCCGATGAAGAAATCTGGAAGCGGCGATCTTCGAGTTCCCCCGCGCCGCCGATATGCGACGAAGGCACGACCGGCCGCAAACGCCGCGGGCCAGGGAATGGGCACCAGCTCAAGCCACTTTTCCGACAACGCGGCCTCACAGGCCTCGGCGGAAGGGAAGCCAACGGAGACCTCCGCGTAAACGACCTGGTTGACGAACACGGGTCCCCGGTCGAGCGCGGCCTTCAACTCGTAGTCGGCCCAGGACCTCCAGGGCGACTCCCGATCGAGCGAATCGATCAGGACATTGGAATCAAGCAGGGTCGCCGTCACCCTCCTCTAAGCGACCAGTACCCCAATCCTCTCCCCGGGTGAGACGCATGATCTCCTCGGTGCTCATCGTGAACTGCTCGCCGGCCCGGTGCAGGTGCTCGACGAACTCGTCGCCGCGCGTGCGCCCCCCGGGCGCCTTGCGGACGAGGAGCTTGCCGTCCTTGTCGACGAACTCGACCTCGGTCCCGGGCAGCAGGCCGTACTCGTCGCGCAGCTGCTTCGGGATCGTGACCTGGCCTTTGCTGGTGACCCTCATCGAGTAAGAGTAGCACCGGTATTACTCCTACTTTGGTCGCAGCTCGGGGTGCTCCCGGTACCACTCGAGGGTGCGCAGCAGCCCCTCGCGCAGCTCCACCCGCGGCGCCCAGCCGGTCAGCTCGCGCAGCTTGGTCGAGTCGAGGAACTGGCGGTCGACGACGTCGGCGGGATCGGCGGAGCCGAGGAATTCGGGTTCCAGGCCGGAGCCGGAGACCGCGGCGATCGCCGCCAGCACCTCGGCGACCGCGTAGGTCCGCTCGCCGCCGGCGTTGAACGCCTCCCCCGCCCCGGCGCCGCCGTCGGCGAGCACGCGCTCGACCGCGAAGAAGGCGGCGACCGCGTCGGAGACGTAGAGGAAGTCGCGTTCCGGGCTGCCATCCGTGCGCAGCCGCGGCGGCCGGCCGTCGAGCACGGCGGCGACCGCTTCGGGGACCAGGCGCGAGAAGTTGGCGTCACCGCCGCCGTAGACGTTGGAGAAGCGGGCGACGGCCACCGGGAGCCCGAAGGCCGGCCAGTAGCTGAGCGCGATCGCGTCGGCGGCCGCCCTGCTCGCCTCGTATGGCGAGGCGGGGCGCAGCAGCATCTCCTCCCGGTAAGGAAGCGGGCTGGTCGGGCCGTAGGCCTTCTCCGAAGAGGCGGTGACGAAGGCCGGGACCGCCGCGGCCCGGCAGGCCTCGAGCAGGTTCCAGGTACCGGCGACGTTCGCCTCGAACGCGCCGGCCGGGTCGGCGAGCGCCGGGCCGACCACGCTCACCCCGGCGAGATGGAAGACGACGTCGAACCCCGCCCCGCCGACCGCCGCCGCGACCCGCCCGGCGTCGCGCAGGTCGGCCTCGACCACCTCGACTTCGTCGCGGATCCCCTCCAGGGTCAGCGCCGAGTGTGGGCGCGGCGCTCGCTCCAGCACCGTCACGGAATCGCCGCGCTCGAGCAGTGCCCTTGCCAGGTGCGAGGCGACGAACCCGTTGCCACCCGTAATCAGGGCGCGCTTCACCCGGCCGTCCTCCCCCGCCCCTTCATCCCTGCGGAGTTTTACCCCACCTGGGTGGGGCGAACGTCGGACGTTGCTCAGCAGCCGCCGGCGACGGCGGGGAGAATCGTCACCTCGTCGCCGTCGTTGATCGAGGTGTCGAGCCCCTGCTGGAAGCGGATGTCCTCGCCGGAGACGTAGACGTTGACGAAGCGCCGCAGGTCGCCGTCCTGGGTGATCCGCTCGCGCAGCTCGGTGTGGGCGTCGAAGACGGCGTCGAGCGCCTCGCCGACCGTCGCCCCGCTCACCTCGACCTCCGATTCGCCGCCGGTCGCGGCGCGCAGCTGGGTCGGGATCTTCACGGTGACCACTAGACGGTTACCTCCTGGCGGAACTCGGCCTCGAAGCTGTCGAGGTTGGGGTCGATCTCGTGCATGTGGAACGTGTCCCGGGTCGCGTCGAGGGTCTTCAGGCCCTCGCCGGTCAGGTAGACGACGACGCGCTCGCCGGCCGCCAGCTCGCCGCGCTCGGCCAGCTTCTTCAGGACGCCGACGGTGACGCCGCCGGCCGTCTCGGTGAAGATGCCGGTCGTTTCGGCCAGCAGCTTGATCGCTTCGCGGATCTCCGGGTCGGTGACCGAGTCGATGCCGCCGCCGGTCTG
>JAWVEZ010000168.1:0-3757 GCA_033856455.1 Solirubrobacterales bacterium | reverse complement strand
CTCGTCACGCACAACACGCTGAACGACAGCTTCATCATTCTCGACGAGGCACAGAACACCAGCCCGGAGCAGATGAAGATGTTCCTCACCCGACTCGGCTTCAACTCGCGCATGGTAGTCACCGGCGACATCACCCAGATCGACCTGCCGACCGACCAGCGCTCGGGCCTGATCGCGGTCCGCGACATCCTCGACCAGGTTCAGGACATCTCCTTCGTCGAGTTCGGCGGCGAAGACGTCGTCCGCCACAAGCTCGTGCAGCGGATCGTCGCCGCCTACGACAAACAGTCGTGAGCCTGGATCTCTCCGACGTCCCCCCGGAGCTGCGCGAAGCGGCCGCGGCGGCGCTGGCGGCGGCCGGGGTGCAGGACGGCCATCTCGCGGTGGAGATCGTCGCCGCGGACCGCATCCGCGAGCTGAACCGCGAGCACCGCGGCAAGGACGAACCCACCGACGTGCTGGCCTTCCCGATCGACGAACTCGGCCCCAGCGCCGGCCCGCGCGAGCTCGGCGACGTCGCGATCTGCCCCGAGCACTGCAGCGACGTGACCGAAGCCGCCGTGCACGGCGTCCTCCACCTCTGCGGCCACGACCACGAGACCGACGACGGCGAGATGCTGGCCCTGCAGGGGCGCGTGCTCGCCGGGCTGCGATGACCCGCTCCGGCTTCATCGGCCTCGCCGGGCGCCCCAACGTCGGCAAGTCGACCCTGGTCAACGCCCTGGTCGGCTCCCACGTGGTGATCGTCTCGGTGCGCCCGCAGACCACCCGGCGGGCGATCCGCGGCGTCGCCACCGACCTCGAGGCCGAGCGCCAGCTGGTGCTCGTCGACCTGCCGGGGGTGCAGCGCCCGCGCGACGAGATGACCGAACGGATGCAGAAGCGGGTCGAGCGCGAGCTCTCCGACTCCGACGTGGCGCTGCTCGTCGTCAACGGCGAGGAGGGGGTCGGAGCCGGCGACCGCTTCATCGCCCGCAGCCTGCTCGCCGCCGGGCCCTCGATCCCGATCATCTGCGCGGTCAACAAGGCCGATCGGCTCGGACCGAACGAGATGGTGCCGGCCCTGGCCGACGCCGCCAACCTGCAGGGCGTCACCGAGGTCTTCCCGATCAGCGCCCGCTCCGGCGAGGGTCTGCCGCCGCTGCTGGAGCGGCTCGGCGAGCTGATCCCGGAGGGGCCCTACATGTACCCGCCGGAGGACTCCAGCGACCAGTCGAGCGAGCTGCTGCTGGCCGAGCTGATCCGCGAGCAGGTGCTGAACCGGACCCGGCAGGAGATCCCGCACTCGGTCGAGGTCAAGGTCACCGAGATGATCCCGCGCGAGGACGGCCTGGTCACCGTGGAGGCGGAGATCTGGGCCGAGACGGAGTCCCAGAAGGGCATCCTGATCGGCAAGGGCGGGGCCAAGATCGGCGAGATCGGCACGGCCGCCCGGCGCTCGCTGGAGCGGGAGCTCGACGCCCAGGTCCACCTCGACCTGCGGGTGCGGGTGCGCCGCCACTGGCGCCGGGACGAGGATCTCCTGGATCGCCTCGGCATCGAGTAGAACGAGGCCCGCCGCCTCCGCTTCGCGTCCGGGGCGGCCGTGCCGTCTACGATTGCCCGATGTTCGGGGAAATCGAATTCGACCAGCGGGGTCTCGCGCCCTGCGTCGTCCAGGACTTCGCCACCGGCGAGGTGCTGATGCTCGCCTACGTCAGCTCGGAGTCCCTGGAAATGACGCTGGAGAGCGGCGAACTGCATTTCCACAGCCGCTCCCGCGACCAGATCTGGAAGAAAGGCGAAACCTCGGGCAACTTCATGCGCCTGCGCCAGCTGCGCTACGACTGTGACGGCGACGCCCTCGTCGCCCTCGTCGATCCCGCCGGGCCCGCCTGCCACACCGGCCAGCGCAGCTGCTTCTACCGCGAGGTGCTCGGCTCGGCCTCGACCCGCAAAGACGCGCCCCCGGCCCCCGGCGAGCCCTTCCCGGTCACCTTCGAAGCGCTCAGCGACCTCGAGCGCACGCTGCGCAGCCGGGCGCTCGAAAGGCCCGAGGGCAGCTACACGGTGAAATTGCTCGACGACCGCGAACTGATCGGCGAGAAGGTCGAGGAGGAGGCCGAGGAGGTGATCCGGGCGGCGCGCGAGGAGACCGACGAGCGGGTCGCCGAAGAGGCGGCCGACCTGCTCTACCACCTCAGCGTGCTGCTGGTCTCGCGCGGGGTCCCGCAGTCGGCCGTGATGGAAGTGCTGAATGGCCGTCGCCGCTAGCCAGCGCAGCGGCGAGCTGCGGCTCGAGCCGACCCTCGAGCAGGCGCGCGAGCTGGCCCGCGAGGGCAACGTGGTCCCGGTCCGCGCCCGCTTCGTCGACGACTGCGAGACGCCGGTCTCGGCCTTCCTGAAGCTGCGCGCCGGCGAGCCCGAGGGGGCGCCCTGCTTCCTGCTGGAGTCGGCCGAGCAGGGCCAGGTCGGCCGCTACTCGTTCGTCGGGCTGCGCCCGCGGGCGGTCCTGCGCTGGAGCGAGGGCAGGCTGTACGAGTGGAGCGGGGAGGAGGCGGCCAGCGGTGCGCCGCCGAGCGGCAGCGAGCCCGCCCCGGACCCCTACGCCGCCGCCGCGGCGCGCCTCGCCGAGTACACGCCGGCCCCGGTCGAGGGGCTGCCGCCGTTCGTCGGCGGCGCCGTCGGCTTCTTCGGCTACGACCTGGTGCGCACGGTCGAGCCGCTCGGCGAGCCGAATCCCGACCCGCTGGGGCTGCCGGACATGGCGCTGATGGTCACCGACGCGATGATCGTCTTCGACCACCTCAAGCACGAGCTGACGATCCTCGCCTGCGCCTTCGCCGGCACCGCCGGCGGGATCGACGCCGCCTACGAGCACGCCGCCGCGACAATCGCGGAGATGCGGGAGCGCCTGCGCGGCGCCGTGCCGGTGCCCGCCGCGCCGGCGATCGCCGAGCCGCCCGAGTTCGTCTCCAACATGGAGCGCGAGGAGTTCGAAGCGGCGGTCGCGCGGATCGTCGAGTACGTACACGCCGGCGACGCCTTCCAGGTCGTTCCCTCGCAGCGCTTCACCGCGGACGCTCCGGTCGAAGCCTTCTCGGTCTATCGCGGCCTGCGTGCCGTCAACCCCTCGCCCTACATGTACTTCCTCGAGTTCGGCGACTTCCAGATCGCCGGCGCCTCGCCGGAGCCCCTGGTCAAGGTGAGTGGCAGGAAGGTCGAGACCCGGCCGATCGCCGGCACCTCCCCCCGCGGCAAGAGCGTCGAGGAGGACCGCCGGCTCGCCGAGCGGCTGATCGCCGACCCCAAGGAGCGGGCCGAGCACGTGATGCTGGTCGACCTCGGCCGCAACGACCTCGGCCGCGTCTGCGAGTACGGCTCGGTGAAGGTCGACGAGATGATGGAGATCGAGACCTACTCGCACGTCCTCCACATCGTCAGCCAGGTCTCCGGCACCCTGCGCGAGGGGGTCAGCTCGCTCGACGTGCTGCGCTCGGCGCTGCCGGCTGGCACCCTCTCCGGCGCCCCGAAGGTGCGGGCGATGCAGATCATCGACGAGCTCGAGAAGGTCAAGCGCTGCGGCTACGGCGGCGCGATCGGCTACCTCTCCTGGGACGGCGACCTCGACACCGCGATCCACATCCGCACCGTCGTCGTCAAGGACGGGCAGCTGCACGTGCAGGCCGGCGGCGGCACCGTCGCCGACGCCAAGCCCGAGTACGAGTGGAACGAGTCCGTGAACAAGGCGAAGGCGGTCTTCCGCGCCGTCGAGGTC
>JAWVEZ010000167.1:0-8960 GCA_033856455.1 Solirubrobacterales bacterium | reverse complement strand
CGCTGCAGCGAGTCGACGGTTTTCGGCGAAGGCTGGAGGATGTCGATCAGCCGCTTGTGGGTGCGGATCTCGAAGTGCTCGCGCGAGTCCTTGTCCTTGAACGGCGAGCGGATCACGCAGTAGACGTTTTTCTCGGTCGGCAGCGGGACGGGACCGGAGACGCTGGCGCCGGTGCGCTCAGCGGTCTCGACGATCTCGCGGGCAGCGCGATCTATGGCGTCATGGTCGTACGCCTTGAGCCTGATTCGGATTTTCTGTGCCGCTATGGCTGCCACTTTTTCCTGCTGTCTCTCTGTCTTCTCGTCTGTTGATGCCCCGTTGAGGGCGCAAAGAGGGCGGGGCCCCTGATGCTTGGGGCGCCGCCCCGGTCGTATGTCTTTGCAGTTGTCTCGCGCCCCCGGCGGGGGTGCGGTGGGGCGGGCAGGTGCCCGCCCCTTGGGGTGTCGCTACTCGATGACCTCGGCGACGACCCCGGAGCCGACGGTGCGGCCACCCTCGCGGATGGCGAACCGCAGACCAGGATCCATGGCGATCGGCTGGATCAGCTCGATCGTCATCTCGACGTTGTCGCCCGGCATCACCATCTCCACCCCGTCGGGGAGGTTGGCGATCCCGGTCACGTCGGTGGTGCGGAAGTAGAACTGAGGCCGGTAGCCGGAGAAGAACGGCGTGTGACGGCCACCCTCCTCCTTCTTCAGGCAGTAGACCTCGGCTTTGAACTTGGTGTGCGGCGTGATCGAACCCGGCTTGCAGAGAACCTGGCCGCGCTCGATCTCCTCGCGCTTGGTACCGCGCAGGAGGGCGCCGATGTTGTCGCCGGCCTGACCCTCGTCGAGGATCTTGCGGAACATCTCGACGCCGGTGACGGTGGTTTTGGTCGTGTCCTTGATGCCCACGATCTCGACCTCGTCGCCGGTGTTGACGATCCCCTGCTCGACGCGACCGGTGGCGACGGTGCCGCGGCCGGTGATCGAGAAGATGTCCTCGATCGGCATCAGGAAGGGCTTGTCCAGCTCGCGGACCGGCTCCGGGATGTAGGAGTCGAGCGCCGCGGCGAGGTCGAAGACGGCTTTCTGGGCTTCCTCGTCGCCTTCCAGCGCCTTCAGCGCCGAGCCTTTGATGATCGGCGTCTCTTCGCCCGGGAAGTCGTATTCGTTGAGCAGGTCCTTGACCTCCTCTTCGACGAGCTCGACCAGCTCCTCGTCGTCGACCTGGTCGATCTTGTTGAGGAAGACGACCACGTGCGGGACGTTGACCTGACGGGCGAGCAGGATGTGCTCGCGGGTCTGCGGCATGACGCCGTCGGCGGCCGAGACGACCAGGATCGCGCCGTCCATCTGCGCGGCGCCGGTGATCATGTTCTTCACGTAGTCGGCGTGGCCGGGGCAGTCGACGTGGGCGTAGTGCCGGTTGTCGGTCTCGTACTCGACGTGGGAGGTCGCGATCGTGATGCCGCGTTCCTTCTCCTCGGGAGCGTTGTCGATCTCCTCGAAGGAATGCGCTTCGGCACCGCCCACGGTGGAGAGCGTTTTGGTGATCGCGGCCGTCAGCGTCGTCTTGCCGTGGTCGATATGACCGATGGTGCCGACGTTCACATGCGGCTTATCGCGCTCAAATTTCTCCTTGGACATCTCTCTCCGTTTCGCCTTTCGAAGTCGTGTTCTGTCTGATCTAAGTGGTTGAGTCTGTGGGCGGTTGCCCGGCAGGACGTTTCACCCTGCCTGCGGGCGAACCTGGGAAATATAGCCAGGTTGCGCCCTCGGCAGCGCTTGGGGTCATCGAGTCTTACTCATCGCCCCCGCCACCGCGGCTTTCGACGATCTCTTCGGCGATGTTGCCGGGGACCTCTTCGTAGCGCTCGAACTGCATCGTGTAGCTGGCTCGACCCTGGGTCGAGGAGCGCAGATCGGTGGCGTAGCCGAACATTTCGCCGAGCGGGACGTAGGCCTGGACCGAGAGCGCGTTGCCGCGCTGCTCCTGACCCTGGACCTTGCCGCGGCGGCGGCTGAGGTCGCCGATCACGTCGCCGAGGAAGTCCTCGGGGGTGACCACCTCGACCGCCATCACGGGCTCGAGCAGGACCGGGTTGGCCTTGCGAGCACCCTCCTGGATCGCCATCGAGCCGGCGATTTTGAAAGCCATCTCCGAGGAGTCGACGTCGTGGTAGGAGCCGTCGACGAGTTCGACCTTGACGTCGACCATCGGGTAGCCGGCCTTGACGCCGTTCTCGAGCGCCTCGCGCATCCCCTGCTCGGCCGGGCCGATGAATTCGCCGGGGATGACGCCGCCCTTGATTTTGTTCTCGAACTCGAAGCCCTCGCCCGGTGCCGGCTCGAGGTTGATGACGACGTGGCCGAACTGGCCGCGGCCACCGGTCTGACGGACGAAGCGGGCGACGACCTTCTCGACCCGCTTGCGGATCGTCTCGCGGTAGGCGACCTGCGGCTTGCCGACGTTCGCGTCGACGTTGAACTCGCGCAGCATCCGGTCGACGATCACCTCGAGATGGAGCTCGCCCATCCCGTGGATCAGGGTCTGGCCGGTTTCCTCGTCGCTTTCGATCCGGAAGGTCGGGTCCTCCTCGCCCAGGCGCTGCAGGGCGTTGCCCATCTTCTCCTGGTCGGCTTTCGTTTTCGGCTCGATCGCGACCGCGATCACGGTCTCCGGGAATTCGATGCTCTCGAGGGCGATCGGGGCGTCGGGGGCGGCGAGCGTGTCGCCGGTTCCCGTTTCCTTGAGGCCGACGCCGGCGCAGATGTCGCCCGAGTAGACCTCCTCGATCTCCTCGCGGCTGTTCGCGTGCATCATCAGCAGGCGGCCGATGCGCTCGGTCTTGCCGGTTTTGACGTTGAGCACCCGCCCGCCTTTCTCGAGCTTGCCCGAGTAGACGCGGAAGTAGGTGAGCTTGCCGACGTAGGGGTCGGTCATGACCTTGAACGCGAGCGCGGCGAACGGGCCGCTGTCGTCGGCGGGGCGCTCGCCCTCGCTGTCCTCGGTCTGGCCCTTCCCGGCGGCGATGACGCCGGTCACCGGCGGCACCTCCAGCGGCGAGGGCAGCAGGGTGATGATCGAGTCCAGCAGGGGCTGCACGCCCTTGTTCTTGAACGAGGTGCCGCAGAGGACCGGCGTGACCTGGGTGTCGAGGCAGGCTCGGTGCAGAGCCTTGAGCAGCCGCTCGGCCGAAATCTCTTCTTCGCCGAGGTAGGCCTCCATGAGCTCGTCGTCGTGGTCGGCGCAGGCCTCGATCAGCTGGGTCCGATATTCCGCTGCCTGATCCTGCAGGTCCGCCGGGATCTCAACCGTCTCGTAGGCGGCGCCGAGCTCGTCGGTCCAGATAAGGCCTTTCATCTCCAGCAGGTCGACGACGCCCTGGAAGTTCTCCTCGGCACCGATCGGCAGCTGGATCGGCACCGCGTTGGCGCCGAGCCGGTCCTTCATGGTCTGCACGCAGTAGAAGAAGTCGGCGCCCGTACGGTCCATCTTGTTGATGTAGGCGAAGCGCGGAACCCCGTACTTGTCGGCCTGGCGCCAGACGGTCTCCGACTGCGGCTCGACGCCGGCGACGGCGTCGAAGACGGCGATCGCGCCGTCAAGCACGCGGAGGCTGCGCTCGACCTCGACCGTGAAGTCGACGTGGCCGGGCGTGTCGATGATGTTGATCCGGTGGCCGTTCCACTCGCACGCGGTCGCAGCCGAGGTGATCGTGATCCCTCGCTCCTGCTCCTGCTCCATCCAGTCCATGACCGCGGCGCCCTCGTGGACCTCGCCCATTTTGTGGGTGCGGCCGGTGTAGTAGAGGATGCGCTCGGTCGTCGTCGTCTTACCGGCGTCGATGTGCGCCATGATCCCGATATTGCGGGTCTTCTCTAGGGGAAAGCTGCGTGCCATGGTTTCTGAGGTGAGTTGTTCTTTCGAAGTTGGTTCAGGGTGAAACGGGACCGGCCCGGCTCAGATCGGGATCGGCGCATGAAAAAGGCCCCTTCGGGCCCGGCGAAGCGCGCTGCAAAGAAGCGAACTGCGAGAGGACTGCCTGAGCGACGCGCGATGATAGCAGCGAAGCGCCCGCGCCTCGGCCCGCGTCTGAAGGCCGTGCCCAGCCTGGCGATGCGGTGGACGCGACGGCTCGACCGCGCCGGCGCCCGCGGGCTCGAGCGAGTCCATCCGCCCCTGCGCCGCGGCGGCCGCGCCCTCAGCCGGGCCGGCGCCGCGACCCTGGCCTGGCTCGGCCCGAGGCTGCGCCCAGCGGCCGCCGCCTTCTTCCGCGCCCTCGCCGTCGCCGACGCGGCGACCCGAAGGACCTGCGCCTCCTCGGCCCGGGCGGCGACCCGGGCCAGCGGGGTGATCACGCCGCGGCGCGCGCTCGCGGCGACGATCGTCGCCGCCGGCGTGCTGCTCGCCGTCTCCCAGTTCCTCGACTACAGGGCGGTCGAGATCGGCCAGCCCGGATACGCCGACCTCGCCGGCGCCGCCCAGGCGCCGACCGTCGACGTGAAGACCGCCGGCGAAGCGCACGCCTACCTCTTGCTGCCGCTGGGACTCGTCGCCGTGGTTCTCGGGCTCGCCTGCGGGCGCCGCGAGAGCCCGCGGCTGAGCCTGGCCGTGGCCGCGATCGGGCTGCTCTCGGTGCTGGTGATCCTGCTCGTCGATCGGCCCGCCGGACTCGACGAGGGGGCCGAGACGGCCCGCTTTGCGGGCGCCTCGGCGGTGCTCGACGACGGCTTTTATGCAGAGCTGGCTGCAGCCGCGGGGCTGCTCGTTGCCGGTCTGCTCTACTATGCGCGGCCGTGCCGAATACGAATCAGCTCGTCAGGAAGGGCCGCAAGCGCCCGAAGAAGAAGACCACGACGCCCGGACTCAAGTCCGGCCAGGGTCGCAAGAAGGGCGTAGCCGCCCCGCAGCGGCGCGGCGTCTGCACCCGTGTCGCGACGGTCACCCCGAAGAAGCCGAACTCGGCGCTGCGCAAGATCGCCCGTGTGCGGTTGACCAACGGGATGGAGGTCACCACCTACATCCCGGGCGAGGGCCACAACCTGCAGGAGCACTCCGTGGTCCTGATCAGGGGTGGTCGCGTCAAGGATCTGCCGGGCGTCCGCTACAAGGTCGTCCGCGGCACCCTCGACGCCGCCGGCGTCTCCGACCGCAAGCAGGCGCGTTCGCGCTACGGGGTCAAGGCCTCCTAATGCCGCGCCGCTCCGCTGCCACGATTCGCCCCGTCGAGCCCGACGCGCGGCACCGCAACCGCCTCGTCCAGCAGATCATCAACAAGGTGATGACGGACGGCAAGAAGAGCCTCGCCGAGCGGATCGTCTACGACGCCCTGGCGATCGTCGGCGAGCGCGGCGGCGAGGATCCGATCGAGACGCTGGAAAGCGCGATCAAAGCTCTTACCCCGGTCCTCGAGGTTCGCTCCCGCCGCGTCGGCGGGGCTACCTACCAGGTCCCGGTGGAGGTACCCGCCCGCCGCGCCCGCACCCTCGCGGTCCGCTGGCTGGTCCAGTTCGCCCGCGCCCGCCGCGAGTACTCGATGGCCGAGCGTCTCGCCAGCGAGATCCTCGACGCGAACCAGCAGCAGGGCAGCGCCTGGAAGCGGAAGGACGACATCTACCGCATGGCGCAGGCCAACAAAGCCTTCGCGCATTACCGCTGGTAGCGCTGGGAAAGCCCACTAGGGCTAGCCTGATTCGATGAGTTCGGAGAAGCCGATCCTCGCGGTCGACGTCGACGGGGTGATCTCCCTGTTCGGCTTCGAGCAGACGCCGGACCAGTGCCGCTTCGAGATGGTCGACGGGATGATGCACTGCATCTCGCTGCGGGCCGGGGAGCGGCTGCAGCGCCTCAGCGAGCACTACGACCTGGTCTGGTCGACCGGCTGGGAGGACAAAGCGAACTTCTACCTGCCGCGCCTGCTCGGAGTCGGCGAGCTGCCCTACCTCAGCTTCGACGGCGCCGCCCGCTTCGGCTCGGCCCACTGGAAGCTCGGGCCGCTGACCGAGTACGGGGGCGATCGGGCCCTGGCCTGGGTCGACGACAACTTCGACGAGAGCTGCTACCGCTGGGCCCAGGACCGGCCCGCGCCGACCCTGCTGGTCCCGACCGAGCCGGCGCTCGGCCTGGGCGAGGTCGAAACCGAAGCCCTCGCCGCCTGGGCCCGCGGCCTGGCGCGCGAAGACAGCGTCGACTGACTCTCTAGACTGACCGCGGTGACCGGGTTCTGGCCGATTTTCTTCCTCGCGGTCGTCCTCAAGATTCCTGTCCTGGGGGCGATCTGGCTCGTCTGGTGGGCGGCCAAGGAACCCGAGGCCGAGCCCGCCGAGGACTCCGACGGCGGCCTCGGCCGACGGCGGCCGCGACCGAAGCTGCCGCGTGGCCCGCGCCGCGGACCGCACGGCGGCGGTACCGCGGTCCCGCTCCCGGCCTGCCCGCCGGGCGGCCGCACCCGCGTGGTCAGGCCCGCTGCACAGCCAGCTTTCGCTCGCGCCGGATCTCGCGCAGGTAAGGATGAAAATCGACCTGGATCGTATGGCGCTTAGACGCGACGTAGCGCCGCCGCATCCGTCGTTCGGCCTCCCCCACCGCCTCCCGCATCTCCGCCTCGGCCGGCAGTGAGCCACGGCCGCTGAGCAGGTCGGCGACCCACTCCGACTGCGCCTCGGCGATCGGCATGACCGCGCCGAGCGGCTGGATCAGGCCGATGAAGTAGAGGCCGGGGTGCTCGACCGAGGCGACCCGCCGGTAGAGCGGCGGCATCCGGTTCTCGGGCGCCGCCAGCAGCTCGGGGGCGAAGAAGGGGAAGGTGATCTTGTAGCCGGTGCAGTAGACGACGAGGTCGACCTCCTCCTCGCTGCCGTCGGCGAAGCGCACCGCGCGGCCGCCGCCGAAGCGGTCGATGTTCGGCTTGACGACGATGTCGCCGTGACCGAGCCGCGAGAGCAGCTCGGCGGAGATCGTCGGGTGCGCCTCGAGCAGCTTGTGGTCGGGCTTGGGGAGCCCGTACGTGGTCATGTCCCCGGCCGTGATCCCGACCATCCGGGTGAGGAAGAAGCGCTGCACCGGCAGCGGCATCCGGGTCAGCCAGGCCGAGGCGGACTCGTCGGTCGGCTTGCCGTTCATGTACTTGGGCAGCACGTAGGCGCCGCGCCGCATCGCCAGGAAGGTCTTCTCGCCGATCCGCGAGGACTCGACCGCGATGTCGGTCGCCGAGTTGCCGATCCCGAGCACCAGGACCCGCTTGCCGCGCAGCACCTCGGGCTCGCGGTAGTGGTGGACGTGCATCTGCTCGCCCTCGAAGTCCTCGGAGCCGGGAAACTTCGGTTCGGGCCAGCGCGGGTCCCAGTGGTGGCCGTTGGCGACCATCACGGCGCGGTAGCGATTGGTCCGGCGCTCGCCGCCCTCGTCCTCGACGGTCACCTCCCACTCGCCGTCGACCGGCTCCACCGCGACCACCTCGGTGCGGAAGGCGATCCTGTCGCGGAAGCCGAAACGGTCGACGTAGGCGTCGAAGTAGGCGGCGATCTGGAAGTGGTTGGGGTAGTCCGGGTAGGAGTCCGGCATCGGGAAGGTCCGGTAGGCCATCAGGTTGCGCGACGTGTTGATGTGCAGCGAGCGGTAGGCGGACGACATCCCGTTGTCGTTTTCGTAGCGCCAGTTGCCGCCGACCGCGGATCCCTTCTCGAAGCAGTCGAAGGGGATCCCGTGCGCGTTCAGCACCTGGCAGGAGGCGATGCCCGAGCTGCCGGCGCCGATGATGCATACCTTCTCCGCGGCCATCAGCCGCAATGTATCTGAATCGGCGCGGCAACTGGCTGGCTGGCCAGTTCCGCAAGCCACGAAGGCGTGGGGCCGAGCAGTCGGCCCCTCCTAGGGGTGAGGAGGCCCACCCCGCCGGGGGGTCGCTCCACCCCTGGGGTCCGTAGTCGCGGCGGGCGATCGGGCCGAAGCTGGACCCATCGGATCAACCAACCAACGAAAGGACCACTCCGATGACCAGCAAGACCCGTTCATTCCGCATCTCGCCCGCCATGATTCTCTCGATCGTCGCGTTGTTCGTTGCCCTCGGTGGCAGCGCCTACGCGGTCGGCATCGGCAAAAACACCGTCCGCTCGCCGCAGATCGTCGACGGCAGCGTCCGCACCGTGGACGTCCGCGACAACGCGGTCAACGCCGCCAAAGTCGCCCCCGACGCGATCGGCAACGAGGAGCTCGCCGAAAACAGCGTCACCTCTCAGCAGGTGGTCGACGAGACCCTGACCAACCAGGACCTCGGAGCCGCCTCGGTGACCTCCTCGGAGATCACCGACGGCTCGGTCGGCTCCGCCGACGTCAGCGACAACTCGCTGACCGCCGCTGACCTCGGCGCCAACTCGGTCGGCTCGTCCGAGCTCCAGACCGGATCCGTCCGCGCCGCCGAGCTCGGAACGATCATCCAGGTCTCCCAGACCGAGGCGATCAAAGGCAACACCAACAAAACCGCCACGATCCTCTGCCCCGAAGGCACGACCGCGATCAGCGGGGGCGGCTTCGGCACGCTCTACTCGATCCAGATGTCCGGCTCCTTCCGCAACGGAAACGGCTGGCGGGTCGACGCCAAGAACACCAGCGCCACCGACGGCGCCATCACCGCCTACGCCTACTGCCTCAGCGGTGGCAGCAGCAACTAGTCGCGCTACCCAGCAGCACCTGAAAGGGCCCGGGAGAGATCCCGGGTCCTTTTGCGTGAGGGGGTCGGGCGTGTCCCTCCACTTAACTTTTTTGAGAATCGCCGAGGTTCGCGCTCGCGCTTTTCAGCTTCTAGGAGACGGGGGGCGTGGCCCCTCTCGTGGACTACGGCCGCGGACTACGGCGTTAGTCGCGCAGGTGCCGGGGCTGCCTGGTCGTTCGAGGTGCTCGCGAAGAGCATGAACAGCTTCGAGGGGAGGGTCCGGGTGGCCCTCGGAACGTCTTGTACTTTTTTGCTTCACCGC
>JAWVEZ010000166.1:0-19792 GCA_033856455.1 Solirubrobacterales bacterium | reverse complement strand
TTGTGTTTTTTTGCTTCAGCGCCTCGAGCGACAGCCCGGCGCTCGTCCCACAAAAAAACTAAGCGAAAGGGGCACCCCGACCCCTCCCCGCATGCGTCCCGGAGCGCGCCGTCAGTACCCCGGGCTGACCTTCGTTTTCTTGCGCTCACTCGGATGCGCCCCGCCCTTGGCGTCGAGCGTCTTGCAGGCGGCGTCGATGTCGTCGGCGAGGCGGTCGACCTGCTCGCGGCTCAGGGTCTGCTTGACCAGGGCGCGGAGGACTTTCACCTCTTCGGCTTCCGGGGGCATGGTGTAGGCGGGAAGCATCCAGCCACGCTCAGCCGAGAGCTGCCAGGAGACGTCGAACTCGTCGTAGTCGTGGTCTCCCGCCAGCTTGAAGGCGACCAGCGGCAGCTGCTCCTGATCCTCGCCGATCAGCTCGAAGTTGCCGTTCTCTTTCAGCCGCGCGGCCAGGGCCTTGGCGTTCATCTCCATCGCTTTCATCACGTAGGTGTAGCCCTGGCGCCCGAGGCGGACGAAGTTGTAGTACTGGGCGAGCACCATCGAGGCGCCGGTGGAGAAGTTGAGGGTGAAGGTGGCGTCGGTTTTGCCGAGGTAGTTCTCGTAGAAGACGAGGTCCTCGGCGAGGTCGCTTTTCTCGCGGAAGATCAGCCAGCCGATCCCCGGGTAGACGAGCCCGAACTTGTGGCCGGAGACGTTGATCGAGCGCACCTGCTCGAGCCGGAAGTCCCACTCGGAGTCGGGGTAGAGGAAGGGCCAGACGAAGCCGCCGGAGGCGCCGTCGACGTGCAGCGGCACATCGAGTCCCTTGTCGCCCTTGAGGTCGACCAGCAGCTTGTTGATGCCGACGATGTCGTCCATGTGGCCGGTGAAGGTGGTGCCGAGCACGGCGGCCACCCCGATCGTGTTCTCGTCGACGTGCGGCTCCACGTCCTCGGGCCCGATCGTGTACTTGCCTTCCCGCAGCGGCACGATCCGCGGCTCGACGTCGAAGTAGCGGCAGAACTTCTCCCAGACCACGTGGACGTCGCCGCCGAAGACGAGGTTCGGCTTGTCGACCGGCTTCGAATCGGCTTCGCGCCGTTCCTTCCATTTCCACTTCAGCGAGAGGGCGCCGAGCATGATCGCCTCCGAGGAGCCCTGGGTGCGGCAGCCGGTCGTCTCGCCGGGCGCGTGGTAGAGGTCGGCCAGCATGCGGATGCAGCGCTGCTCGATCTCGGCCGAGATCGGGTACTCGGCGTGGTCGATGAAGTTGCGGTAGAGGTTTTCGGCGACGATCCGCTGCGCCTCCGGCTCCATCCAGGTGGTGACGAAGGTCGCCAGGTTCCGCCACGGATCGCCCTCCAGGACCATTTCCTCGTCGACCAGGCGCATCGCGTCGAGCGCCGACATTCCCGATTCCGGGAAGGGGCCGTCGGGGGCGTCTTCGATCAGGAAGCGGCTTCCGTAGAGCATCTCCTCGTGGTTGGGGCTGTGCTTCTCGGGGGTCATGCGGCTCCTGTCTTCGAAGGCGAGGGGCGAGCGTATCCCGCTCGGCGGAGTAGGCTCGGGGCGATTCCAGATACATCGGAATGCCTTTCCAAAAACTGAAAGGACCACCGTGAACGCTGACGAGCTCAACGAGATGGGGCCGGTCGACTACGTGCTGGTCGAGTGGCCCGGCCGCCAGCCCAGCGGCGAGGCGCTGCCGTACCTGGTCGACCTGGTCGACCGCGGCCTGATCCGGATCATCGACCTCGCCTTCATCGCCAAGGGCGAGGACGGGTCGGTGGCGATGGTCGAGATCGCCGACCTCGGCGACGAGATCGCCGTCTTCGAGGGCGCCAGCTCGGGGCTGCTCCACGAGGACGACATCGCCCAGGCCGGCGACGTGCTGGAGCCCGGCACCTCGGCCGCGCTGCTGGTCTACGAGAACACCTGGGCGGGCCCGTTCGCCGGTGCCGTTCGCCGCTCCGGCGGCCAGCTGGTCGCCAGTGGCCGGATTCCCGCCGACGACTTCCTCGCCGCGCTCGACGCGGCCGAGGCAACCGCCTAAGAGAAGGAGAGAACGATGCCAGGACTACTCAGAGGCGTGGCCCGCACCGCCGTCATCGCCGGAACCGCGTCCGCCGTCGGCGGCCGCGTCCACCATCGCCAGGAATCGAAATGGGCGCAGCAGGAAGAACAGCAGGCCGCCCAGCAGCAGGCGCAGCAAGCCCCGCCCCAGGCCGCTCCCGCCGCCGCCCCGGCCGGAGGCTCGATGATCGACCAGCTGAAGCAGCTCGGCGAGCTGAAAGAGCAGGGCATCCTCACCGAGGAGGAGTTCGCCGCGCAGAAGGCCAAGCTGCTGGGCTAGCGCCGCGAAGCCGGCGGCGGCGCGATTAGCCGCCGCCGGTTTCGGGAAGGTTTCTCCGCAAGCGTGGAGGATCTGATCGAAGAGGTGACGCGGGGCAACGTGACCGAGGTCAAGGTGGTGCTGGCCTCGGTGGTGATCGCGCTCGCCGTCTACCAGCTGCTCCTGGCGACGGTCTCCTACGGGAGGGTCCGCATCCGCTTCCTGGGGGCGGGGCCGGCAACCTGGGCGCACCGGGCGGTCGGTCAGACGCTGCTCGTCCTCGCCGTCCTCGTCGCGATCGCCTGCATCGCCTACTACGGCTGGGAGGAGGGCGGTGCCCATGCCATCTTCGGCACCCTGGTTCTGGCAGTGCTGGCGCTGAAGGTGCTGGCGGTGCGGATCGGCGGGATCGTCCTCGCCGCTCCTGCCTTGGCTCGGCATCGCGCTGTTCGGGCTCTTGGCCGCGACCTCGTTCACCTCGGCCGGCGACTTCCTCGGGGTCGACTGATGAACCGCCGGACGGAGCTCATGCAGATCGCCGGCTCGCTGCTGGTCGCGCTGGCGATCGCCGCGGTCGCGATCTGGGCGGTCACCGACCACTTCGGCCCCACCTCGGTAGCGAAGCTGGAGGCGCAGGAGGAGCGGATCGACCAGCGCCTCGACGCCCGCGAGGAGCTGCGCAGGGACCGCGAAGACGCGCGCGAGGACCGGGAAGACAGCAGCGGCCCGGGCTGAGCCGTCAGTTAGCGCCCCTATGGGGCATCAAGTGACGGATCGATCAGGCCGCGGCCCTACCGAGGGCCGTTCTCGGCCTCCTCGACCGTCAGCTCGGCGGTCGGGAAGGCCTCGAGGCGCTCGTCGGGGATCGGGTCGCCGCTGCGCACCGAGAGCCCGAAGGTGCCGTTGGCGAGGCGCTCCTCGGCGCGCTCGACCGCGGCCAGACGCTCTTTGAGATCGGCGAGCTGGCCGGCGTCGAACTCGTCCTGGTAAAGCCCCTCGGAGTTGAAGTCCCCGGGTTCGACCCGGTCGTCGCCCTCCTCGGGACCGCCCCGCTGGGCGTTCTCGATTGCCTCTTCGATCTGCTTGCGCTCACGCGCCAAAAGCTCTTTCGCTCGGTCTGAGTCCATGGCGGGAACCGTATCGAGTGCAGGGTTGAGGCGGGAAGGGCAGCGCGCTATCCTCCAAGAGGACTAACTACAGAAAGTGGACCGCACCATGACCTTCCGCCTGATCCCACTCGACGACGCAATCGTCTTCCCCACCGTCACCGCCACCCTGCCGATCGAGGTCGGCGAGGAGGAGCGGGTCTTCCTGATTCCGCGCCACGAGGGCGAGTACGGCCGGGTCGGCGTCGTCGCCGAGGTGATCGAGCACGGCCGTTCGCGGCGCGGCAACGCGGTCGCGACCGTGGTCGGTCTGCACCGCGGCCTCGCCGGCGCCGCCCAACCCGACGAGAGCGACCCCGACGTGCTGCGGGTCGAGGTCCAGGAGATCCGCGACGGCCACCCAGACGACGAGCACACGCGCGAGCTCTCGATCGAGTACCGCGCCGTGGTCGAGGAGATCCTCGAGCTGCGCGGCGACGACGGGCGGATCGCCGCCTTCCTGCGTTCGGTCGACGAGCCCGGCGCCCTGGCCGACACCTCCGGCCTCTCCCCCGACATCAACTTCGAGGGCAAGAAGCGGCTGCTGGAGGCGGTCGACGTGACCCAGCGGCTGGAGATCGCGGTCGAGCTGCAGCGCGAGCGCTTGGCGGAGCTGCAGGTCCGCAGCAAGATCCGCGACGACGTCGAGTCCGGCGCCCAGCAGCAGCAGCGCGAGTACTTCCTGCGCAAACAGATGGAGTCGATCCGCAAGGAGCTGGGCGAGGACGAGGCCGACCTGATCGCCGAGTACGAGGCGAAGATCGCCGACGCCGGGATGCCCGAGGCGGTCGCCGAGCAGGCCGAGAAGGAGCTGCGCCGGCTCGAGCGCCAGGGCGAGCAGTCGCCCGAGTCATCGATGATCCGCAGCTACCTCGACTGGCTGATCGCGGTGCCGTGGAGCAGGCGCTCCGAGGAGCGGCTGGACCCGGCCCACACCCGTGAGGTGCTGGACGCCGACCACGCCGGCTTGGACGACGTGAAGCGGCGGATCACCGAGTTCGTCGCCGTGCGCAAGCTGCGCCAGGAGCGCGGGGTCGAGGAGGACAGCCGCGCCAACGGCACGATCCTCACCCTGGTCGGCCCTCCGGGCACCGGCAAGACCTCGATCGGCGAGTCGATCGCCAACAGCCTCGGGCGCGAGTTCGTCCGCATCAGCTTGGGCGGCCTGCACGACGAGGCGGAGATCCGCGGCCACCGCCGCACCTACATCGGCGCCCTGCCGGGACGGATCGTCCGCGCCCTGCGCGACGCCGAGACGATGAACCCGGTGATCCTCTTCGACGAGGTCGACAAGGTCGGCGCCGACTGGCGCGGCGACCCCAGCGCGGCCCTGCTCGAGGTGCTGGACCCGGCGCAGAACCATTCGTTCCGCGACCACTACCTCGACGTCGAGGTCGACCTCTCCGAGGTCGTCTTCATCGCCACCGCCAACCTGGTCGACACGATCCCGGCGCCGTTGCTGGACCGGATGGAGCTGATCGCCTTCGACGGCTACACGACCGAGGAGAAGCTGGCGATCGCCAAGGGCTACCTGCTGCCGCGGCAGCTGAAGCGCAACGGCCTGCGGGCCGAGGAGGTCGAGGTCTCCGACGCGATCCTGCGCGGCGTGATCTCCGAGTACACGCGGGAGGCCGGCGTGCGCCAGCTCGAGCGTGAAGTCGGCAAGCTGCTGCGCGGCGCCGCGACCAGGATCGCCTCCGGCGAGGCCGACGGCGTGGTGACGATCGGCGAGGAGGCCCTGCGCGACGCGCTCGGTCGCCAGCGCTTCTTCCAGGAGTCGGTCGAGCGCACCGCGATCCCCGGAGTCTCCACCGGGCTGGCGGTAACCGGAACCGGCGGCGACGTCCTCTTCATCGAGGCGACCGCGATGGAGGGCGACAAGGGCCTGGTGCTGACCGGGCAGCTCGGCGACGTGATGAAGGAGTCGGCGCGGATCGCCCTCTCCTACGCTCGCTCGCATGCCGAGGAGCTGGGCATCGACCCGGCCGCCTTCCAGCGCGAGTTCCACCTGCACGTGCCGGCCGGGGCGATCCCCAAGGACGGCCCCAGCGCCGGCACGGCGATGACCACGGCTCTGGTCTCCCTGCTCAGCGGGCGGCCGGTCAAGCACACGGTCGGGATGACCGGCGAGGTCACCCTGCAGGGCCGGGTGCTGCCGATCGGCGGGCTGAAGCAGAAGGTGCTCGCCGCCCACGCGGCCGGGCTGACCGAGGTGATCCTGCCCGAGCGCAACCGTGGCGACCTCGACGAGGTCCCGGACGAGGTGCGCGAGCAGATGACCTTCCACCCGGTGATGAGCGTCGGCGAGGTGCTCGGGCTGGCCATGGAGCCGGCCGAGCCCCAGCTCACCGAACAGGACCGCACCGAGCAAGATCACGGGGTAGCCGCAGCGTAGGGTGGCCGCCGTGAGCCCCCGCTGCAACAACTGTCAACCGGTCCCGCCCGAGCTGCGGGCGGCGGCCGGCCTGCTGGAGCGGCGCTGGACGATGGCGACGATCTACGCCTGTTCGTCTGGCGCCGCCCGTTTCAACGAGTTCAAGCAGTCGCTCCCCGGCGTCTCCCCCACCACCCTCTCCGAGCGCCTCGAGCAGCTCGAGGCGGCGGGGATCGTCGAGCGCCACCTCGTCCCCGGCCGTCCCCCCCACACCGAGTACGAGCTGACCGACCGCGGCCGGCGCATCGCCGTCGCTGTAGCGGGCCTGCTCGCGCACTGAGTCGCGTTAGGCTGCTCCGGTGGAGGTGCGGCTGACGCACATCGGGGGACCGACGCTGCTGATCGAGTTCGGCGGCTGGCGGCTGCTTACCGACCCGACCTTCGACCCGGCCGGCGGCAAGTACAGCTTCGGCCTCGGCACCGGCTCCGTGAAGCTGACCGCGCCGGCGATCGCCGCCGACGAGCTCGGCGATGTCGACGCCGTCCTGCTCAGCCACGACCACCACGACGACAACCTCGACGCCGCCGGGCGCGCCCTGCTGCCGGGCGCCGGCGCGACGATCACCACCGTGCCCGGGGCGAAGCGGCTCGGCGGCAACGCCCGCGGGCTCGGCTTCTGGGAGAAGACGACCCTGGAGGCGCCGGGCAAGCCGACGATCGAGATCGTCGCCACGCCGTGCCGGCACGGGCCGCCGCTGAGCAAGCCGATCGTCGGCGACGTCGTCGGCTTCGGGCTGACCTGGGAGGGCCAGGCGCACGGCGCCCTCTGGATCTCCGGCGACACCGTCCTCTACGGCGGTGTCCGCGAAGTCGCCGAGCGGCTCGACGTCGGCACCGCGGTGGTCCACCTCGGTGGGGTCAAGTTCCCGATCAGCGGGCCGCTGCACTACACGATGACCGCCGCCCAGGCGGCCGAGCTGCTGGGCGAAATCAAGCCGCGGACGGTGATCCCGATCCACTACGAGGGCTGGAAGCACTTCCGCCAGGGCCGCGAGGAAGTCGAGCGCGAGTGGAACGGCGCGCCGGCCGAGCTGCGCGAGAGCGTGCGCTGGCTGCCGATCGGGGCAGCCACCGACCTCGAGGTCTAAGGGTCGCTCAGGTGCCGGGGGGTCGGCGGCGCCGGCGCGGGCGGATCGGCCGGAGGATCGGCCGGCGGCGGCAGATCCTCGAACGAGGCCCCGCCCGGCGCGGCCGGCGGTGGGCCCTGGACCGCCAGCAGGCGGTAGTAGAGGACCGCCGCGACCAGCGCCGTGATCGGCGCGGTGACGGTCGAGGCGAGGGCGCTGAAGACGATCTGGAGGATCACCCCGTCGGTGATCGCGAGCGCGATCGAGCTGAGGATGGCGCCGACGACGAAGGCGATCAGGAAGGCGACGATGATCGCCCCGAAGACCGGCCAGCCGTTGCCGCGGACCAGCTCGCGCGAACGGCCGAAGGCGTCCATCACGCCGCTGCGCTCGATCACGATCACCGGCGCGAGCACGGCCCAGATCGTCAGCAGGATCAGGCCCGGGACGATGAGCAGGACGAAGCCGATTCCGATCGCGATCGCCGAGAGGATGCCGGCGCCGAGCAACGGCCCGACGAACGGCATCGCCTCGCTGATCAGGTCGCCCATGCCGCGGTCGCGCTTGCCGTCCTGGACGTCGCGGACGAGGCTGACGACGACGCCCTGGTAGAGCACCCCCGCCATCAGCGAGACGACCAGCGCGACCAGAAGTAGCCCAACGCTGCCGGCGGCGATCCCGGTGACGACGGCGACGACCAGGTAGATCCAGAAGGCAATCGGCAACAGCACCCCGGCCTGTGCGCCGTAGATCGAGAAGACTTCGTTGAGGGTGTCGCCGACGCTGAGCTTGCGGTTCATGCGCACAGAATCGGCGTCCAGCCGGACGGACCGATGGCCAACCCGTTGAGCCGGGCCTATTGCATGGGACGGCTTGCTTCGGGAGGGGTGCGGGGTGGGGTCGGGGTGCCCCTTTCGCTTAGTTTTTTTGTGGATTGAGCGGCGAGCTGTCGCCCGGAGCGCGGCAGCAAAAAAACACAAGACGCTTCAGGGGCACCCCGACCCCTCCGCTCAAACCCCGCCGAAGGTCCGTTTGGCTTCGCGAGTCCGCAGTTGACCACCGTATGGGTGGTCCAGGGCGGACTCGCGAGGGACCGGGCCAGCACACGCACACCTACCTGCCCACGGAGGTGTGCGGGCTGGCCCGGGGCCTCAGCTGCCCGACGGAGACCAGTCGAGGATCGGGGCGAACTGGCGCAGGCGGGTGGATTCGGGGAGGCGCGGGAGCAGGGTGTCGCGGAGGCGGCGGGCCAGGGCCGAGCGCGGCAGGGCGATGGCGGCGGCGCGGCGTGAGGTCTTGACGAAGAGCGCCACGCGCTCGACCCGCCGCGACTCGTAGCGGGCCAGAGCCGCGGGGATCTCCGGCTCGGCTGCGAGCGCCCGGCCGAGCTCGACCGCGTCCTCGAGGGCGGCGCCGGCGCCCTGGCCGATGAAAGGCAGCATCGGGTGGGCGGCGTCACCGAGCAGGGTGGCCGGCCCGCGGCTCCAAGACCGCACCGGGTCGCGGTCGCAGAGCTGGTGGACGAGGACTTCCTCCGGCGAGGTCAGCGCGACCACCTCGCCGACCACCGGGTCGTATTCGGCCGTCAGGCGCTCGAGCGCGCCCGGCGCGTCCTCGCCGCGGGCGCCGAAGTACCAGTAGACGAGGCCGCCGCGCAGGGGCAGCACGCCGGCGACACTGCCGACTCCCCACCACTCCCCGGCCGGCACCTCCGCCGCCAGCTCGGCGACGCCGCGGTAGGCGACGATCCCGGCGTCGCGCGGCTCGCCGTCGCCGAGCAGCGAGGCGCGGACCGCCGAGCGCAGGCCGTCGGCGCCGACCACGAGGTCGGCGCGGGCGCTGGAGCCGCCCGTGAAGCGGAGCCCGGCGCCCTCGCCCGCATCTCCGGCCTCGACCGCCTCGACCGTCGTCCCCCATCTCACCGCCCCCGGCCCACGAGCGGCCAGCAGTGCCTTGTGCAGCTCGGCCCGGTGCAGGCCGAGGATCGGCTCGCCGAAGCGGCGCTCGATCGCGCCCGCCTTGAAGCCGGCCAGCATGCGCCCGTCCGCCCGCCGCACCCCGCCGGCCTGGTCGAGGCCCTGCGCGACCAGCTCGTCGAGGCCGAGCGCCCGCAGCGCTCGCACCCCGTTCGGCCAGATCCCCAGACCGGCGCCGAGCTCCCGTGGTTCCGGCGATTTCTCGTAATGCGTCACGCTGAAGCCGACCTCGGTGAGAGAGATGCCGGCGGCGAGGCCGCCGATCCCGGCTCCGACCACGGCTGCGGTGCGCTCCCCCGCCATTTGTCCCACCCTATAAGCCGATCGCTCAAATCCCTTGAACCCCGCCGGGCACCCCCCTATGCTCCACTTCGTTTGGCCGGTGCAGGGAGGCGCCGCCAGCCCGTGACCACTACTTCGAAGAAGCCAGAGACCGTCATCGTCCGGTTCGCCGGGGATTCCGGCGATGGCATGCAGCTGGTCGGCGACCGTTTCACCGCCGCCACCGCGCACGTCGGCAACGACCTCTCGACCCTGCCGGACTTCCCGGCCGAGATCCGCGCACCCGCCGGCACCCCCGGCGGCGTCTCCGCCTTCCAGATCCACTTCGCCTCGCGCGACATCTTCACCCCCGGCGACCACCCGAACACGCTGGTGGCGATGAACCCGGCGGCGCTGAAAACGCACCTCGGGGCGCTCGAGGCGGGCGGCACGCTGATCGTCAACGAGGACGCCTTCACCGCCAACAACCTGCGCAAGGCCGGCTACGGCGAGGTCAACCCGCTCGAGGACGGCAGCGTCGAGGACTACCAGGTCCTGCAGGTGCCGATGACGACGCTGACCACGCGCGCCACCGAGGACGTCGAGGGGCTGAAGCCGGCCGAGGCGCAGCGGACCAAGAACCTCTTCGCGCTGGGCCTGATCTCCTGGATGTACGGGCGCCCGACCGAGGACACGATCACCTGGCTGGAAGCCAAATTCGCCAAGAAGCCGGCGATCCTGGCCGGCAACATCGCCGCCTTCAAAGCCGGCTACAACTTCGCCGACACGATCGAGATCTCGATCACCCCGACCGAAGTCGAACCGGCGCCGCTGGACTCGGGCGAGTACCGCAACGTCAACGGCGCCAACGCGCTGGCGATGGGCCTGGTCGCGGCCAGCGTGCGCAGCGGCCTGCAGCTCTACTACGCGGGCTATCCGATCACCCCGGCCTCCGAACTTCTCCACCAGCTCGCCCGCCACGACCGCTTCGGGGTCCGCACCGTGCAGGCCGAGGACGAGATCGCCGCCGCCAACATGGCGCTCGGCGCCTCCTTCGGCGGCCAGCTCGGGGTGACCGCGACCAGCGGCCCCGGCATGGACCTGAAGGCGGAGACGATCGCCCTGGCGCAGATGGTCGAGCTGCCCCTGGTGATCATCGACGTCCAGCGCTCCGGCCCCTCGACCGGGCTGCCGACCAAAACCGAACAGTCGGACCTGATGATGGCGATCCACGGCCGCCACGGCGAGTCGCCGCTGCCGGTCCTCGCGGCCTCCACCCCCTCGGACTGCTTCAACTCGGCGCTCGAAGCCGCCAGCATCGCGATCCGCTACCGGACCCCGGTGATCCTGCTCGCCGACACCTTCCTGATCAACTCCTCCGAGCCCTGGCGCCTGCCGCGGGCCGCCGAGCTGCCGGAGATCGATCCGGAAATCACCACCAAGCCGAACGCCGGCGACGAGTTCCTCCCCTACGTGCGCAACGAGCGCGGCGCCCGCCCCTGGGCGATCCCCGGCACGCCCGGCCTGCAGCACCGGCTCGGCGGCCTCGAGAAGGAGCACGGCTCCGGCAAGGTCTCCTACGACGGCGAGAACCACGCACTGATGACCCACCTGCGGGCCGAGAAGCTGGAGAAGCTCTCCCGGGAGCTGCCGCCGCTGGAGGTCAACGCCGACGAGGGCGCCGAGCTCCTGATCATCGGCTGGGGCTCGACCTTCGGCGTGATCGGCGCCGCCGCCCGCCGCGTCCGCAACCGCGGCCTCAAGGTCGCGACCGCGCACCTGCGCCAGCTCGACCCCTTCCCGGCCAACACCGGCGAGGTCGTGCGCGCCTACCCGAAGGTGCTGGTGCCGGAGCTGAACACCGGCCAGCTGCTGAGCCTGCTGCGCGACAAGTACCTGGTCGACGCGATCGGCTACAACAAAGTCGAGGGGCTGCCGATCCTCGCCGAAGAGCTAGAGGCCGCGATCCTGGAGCAGATCGAATGAGCGAGAACGGACACGAGAACGGCGGCGGTGGCGTCGCCACCCTGACCAAGGCCGACTTCCAGTCCGACCAGGAAACGCGCTGGTGCCCGGGCTGCGGCGACTACGCGATCCTCGCCTCGGTCCAGGCGCTGCTGCCCGAACTCGGGGTGCCGCCGGAGAAAACGGTCTTCATCTCGGGGATCGGCTGCGCCGGCCGCTTCACCTATTACATGGACACCTACGGGATGCACGGCATCCACGGCCGCGCCCCGGCGCTGGCGACCGGGATCGCGACCTCGCGCGAGGACCTCTCGGTCTGGGTCGTCTCCGGCGACGGCGACTCGCTCTCGATCGGCGGCAACCACCTGATCCACGCACTGCGCCGCAACGTGCCGATCAAGCTGCTGCTCTTCAACAACCAGATCTACGGGCTGACCAAGGGCCAGTACTCGCCGACCTCGGAGACCGGCAAGGTCACCAAGTCGACCCCGTTCGGCTCCGAGGACCATCCCTTCAACCCGCTCGCCCTGGCGCTCGGCGCCGACGCCTCCTTCGTCGCCCGCACGATCGACGTCGAGAAGAAGCACCTGACCGAGACCCTGCGCGCCGCCGCCGAGCACCCCGGCTCGGCCTTCGTCGAGATCTACCAGAACTGCAACGTCTTCAACGACGGCGCCTTCGACGCGGTCCGCGGCAAGGGCGGCGCCCCCAACCAGATCCGCCTCGAGCACGGCCAGCCGATCCGCTTCGGGGCCGAGAACGAGCGCGGCGTCGTCCGCTCCGCCGACGGCGGCCTCGAGGTGGTCGAGGTGGCCGACGTCGGCACCGACGCGCTGGTCGTCCACGACGCCCACATCGCCGACCCCAGCCACGCCACCGCGCTGGCCCGGCTCGCCGACAGCCCCACCGGGCCGACCCCGATCGGCGTCTTCCGCGACGTCAAGCGCGACGTCTACGGCTCCGGCCGCCAGCAGGCCCTGAAAGCCGCCCACGCGGGCGCGACGCTCGACGACGTCGACGACCTGCTGCGCTCCGGCGACACCTGGGTCGTCTAGTCATACCTCTGTAGTTCCTCCAGGCTTTCCGCCCCCGCCCGCGGCGACGCCGGCGCGCGCGAACTACGGTCGGGCCATGGCGACTGAAGAGACCGCGCCGGACCAGCTTGGCCTGCGCCCGCTGAAGGAGATCACCCTCGAGGAGCGGGTGATCGTGCTCGACGAGATCCCCTGGGTCCCCTACACCGAGGGGATCTACGTGAAACCGCTGCGGCTGAACCGCCGCACGGGGGTCTGGGCGAACATCACCAAAGTCGAAGGCGGGATGAAGATCAATCGCCACTACCACGTCAACCCGGTCACCGGGTACGTGCTCGAGGGCTCCTGGTACTACGCCGAGAAGGACTGGGTCGCCCGCGCCGGCACCTTCGTCTGGGAGCCGCCCGGCGACATCCACACGCTGATCAGCAACGAGGAGGGCACGGTGACCCTGTTCATGCTGGAGGGGGCGCTGCTCTACGTCGACGACGACGACAACGTGGTCGGCTTCGACGACGTGCTCGCCCACATGCACAAGTACCACGAGTTCTGCCGCGCCGAGGGCATCGAGCCTGTCGACCTGGACTACTGAGATTCCGGCTAACGGCGTCGAGCTGTTCGTGAGGCCGGCGAGCTGGCCCACGCGTTGGCCGCGGCGCTGCGCTGCGCGGGGAGCGCTTCAGGGGCACCCCGACCGCTCCAGTCAAGCCGCGCCGGAGGTCCCGCTGGGAGAGGCGAGGAGCGCTTGGGAGATTGACCACACCAGGGGTGGGTCAATGTCGCGAGCGCCTTCGAGAGCCGGGCCACACGCACACCTACCTGCCCTGTGGGTGTGCGTGTGGCCCGGCGTCGCCGCTAAGGCACCGGCAGCGGCGGGAAGCTGGGGGGGCGTTTCTCTAGGTAGCTGTCGACGCCCTCGGCGGCGTCGGGGCGCTCGAAGGACTCGGGGATCAGCCGCTCGGATTCCTCGAAGCTCTCGGCGAAGCTCTGATCGAGGCCGCGCTGGACCTGGGCTTTGATCACCGCCATCGAGGCCGGAGAGCAGTTGGCGGTGAGCTCCTCGGCGTAGGCGACCGCGGCGTCGAGCAGCTGCTCGGGCTCGGCCAGCTGGTCGACCAGGCCGATCCGCTGCGCTTCCTCGCCCAACACCACCCGGCCGGAGAGCAGCAGGTCGAGGGCGCGGCTGGTCCCGACCAGGCGCGGCAGCAGCCAGGAGATGCCGTACTCGGCGACCAGGCCGCGGCGGACGAAGGCGGTGGTGAGCTTCGCCCCCGGGACGCAGAAGCGGACGTCGCAGTACATGGCCTCGACGAAGCCGAGCCCGGCGGCGGGGCCGTTGATCGCCCCGATCAGCGGCTTGCGCAGGGTGATCGGGAAGTTGCGCGGCCGCGGCCGGTTGACGATCGAGTCCGGCGCCCCGCCCTCGCCTCCCGTCGCGTCCTCGAGCAGGTCGAAGTCGGCGCCGGCGCAGAAGCCGCGGCCGGCCCCGGTCAGCACGATCGCCCGCACCTCGGGGTCGGCTTCGGCGGCGTCGAGGTGCTCGAAGTAGCGCACCTCGAGCGCGTCGGTCCAGGCGTTCAGCCGCTCGGGCCGGTTGAGGGTGAGGACGAGGACGGCGCCGCGGCGCTCGGCGAGTACGAGCTCGGAATCGGTCACCGGACCAAGCTAGCTCAGCGGCCCTGGAAGAAGGTGCCGACCTCGCGCGTCATTCGTCCGATCACTTCATAGAAGCTGGCCAGCAGGTTGCGCATCAGCGCGGTCTGCAGTACCGGGTCGCTCTCCCCCAGGCGCTCGAACGCCTCCACCGTGAGGACCAGGCATTCGCCGTCGCTCTCGCCGCGCACGGTGACCGGTCGCGCCTCGACGTCGGCGATCGCGACCTCGCCGAACGAGAGCCCCGGCATCAGCGTCGCCAGCCGCCGCGAGCGGCCGTCGCCGAGGTCGATCTCGATCCTCACCTCGCCGGCGACCAGCAGGTAGACCTCGCTGGCCGGGTCGCCGGCGCTGAAGATCGTCTCGCCGGCGGCGAACGGCAGCGGCTCCAGCACCTCCGCCAGGCGCGCGACCATCGCCGGCTCGAAGCCGCGCGCCAGCCGGTGCTCGGCCAGCGAGAGGCGCTCACCGCCGCTCGCGGCGCCACCGTGCGCGGCGAGCAGCCGCTCCTCGCACCACTCGGTCGCGGTGTCGAGGTCGTCGAAGCGCTCGAAGCCCTCGGCCCCGACCCCGTCCAGCAGGTCTCCGTCCGGCGGCGCGACCACGGCCAGCGCCGTCTCCCGCTCCGCCAGCCAGCCGCCGAGCGCGGCCAGCAGCCGCGCCGCCGCGAGGTCGATCTCGGTCACCTCGGTGAGGTCGAGAACGGCGATCTCGATCTCCTCGGCGCGCTCGACGATCGAGCGCACGACGCTCTCCGTCGCCGCGAACACAAGGTCGCCGTGCAGCACGGTGACGTAGGCGCGGCGGCCGACCGCGTCGAGCAGGTCGCACTGGCCCTGGGGACGGCGGCGGCGCGAGGGCGCGTCGGCGACCGTGAAGGCGCGCCGCACCGCCGAGCGCGAGGAGCGGGCGACGTGCAGCAGGTGGAGGTCGAGGTCGGTGGAGATCTGGCGGCAGACCTCGATCCCGCGGACGCTGTTGCCGTGCGCGTCGAGCGGTGGCGAGAAGACGGCGATCCCGAGCTGGCCGGGCAGCACCGCGAGCACGCCGCCGGCGACGCCGCTCTTCGCCGGCATCCCGACGTCGACCACCCACTCCCCCGCCGCGTCGTACATCCCGCAGGTGGTCATCACGCTCAGCACCCGGTCGACGTACTCGCGCTCCAGCGCCCGCACCCCGGTCAGCGGGTTGACGCCGCCGTTGGCCAGGGTCGCCGCCATCAGGCTGAGGTCGCGGCAGTCGACCGCGACCGAGCACTGGCGGAAGTAGAGGTCGAGGGCGAGCTCGGGATCCTCCTCGAGGATCCCGAAGCCGCGCAGCATGTGGCCGATCGCGCGGTTGCGGTGGCCGGTGTCGCGCTCGGACGCGTAGACGGCGCTGTCGACCTCGAGCTCGCGGCCGGCGAAGCGGCCGTAGGCGGAGACGATGCGGCGCTCGCGCTCGGCCGCGTCGCCGCCGCCGACCAGCGAGGCCGAGGTGATCGCGCCGGCGTTGATCATCGGGTTCAGCGGGCGGCCGCTCTCCGGCGCCAGGCTGATCGAGTTGAAGGCGTCGCCGCTGGGCTCGACCCCGACCTTGGCGTCGACGTCGGCGAAGCCGAGGTCGGCGAGCGCCAGCCCGTAGGTGAAGGGCTTGGAGATCGACTGGATCGTGAACGGCCGCCGCGACTCGCCGATCTCGTAGCAGTGCCCGTCGGTGGTCGCGATCGCGATCCCGAACCAGCTCGGGTCCGCCTCGGCCAGCGGCGGGATGTAGTCGGCCGGCGCGCCCGAGTCGTCGGCGAGCCAGCGCTCGTGGAGGCGCTCCAGGTAGGCGTCGATCGGCGAGCTGGTCATCTTTCGTCGCGACCCTACCCCCCTTGCGCCCCAGCGGCCTCTGTGCAACACTGAACCATATGGTTCAGTATCAGCAGCTCGACAAGACCCTCGCCGCGCTTGCGGATCCCACCCGGCGGGCGGTTCTGGAGCGCCTCAGCCAGGGCACGGCCAGCATCAGTGAGCTGGCCGCGCCGTTCGGGATCTCCCTGACCGGGATGAAGAAGCACGTCCGGGTCCTGGAGGACGCCGAGCTGGTGAGGACGGAGAAGGTCGGGCGGACGCGGCGCTGCGAAATCGGCCCCCGCCGGCTCGACGACCTCGAGACCTGGATGCAGACCTACCGGCAGATGCTGGAGGAGCGCTACGACCGGCTCGACGAGCTGCTGGCACGGCAGGACCGCGAACTCGAAAACGGCAGCATCAAAAAAGGAGACAGGGTATGACCACCGGTACCAACAAAGCGACCGTCACTCTCACCGGCGAGACCGGGATGCACATCGAGCGGATCTTCGACGCCCCGCGCGAGCGCGTCTTCGCCGCCTTCACCGACCCCGAGCTGATCCCGCAGTGGTGGGGCCGGCGGGGCGACACCACGATCGTCGAGCACATGGAGCCGGTGACCGGCGGCGACTGGCGCTTCCGCTGCGAGAGCGCGGACGGGACGATCACCTTCCGTGGCACCTTCCGCGAGGTGACCCCGGTCGAGCGGATCTCCCAGACCTTCGAATGGGACGGGATGCCCGGCTACGTCTCGGTCGACAACGCGGTCTTCGAGGACCTCGGCGACGGCCGCACCAAGGTCGTCACCGACGGACTGTTCTTCACCAAGGAGGAACGCGAAGGCATGGTCGAGTCCGGCATGGAGGGCGGCCTCAATGAGACGTACGACCGCCTGGAAGAGCTGCTGGCGGCGTAGGCAAAGGACCGGGCCAGCCCGCACACCCACAGGGCAGGTAGGTGTGCGTGATGGCCCGGTCCCTCGCGAGTTCTCTCTGGACCATCCATAACGGTGGTCAACTGCGGACTCAAGGATCGTCAGCTTCCGCGAGTCCGCACTTAGTGGCGCTATGCGCCACCTACAGCGGCCTCACGAAGCCAACGGACCTTCGGCGGGGTTTGTGTGGAGGGGTCGGGGTGCCCCTGAAGCGTGTTGTGTTTTTTTGCTTCAGCGGATCTCGGAGCGGCCGCCGCTCGCCCCACAAAAAAACTAAGCGAAAGGGGCACCCCGACCCCTCCCCGCACACCTCCCGAAGCAGGCCGTCAGTCCGACTGCCCGTAAAGCCGATCCTTCGCCCTGAGCAGGGCGGTGTCGGCTGCAAGGTGAGAGAGCTCGGGATCGCTGCTGCCGGCGGCGATGCCGAAGCTGACGCCGATCGAGCCGCCGCCGAGCTTCGCGTCGACGATCCGGCGGGCGAGGCGCTCGGCCGCTATCCGGGCCTCGGTCGGGGCGGTCTGGGGCATCAGGACCGCGAACTCGTCGCCGCCGATCCGGAAGGCGTCGTCGGCGACCCGGGAGTCGTCGATCAGGCGGGCGACGTCGCAGAGGACCTCGTCGCCGGCCGCGTGGCCGTGGCGGTCGTTGAGGTCCTTGAAGCCGTCGAGGTCGAGCAGGCAGATGGAGAGCGGCTGCTCGTAGCGGGTAGCCCGCGAGGTCTCGACCGCCAGCCGCTCCTCGTAGGCGCGGCGGTTGTAGAGGCCGGTGAGCGAGTCGTGGCGGTTCTCGTAGGCCTCGACCTCGAAGCGGGTGGCGTGGGAGATCTGGGCGGCGATCAGGTCGGTCAGCAGTTCCAACGTCTCGACGTCGTCGTCGGTGAAGTTGGCGACCAGGTTGGAGTAGACCTTGAGCACGCCGACCGGCTCGCGGCGGTGGCTCAGCGGCACGCAGATCATCGAGGCGGCGCCGACCCGCTGGCAGGCATCGCCGTCGACCCGCGGGTCGACGGAGGTGTCGTCGCTGCGCAGCAGCCGCCCCTCCTCGACGCAGAGCCCGGAGAGGCTGTCGGCGAGCGCCAGCCGCATCCCCAGGTACGGGGTCGCGTCGCCGGTGGTCACCTCGTAGACCATCTCCTCGCCGTCGACGATCTCGACCACGGCGCCGCTCGCCCGGGTCAGTTCCTGGCTGCGTTCGGCGATCAGGCTCATCGCCGCCAGCAGGTCGAGGTCGCTGCCCGCGATCTCGGTCTGGGTCGCGATGATCGCGCGCAGGCGGTCGCTGTGCGAGTCCATGAAACCTGCATCGGCCGCCGCGCCCGCCAAGTTGAGTCTTCCGTGCCTTCTACGGCCTATGGCACGTACAACCCACGGCGCGCGCACTCAGGCCTGATCTCCGCCTCGAATACGCTCCAGCCCAGATGAGCACGCTCGCCGCCCCTTCGCGGGGCCTTACCCAGGCCGAGGCCGAGCGGCGGCTGCGCGAGCACGGGCCGCCGGAGAAGGAGGCGACCAGCCGCTCCTACGCCTCGATCGCGATCGCCAACACGTTCACGGTCTTCAACGCGATCCTCGCCGCCTTCGGCGCCGCGACGATCGTCTTCGGCAACCCCAAGGACGCGCTCTTCCTCGGCATCCTCGTCGCCAACACGTTCATCGGGACTTTTCAGGAGGTGCGGGCGAAGCGGGCGTTGGACAAGCTGGCGGCGCTGGTCGCCCCGGCGGCGACGGTCGTCCGCGACGGCGAGCCGCGCGAGGTGCCGGTCGGCGAGGTCGTGGTCGGCGACCTGGTGCGGCTGCGCAGCGGCGACCAGGTGGTCGCCGACGGCGCCCTGCTGCGCGCCGAGGGCCTGGCGATCGACGAGTCGAACCTGACCGGCGAGTCCGAGCCGGTGGTCCGCAGCGAGGGCGACCCGGTCCTCTCCGGCTCGTTCGCGGTCGAGGGCGAGGGCGACTTCGAGGCGACCGCGGTCGGCAGCGACAGCCGCGCCGCGAAACTGGCGGCCACCGCGAAGGCATTCCGCCACCCGCGCTCGCCACTGGAGAAGGCGATGGACCGGCTGCTGATCATCCTCGTCGGGGTGATGCTGCCGCTCGGCATCGCCCTCGGGATCTCGCTGGGGATCCGCGACGTCAGCCAGGAAGACGCGGTCGAGACGCTCACCGCGGCGATCGTCAACATCGTCCCCGAGGGGCTGATCCTGCTGGTCTCGCTGACCGCGGCGGTCTCGGCGGCGAAAATGGCGCGGCGCGGGATCCTCGCCCAGCAGCTGAACGCGATCGAGTCGCTGGCCTCGGTCTCGGTGATGTGCACCGACAAGACCGGGACCCTGACCGAGGCCTCGCTGCGGGTCGTCTCGGTGCTCCCGGCCGAGGGGGTCGGCGAGCCGGAGCTCGCCGCCAGCCTGGCCAGCTACGCGGCCAGCTCCCCGACGCGCAACGCGACCCTGGAGGCGGTCCACGCGGCGCAGCTGGACGGCGGCAGCGTGGTCGAGCCGAGCGCGATCGTCCCCTTCTCCTCGCGGCGGCGCTGGAGCGGCCTCGAGCTGAACGGCGAGCGGCTGGTCTTCGGCGCCCCGGAGCGGCTGCTCGACGGCGCCGCCAACGCGGTCGCGCTGCGCGAGCGGGCGGCCGCCGATGCCGGCGACGGCCGCCGCGTGCTCGCCCTCGCCGCCGCCGACGGCCCGCTGCCCGAGGCCACCCCCACTGCCGAGCTGCCGGCCGGCCTGCGACCGCTGGGGATCGTCGTCCTCGCCGAGGAGCTGCGCGCCAACGCGACCGACACCGTCTCCTTCTTCGCGGCCGAGGAAGTGACCCTGCGGGTGCTCTCCGGCGACAACCCGGCGACGGTCGGGGCGATCGCCCGCGACGTCGGCATCGAGGCGCGCGACGACGCGCTCGACGGCGGTGCCCTGCCGGAGGGCGACGCCGAGCTGCTGGCGGCGGTGCGGGGAGCGCCGGCGATCGGCCGGATCTCCCCCGAGGACAAGGCCCGGGTGGTGCGGGTGCTGGCCGAGGGCGGCGAGTACGTCGGCATGCTCGGCGACGGCGTCAACGACGTGCCGGCGCTGAAGCAGGCGCGGCTCGCGATCGCCCAGGGCAGCGGCACGCAGATGGCCCGCAGCGTCTCGGACCTCGTGCTCGTCTCTGGCGACTTCGCGGAGGTGCCGCGGATGGTGCACGAGGGCCGGCAGAT
>JAWVEZ010000165.1:0-9306 GCA_033856455.1 Solirubrobacterales bacterium | reverse complement strand
CCCAGTGAGTTCGGGTCGGCCGGAGATCAGCAGGTCCTGCAGGCACTCGGGCGGAGTCGAGAGGACCACCAGGGACCCGCGCGCGACCGTCGCAGCCGCCGACGCCGCGGCATAGCCCTCCTCGTCCGCCGCCACCGCCAGGTGGCATACGGTGCCGCGCGCCGCCGCCCGCGCCCGCGGCAGGTGGGCGCTGAGCCGCTCTTCCATCCGGCGGGCCGCGGCCGACGCCAGCAGGGTTGGACGCGGCGGCCGACTACCGAACTCGACCAGAAGGCTGGCCCGGTCGACATCGGCCCCGGCGCAGGCGAGCGCCGCGGCGGCGGCGCGTGCGCCCTCGGCCGCACCCACCCCGCTGACCGCGACGGTCGGGCTCATTTCGCCGCCCTCGCGCTGGCGCTGCTGGTCACCGCCAGCTGCTCCGCGACCGCCCGAATCGGCGAAGGCGGGCGCAGCTCGACCGTCACGCGACCACCCTCGACCGTCACCGAGACGTCGTCCTCCGCCCAACCCGGGAGGGCGGCCCGGACGGCGGCGGGAGCCGGCTCGCCCGCCGCCAGAGCCAGCGCCCCGGCCTCGGCCGCGCCGTCGGCGAGGGTCAGGGCCCCGCCCGCCGCGAGCAGCTGCAGGGCGACCAGCGCCGCGACCAGGATCGCCGGCAGCGCCGCGATCAGCTCGACGCTCGCCTGCCCAGAGGAATCAGCCACCGCCGGGCTCCAGGCCGGAGCTCGCCGCAACCCGCAGCGCCGGCAGGCTGGGCAGGAAGCTCGGCACCCGCACCCGGACCGAGATCGCGTCCTCATCCTCGATCTCGGCGCCTTGACGCAGCGACGGGGGCAGCGCCCGCTTCGCCACCCGCTCGGGGTCGCCGCCGACCAGAGCCGCCCGCGCCCCGGCCCGAGCGGCGACGCTCGCCGACCAGAGCGCGTGGCCGGCGAGCGCCGCCTGGGCGGCCACCGCGACCACGAACAGCACGAACGGGACGGCCGCGATCAACTCGACCGAGGCGGTCCCGTTCTCCCCGTGGCACCTGCTGCGGGTGGTCTGCGGTGGCATGCCCCCACCGTCACAGGCAACCCCTCACGGGTGGCGCGCAGTTCGCAAAATCTCTGCGCCGGCTTCGGCGCGAAGTGGATACCCCCGGACTAGCTGTAGGTGTTCGCGTCGGTCCAGACGCGGTAAATGGCCAGGAGCGCCCCGACCAGCAGCACGATCCACAGCACGGTGGTGCCGCCGCCCCGGTTGAACATCTCGTCGGCCCAGGCGACGCAGAGGACGAGCACCCCGAAGCCGCCGTAGAAGATCGCCCGCCGGCCGTCGGTCAGCGTCGCCAGCGTGAGCTGTTTTTCGCGGCTCAGCACGTAGAGCATCCACGTGATTCCGGCCAGGAAGGCGAGCGTGATCGCCGCCAGGATCGCTTCGACGACGTTGCCGCCGTTCGGGGCGAAGGCCGCGGCCAGGGCCAGCAGCAGGACGATCGCGACGTTTCGGGCAGTGCGCACGAAACCCAGTCTACGCCGCTAATTGCTCGTCATCACGACGATTCCGAAGACCAGCGCCGCGCCGACGAAGGCCAGCGCCAGGCCCGCCACGACCGCCGCGCCGCCGGCCGCCAGCTGCCGGTCGCCGCGGCTGCTCAGCTCGACGAACCGGCCCACCCCCCAGATCGCCACCGAGAAGGCCGCGGTCACGCCGAGCCCGGCGACCACCGAGGCGATCACGGTCTCCAGCATCTCCTTGCCCTCGATCAGGCTGGCGAAGATCATGCGCCCGAGGCCGGCACCGGTGCGCCCTGCTGGGCCCGGCGCAGGAAGAGATAGGCGACCAGCGCGAGGGCGATCAGCGAGACCAGCACCGGCCCGACCGCGCCTTCACCGAAGATGTGCGTGAAGCCGTAGACGACGGCGCCGAACGCCGCGGCCGCCGGCAGCGTCAGCAGCCAGGCGGTGACGATGTTGCCGGCAACCCCCCAGCGCACCGCCGAGATTCGTTTCGCCGCCCCCGCGCCCATCACGCCGCCGTTGATCACATGGGTGGTCGAGAGCGGAAAGCCGAAGTGGGTCGAGGAGAGGATCACCGCGGCGCCGGCTCCCTGCGCGGCGAAGCCCTGCGCCGCGTCCATCTTGATGATCCGGGTGCCGGTCGTTTTGATGATCCGCCAGCCGCCGCTGTAGGTGCCGAGGGCGATCGCCGCGGCGGCGCTGAAGATCACCCAGAAGGGCGGATCGGCGCCGGCGCCGAGGCTGCCGTTGGCGATCAGGGCGAGGGTGATGATGCCCATCGTCTTCTGGGCGTCGTTGGTTCCGTGGGCGAGGGCCAGGAGCCCGCCGGAGATGACCTGGCCGTGTTTGAAGCCGCGGCTGACGATCCCTGGCCGCTGCCTGCCGACGATCCGGTAGATGATGCCGATCGCCAGGCCGGCGACGGTGAAGGCGAGGATCGGCGCGACCACCGCCGGCACCAGCACCTTGCCGACCAGGCCTTCGGTCAGCACCGCGTCGAACCCGACCGCCGCCACCGCGGAGCCGACGACGCCGCCGATCAGCGCGTGCGAGGAGCTCGAGGGCAGCCCGAACCACCAGGTGATCAGGTTCCAGGTGATCGCCCCGATCAGGCCGGCGAAGACGATCGTCGGCGTGATCACCCCGGCGTCGACGACGTCGTTGGCGACGGTTGCGGCAACGCTGATCGAGATGAAGGCGCCGACGAAGTTGAGCAGCGCCGCCCTCGCGATCGCCACCTGCGGCCGCGCCGCCCCGGTCGAGATCGAGGTCGCGACCACGTTGGCGGTGTCGTGAAAGCCGTTGGTGAAGTCGAAGGCGAGCGCCGTGCAGATGACGATGACGAGGATGACGTCGGAGCTCATGGGTGCTGGATGACGAGGCTCTCGCGTTGCCAGGCAAGGACGCAGGGAGCGAAGCGTGCTTCGCACGCGAGCGACTGAGGACGCCGCATGGCGACGCGAGAGCCCGTCATGAATTCTTGATGACTATTCCCTCGAGGATCTGTGCGGCGGTCTCGGTCGCGTCGATCGCCTCCTCGAGCACGGCGAACATGTCCTTCCAGCGGATCACGACCATCGGGTCGATCCCGTTGGAGAACAGCGAGGCGACCGCGTCGCGGGAGATCCGGTCGCCCTCGTTCTCGAGCCGGTGGATCTCGATCCAGTACTTGTCGAGGTCCTTGAACTCAGGCAGGTGCTCGAGCCCCTCGGCGAGCTGCTCGCAGGAGGCGACGAGGACCTTGGTCAGGGCGGTCGCCTGCTCCATCGGCGCCTCGATCTTGTAGAGGCCGAGGAAATCGGCGCCCTCCTCGATGAAGTCGGCGATGTCGTCCATCTGCGTGGCCAGCCCGTAGATGTCCTCGCGGTCGATCGGGGTGACGAAGGTCGAGTTCAGCCGTTTGACGATCTCGTGGGTGATCCGGTCGCCCTCGTGCTCGGCCTCGACGATTTTCTCGAGCAGACCTTCGTCCTCGGGCCAGCTGTTCATCATCTTGTCGAGCAGACGGGAGGCGTGCACGTTGTTCTGACCCGCTTCGATGAAGAGGTCGAAGAACGTGCGATCGCGGGGAAGGAGCGAAAAGCGCGCCACGGCGCCATCCTAGTGGCGGCGGAGGCGCCGGGTGCGCTCAGCCCGCGGAAGCCGCGAGTTGCTCTGCCGCCCGGGCCGCGTGACGCTCGCGCAGCTCCGTCTGCACGCTGCGCCGCGAGCCCTCCGGGGCGACGTCGCGGGTCCAGCGCCCGTCCTCGCCGAGCTCCCAGGCGTTGGTGTTGTCGGCGAAACAGCGCTCGAGCACGTCGAGCATCTCCGCTTTCAGGTCCTCGTCTTCGACCGGGGCGACCAACTCGACCCGGCTGTCGAGGTTGCGCGGCATCAGGTCGGCGGAGCCCATCAGGACCCGGTTTTCGGCGCCCCGCTGGAACGCGTAGACCCGCGAGTGCTCGAGGAAGCGGCCGACGATCGAGACCACGCGGATGTTCTCGGAGACCCCCGGAACCCCGGGACGCAGGCAGCAGATCCCACGCACGTTGAGGTCGACCCTGACCCCGGCGGTCGAGGCCCTGTAGAGCGCCTGGATGCAGCCGGCGTCGACCAGCGAGTTCATCTTCAGGGCGATCCGCGCCTCTTCGCCGGCTTCGTGGGCGGCGACCGTGCGCTCGATCTCCTCGACCATCCGGCTGCGCATCGTGGTCGGCGAGACCAGCACCTTGCGGTAGACCGCCGGGCGCCCGTAGCCGGTGAGGAAGTTGAACATCTCGGCGACGTCGGCGCCGATGTCGGGATCGGCGGTGAAGAGGCCGAAGTCGGTGTAGAGGCGAGCCGTCTTCGGGTGGTAGTTGCCGGTCCCGATGTGGACGTACTCGCGGACCTTCTCCCCCTCGCGGCGGACCACGAGGATCGCCTTCACGTGGGTCTTCAGGCCGGGGATCCCATAGACGACGTGGACGCCCGCCTCCTCCAGCGACTTCGCCCAGTGGATGTTTGCCTCCTCGTCGAAGCGCGCTTTCAGCTCGACCATGCAGACCGCCTGCTTGCCGCGTTCGGAGGCGCGGATCAGCCCCGGGACGAGCGGCGAGTCGTCGCTGGTCCGGTACACCGTCTGCTTGATCGCCAGCACGTCCGGATCGGCGACCGCCTGGGCGACGAAGCGCTCGACCGAGTTGGCGAAGGAGTCATAAGGGTGGTGGACGAGGACGTCGCCGCGGCGGATCGCGGCGAACATGTCGACCGGCTCCTCGTCCTCCCCCTGCAGGCGCGGCTGGGTGACCGGGGTCCAGGGCGGGTAGCGCAGCTCCGCGTGGCCGGGGACGTTGGCGATGCCGCCGACGTCGCCGAGGTCGATCAGCCCGTCGACGTCGTAGACCTCGCGGTCTTCGAGCCGCAGCGCCCCGCTCAGCTGCTCGCGCAGCTTCGGGTTCATCCCGGCGGCGATCTCGAGGCGCACGACCTCGCCGAAGCGGCGGCGGCGGATCTCGTCCTGGACCGCCTGCAGGAGGTCGTCGGCCTCGTCGGAGACCGTGAAGTCGGCGTCGCGGGTGACCCGGAAGTAGCCGTGGTCGATGACTTCGGTGCCGGGGAAGAGCGCGTCGAGGTTGGCGGCGATGATCTCCTCCAGCGGCACGAAGGCGTTGCCGCTCTCGCCGACCGGCAGGAAGCGACCGAGCAGCTCCTTCGGGACCTTGACCCGGGCGATGATCTCGGTGCCGCTCTCGGGGTCGCGCAGCAGCACCCCGAGGCTGAGCGAGAGGTTGGAGATGTAGGGGAAGGGCCGGCCGAGGCCGATCACCAGCGGCGTCAGCGCCGGGAAGACCTGTTCGTGGAAGCGGGCGTCGATCTCGCGCCGCTCCTCCTCGGTGGCGTTCTCGAGCGAGACGAACTTGATCCCGTGCTCGGCCAGGGCCGGGCGCAGGACGCCGTCGAAACAGGCGTGGAGACGACTGTCCAGTTCCAGCACCCGCGTCTGGATGCGGTCGATCTGCTCGCTCGGGGCGAGGCCGTCGGGGCCACGGGCGTCGATCCCGGCGTCGAGCTGGTCGAACAGCCCGGCGACCCGGACCATGAAGAACTCGTCGAGATTGGAGGCGTAGATGCCGCAGAACCGCAGGCGCTCCAACAGCGGCACCTCGGTGTCCTCGGCCAACTCGAGCACCCGCTGGTTGAAGTCGAGCCAGGAGAGCTCGCGATTGAAGTAAAGAGCGGGATCGTCGATCGGTGAATCGTACTCGGGCAACGCCTCCACTCCGGGCTCCTCAGGCAGCCTGGACGATCGGCTGCTCGGCCGGCAGCGCCTCGACCTCGAGCAGGCGACGGTAGCCAGCCCCGAGCTGGTCCATCGAGCGCTCCCAGGAGCGCAGGCGGGCCGCTTCGGCGCCGCTGGCGCCAAGGTGGTAGCGCAGCAGCGGCGAGGAGGCGAGCTGCAGCAGCGAGCCGGCCAGGTGGTCGGCGTCGGGGCGGCAGAGCAGGCCGGTGTGGCGGTTCTCGACCAGCGCCGCCGGACCGCCCTCGGCGACCGCGACCACCGGCAGCCCGCTGGCCCCGGCCTCGATGATCACCTGCCCGTAGGTGTCGGTGCGGCTGGCGAAGAGGAAGACGTCGGCGCTCGCGTAGGCCTCGGCCAGCTCCTCGCCGCCAATCCAGCCCAGGAAGGTGGCGTGCTCGCCGAGCCGCCGGCGCAGATCCTCCTCCTCGGGGCCGCCGCCGGCCAGCAGCAGGTGCAGGCGGGGGTCGGAGGCGTGGGCGCGGAGGAAGCTCTCGGCCAGCAGGTGGACCCCCTTCTCGCGGGTCAGGCGGCCGACGTAGAGGACCTTGATCTCGCCCGGGTAGCGGTCGCGGCGGGCCTTGGCCGGGTCGAAGCGCTCGACGTCGACGCCGCGCTCCCAGCGCCGCACCCGGGCGCCGTCGAGCCCGAGCCCGGCCAGCGAGGCGTCGGCGGCGGGACTCGGCGAGAGGACCACCCCGGGCACGCCGTAGAAGGCGCCGAGGGCACCGCGGGCGATCGCCTCGATCCCGCCGTCCCCGCTCCGCAGCCCCGCGTAGGCGGCGAGCTCGGTGTGGTAGCTGGCGAGCAGCGGCAGGCCGGTGACCCGGCTGAGCAGGGTCGCGGCGATACCGGCCGGCCCCGGGGCAGTCACGTGGACGAGGTCATAGCTGCCCTCGGCCAGCGTCTCGACCAGGTCGGGCAGTCCGGGGACCCCGAGCGCCATCCCCTCGTAGAAAGGGATTTCCAGCTCGGTCGCGGCGGGGAGGCGGCGGTCGACGCCGGGGTCGGTCCCGACCACCTCGACCTCGAAGCCGGGCACGCCGCGCTCGCGGATCTGCTCGATCGTGTGGGTGACGCCGTGCATCGAGCCGATCCCGTCGGCGATCACCGCGACCCGGAGCGGCTCGTCGGCGCGGTTGCGCAGGCGGCCGACCTCGGCGCCGAGGAAGGCGGTGGCCGGTGCGTAGGGCAGGGCCGGCAGGAGGGCGCCGAAGACGCCGTTCATCGCGCTCGGAAAGTCGCCGGCGGCGACCGCGGCGGTGCCCTCCCCGACGGCGCGGCGCAGGCGCCGCTCGTGGCCGCGGCGGGCGCGGCGGTAGAGGTCGGAGTGGGAGAAGCCGTCGGCCTGCAGGTAGTCGATCAGCTCACGGCCGCGCAGCTCGAGGCCGACGCTGTCGAGCCAGGCCTCGAGCAGGGCGCGGGCGTCGTCGGGACCGATGTCGGTCGCGACCTTGCCCTCGCGCGCCGAGCCCTCGCGAATCACCCGTTCGGCCATCTTCAGGACCGCGCCGGGGTCCGGCGCCGCGCTCCGTCCCCCCGCCCCGCTCGGCGGCTCGCCGAGGGCGCGGGTGGCGAGTGCCATCGCCGCGTGCGCCCACTTGGCGGCGCTCCCCTGGGAGCCGCCGGCGCTCGCCTGGCCTTCGCGGACGTGACTTAGAAACTCTTCCGGCGTGCTGGCATCGGGCGCCTCGGTGAAGGTGCGGCCGATGTCGACGCCGGCATGGTCGTCGGAGCCGCCGATGCCGGTGCCGTCGTTGGTCTCGATGTAGACGACGGCGGGCATGTTCAGCTCCGCGGCCCGTGAACCGTTGCGGACCTCCCAGATCGGGAACAGCTCCGCCAAGCGACGGCGGTGGCGCCGTGTGAGCGGCGCGCCGACGTCGAAGAAGGGGTGCGCGAGCGCACAGGTGATGTCGCTCTCGCGCAGGTACGCGGCGCAGGCCTCGACGTCGCCGGAATGGGCCTGCAGCCACTCGTGGTCTCCTGGAGTGATCCCGTAACAAAGGACGTGTACCGCCTGGGGCTCGCCGGCGAAGCGGGCGGTCAGCTCCTCGGAGACGAAGCAGTCGGGACGGTCGGCCAAGCTCAGCGCGCCGTCGATCGTGTCGTGATCGGTGATCGTCACGAAGTCCATGCCCCGCCGTTTGGCCAGCTCGTAGACCTCCTCGGGCGGCGTCGCGCACTCCGGCAGCCCCAGCGATCTCTGGACCCCCAACCGCGAAAGCTGCGAAGCGGTGGAGTGGCAGTGCATGTCAACTCGGGAAGTCATCGGTGTCTCCCTCTTCTCAATTACTCGTTGTCACTTACAGAATTCGGCATTTGCAGGGAAAAGTTGTGAATCCCCTGCAAACACGATGTGAACTTCCGGTGACCGGCCCGGCGCTCGTCGGATCAGGCCGGCTATAGGCGGCCTAATGCAGCAAGCGCGCGCCGGGGCGGGGCGTTCTAGGCGACGAGGCGGATCGAGGGGCGGCCATTTGACTGGCCGTTGTGGAGCAGGTCGAGGATGATGCCCTCGCGGAGGCCGCCCTTGCCGATCTGCAGGGGCTGGCCGAGCAGCTCGGAGATCTTCTCCAGGAGGAGAACACCGGTGGCGAGGATGCGGACGCGGACCGGGTCCAACTCGAAGCGTTTGGCGACCTCGGCGGCGGGGTCGCCGCTGAGCACGCGGATGCCGCGCTCCAGGGTCTCGTACTCGAGCACGGCGCCGACCAGGCGGCGCAGGCTGGTGGCGCTGCCGCCGACCGCGACGGCCTGGGCGGGGTGCTCGATCTCGACCCCGGCGAAGATGTCGTCGATGCGGTCGCGGACCTTGCGGATCTCGGCCGCCGAAGGGGGATCGGAGGAGATCAGCTCGTCGGCCAGCACGCCGGAGCCAACCGGCCATGAGCGCACCGACTTGACTCCGCCGGCGACCGTGCCGAGGATCACCTCGCTGGAGCCGCCGCCGACGTCGACCACGCCGATCGTCCCTTCCGCCGGGTGCCCGAGGGCCTTGGTCGCGCCGAGGAAGGCCAGCCGGCCCTCCTCCTGCTCGCTCAGCACCTCGACCTCGACCCCGGCCGCGCGCGAGATCGCCGCCGCCGCCTGCTCGCCGTTGGTCGCGTCGCGCACCGCCGCGGTGGCGACCGCGCGGATCACCTCGGCACCGAGCTCACGGGCCAGCCGCACCTGGGTCGCGACCACCTCGCAGACCTCGGCGATCTTCTCCGCCGTGATCGCGCCGTCGGCGTCCAGGGCTTTGTTGATCCGCGTGTAGGCGCGCTGCTCCATCACCTTCTTGACCTGCCCGTCGATCGGCTCGGCGACGAGCACGCGGGTGGTGTTGGAGCCGATATCTATGGCCGCACAGAGCATGAGGTCTCAGCTTGATGTTCCCAGACGCGTCGGATCTGACACACGCCGGGGGCGCGGCTAGGTGTAGCTCCTAACAACGTTGTTCATCCGGGCCTCCTTGAAGGCTGGGGGTGCTGAAGCCACCCACCAACAAGGAGAACCCGGATGAAGCTCCACGCTAACGCCCGTACCTGCCCGAACAGCCGCAAG
>JAWVEZ010000164.1:0-11687 GCA_033856455.1 Solirubrobacterales bacterium | reverse complement strand
TCGCCCCACAAAAAAACTAAGCGAAAGGGGCACCCCGACCCCTCCCCGCATGCGTCCCGAAGCGCGCCGTCCCTAGCCCGTAGCAATCAGCGCCCCGGTGACCTCCTGCCACCAAGCCCGTTCGGCGGCAGAGACCCCCTCGCGAGCCGCCCGCCGCTCGCACCAGTCGGCCAGCGCCCGGCGGCCGCCGACCGCGACCACCTCGCCGGTCACCGCGTAGCGCCCGTCGGCGAGGGCGACCATCGCCCCGGGGCGGTCGTTGCGGGTCCTCATCACCGCGATCACCGGCACGTCGCTGACCCTGTCGAGGGCCAGCGGGTCCTCGCCCTCGCGGGCGGGGCGGACCGAGAAGACCTGGGAGGCGCCGCGCCGCGGCAGCTTCGGGGCCGGCGGTTTGCCGACCGGCCCGTCGCTCCAGACCTCGGTCAGCGCCTCGACCTCGTCGCGCAGCTCGCTGCGGGCGAGCACGTGCAGCTCGTCGCCCTCGCGCAGCTCGGTCGAGCCGCGCGGCGGGATCGCGTTGCCCTCGCGGACGATCACGTTGACCAGGGCCTCGCGCGGCAGCGCCAGGTCGCGCACCGGGTGGCCGACCGCGGCCGCTCCCGGCGGCAGTTTGAAGGAGATCACCTCGCCGCCCATCTCCCGGATCCGCCCGGTCGCGAGCATGCGCCGCGGCAGCGCCGGTTCGTCGGTGGTCAGGCCGAGCCGTTTGGCGAGCGGCTCGAAGCTGGCGCCCTGGACCAGGGTCGAGCTGACGACGACGAAGAAGACGATCGAGAACAGTTCCTGGCCGCCGGCGACCCCGGCGACGACCGGGAAGGTGGCGAGCCAGATCGGCGTCGCCCCGCGCAGGCCGGCCCAGCCGAGCATCAGCCGCTCGCGCGCCTGGAAGGGGGCCAGAGCCGTCGCCAGGTAGGTCGCCACCGGCCGGGCGAGGAAGATCAGCACCGCCGAGAGCGCCAGGCCCTCGAAGGCGACGCCACCGAGGTTGCTGGGGAAGATCAGCAGCCCAAGCAGGATGAAGAGCGAGATCTGGGCGATCCAGCCGAGTCCTTCGTGGAAGGCGATCAGGGTGCGGCGGGCCGGCAGCCTGGCTGAGCCCAGGGCCAGTGCGGTCAGGTAGATCGCCAGGAAGCCGGAGCCGTGGGCGGTCTCGGCGATCCCGTAAGAGAGCCCGGCGACAGCCATCGTCGCCACCGGGTAGAGCCCGTCGGAGGGCAGCTTCACGCGCTCCAGGGCGAGCGCCGCCAGCTTGCCGATCGCGACGCCGATGACGATGCCGACCGCGAGTTTCACCGCCAGTAGACCGATCATGTCGGTGAGCCCGTAGCCAGGCTCCTGGATCCATTCGATGAATCCGATCACCAGCAGCAGGGCGACCGGGTCGTTCATCCCGGACTCGCCCTCGAGCGAGCGCGCCAGGCGCTTCTCGACCGTCGAGTTGCGCAGCACCGCGAAGATCGCGGCGGAGTCGGTGGCGGCGATCGCGGCCCCGACCAGGAGCCCTTCCAGGGTCGAGAGGTCGAAGATGAACTTGGCCGCGAACCCGGCGATCGCGGCGGTTACCAGCGTTCCGACGGTGGCCAGCGAGGCCGCCGTGCCGAGCACCGGCCGGATCTCTGACCAGCCGGCGGTGAGGCCGCCCTCGAAGAGGATCAGGACCAGGGCGATCGTCCCCAGGGTCCGCGCCAGCTCGGCGTTGGAGAAGTCGATCCCGCCGATTCCCTCCGAGCCGGCGAGGATGCCGAGACCGAGGAACAGCAGCAGGCTCGGGATCCTCACGCGCTCGGCGAAGAGCACCCCCGCGATCCCCGCGGCCAGCAGGACGCCGGCTATGAGGATTAGCTCGGCATCGTGGCCCATCGGCGGACCCTAGTTAAAGAACCGCGCAGGCACCATGCAAGGAACTGCGAGGCCAGAGCTCAGACGTTCTCGTCGATCGAGGCGAGGCGAGCCTCGAGCTCCTCCGGCGAGCCCGGTTCGGGCACGTCCTCGGGTCGCTCGTGCGGATTGCGGTAGACGAGGTAGAGCAGGCAAAAGAGGATGCCGGCGGTCAGCGCGAAGCCGATCTCGACCCGGCGGAACTCGTCGGCGATCAGCGGGACCAGGGTCCAGGCGATGAAGAAGGTGGCGCAGCCGATCCAGCGCCCGGCCGCGCGTCGCACCTGGCCCTGGGCGAGGCAGGCCTGGTTGAGGGTGACCGCGCCGAGGTACAGGCCCATTCCCAGCGTCACCAGCAGCAGCGCCGGCCGGTCGTACTCGTACTTGCCACTGAAGGCGATCTCCATCAGCTTCGGGCCGGCGATCAGGACGACGACGGCGGTGAAGGCGGCGAAGCCGGCGATCCCGAGCAGGACGCCGCGGACCGATCGGTGGAACTCGCGCTCGGAGTCGGGCTCGGTCGAGGTGTGGAGGCTGGTCAGGTGGGGAAGGATGCTGGTCGAGACCGCCTGGAAGAGCTGCAGCGGCGCCCGCGCGATCATCAGCACGTTGAAGATGAAGCCGGTCGCGGTCGCCCCCGAGAGGGCGCCGATGATCAGCGGCCCGGCGTTGAGGAAGGCCTGTTCGCTGAACATGATCACCAGCACCGCGGCGGCGAACCCGGAACCCTCCTTCATCGAGAAGGCCTCGTCCGGCGCCTCCTCGCTTGCGGGCTGGGGGGGTTCGTCTATTGCCTTCTTAGCCCGCCAGGCGAAGAAGATCGGGACCACGATCAGCGAGAGCGAGGGCGCGGCGACGATCCCGACCGCGACCATGTCCTGGCCGCTGAGAAGCCCGACCGCGACCAGCACCGCGAACGAGGTGCGGAAGACGGACTCGGAGAGGATCAGCGCCGTGAACGGGCCGAACTCACGGCGGCCGGCGAGGTAGCCGCGGGCGAAGTAGGAGGCGGCGTAGAAGAGGACGGCGCCGAAGAAGACCCAGTAGAGCGGTTCGTTGCCGTCCAGCAGGTCGTCTTCGAGCGGCCCGCGCAGGGCCAGCGCCGCGACCGCGAAGGTCAGCGCCAGCCCGACCTGGATCGTCGCGGCGACCCGCATCGGCTGGCTGATCGATTCGCGGTTGACCAGACGCTCGGAGATGTGGCGCGAGAGCAGCTGTTCGACCGGGCGGTAGAGGGTCGAGATCGTGATGAAGACGGCCGACCAGAGGATCGTGATCTGCCCGTAGTCGAGCTTGGAGAGCGTGTGCGAGGCGATCAGGAAATAGGCGTAGGTGATCACGCCGGTGAGGCCGACGCCGATCGCCAGGAAGCTGGCCGTTTTGCCGTATTCGGCGCTGGAGGAGGTCTCGCCCTGGTCGGCGCCGCCGCGTTTGAAACGCGCCATCAGCCGTCCTGGTCGCCGCGCTCGTAGTGCGAGGGCTCGACGCCGAGGGCGAGCTCGACCCGCCGCACCCGCTCGAAGACCCGCTGCGTCATCACCCGCTGGCTGGAGAGCAGGTCGCCGATCACGCCCAGCGCGAAGAGCTGGATCGCGGCGATGAAGAGAACGGCGCCGAGGATCAGCGACTGGATGTGGCCGCTGGAGTCGCCGTTGAAGATCCAGTCGACGAGGAACGGCGCCCAGGCGGCCAGGGCCAGCAGCATCACCACCGCGCCGGCGCTGGCGAAAGCGCGCAGCGGCTCGTAGCGGGCGTAGATCCGCAGGATCGCCAGCCCGTTGCGGCGCACGTAGCCGCCGGTCGAGTCGAAGAGGCGCGACTCGCGCGTCTGCGGATTGGTTCCGACCGCGACCTCGTCGACCGCGACCAGCATTTTCCCGGCCTGGATCAGGCTCTCCAGCGTGTAGGTGAAGTTGTCGACGACCAGCAGCTGCAGGGCGGCCTCGCGGTTGTAGGCGCGGAAGCCGGAGGTGGCGTCGCTGATCTCGGTCCCCGAGACCCGCCGCACGACCCAGCTGCCGAGGCGCTGCAGCCCCTTCTTCGAGCCGGAGAAGTGGTCGATTGTCCCGACCTGGCGGTCGCCGACGACCATGTCGGCCTCGCCGGCGAGGATCGGCGCGACCAACTTGACCACGTCGGCGCCGGCGTACTGGTTGTCGGCGTCGGTGTTGACGACGACGTCGGCGCCGAGCTTCAGGCAGGCGTCCAATCCCGCCTGGAAGCCGGCTGCCAGCCCCTTGTTGTTGGTCAGGCGGACGACGTGGTCGACGCCGTGCTCGCGCGCCACCGCGACGGTGCGGTCGGTCGAGCCGTCGTCGATCACCAGCAGCTCGACCGCGTCGAAGCCATCAACCGCGCGCGGCAGATCGGCGAGGGTGGCCGGCAGGGTGGCCTCCTCATTGAGGCACGGAATTTGGATTATCAGCTTCAAAGAGGAGGCCACAGTATTCGGGCGCGAGGCGATATGGCGTCGCAGCTCGGCGTCCTCGGTCGCTCGCGTGCAGAGCACGCCACGCTCTCTGCGTCCTTGATCTGCCTAGCCATATCGCCTCGTGGCTAGAATTGCCTGATTGACTCGTCAATCAACTGACCACGGGTTCTTGAACCGCGCTTTGGAACTAGCCGAGGGCGGTCGGGGACGGGTGAGTCCGAACCCGCTCGTGGGAGCCGTGATCGTCCGCGACGGTGAGGTTATCGGTGAGGGGTTCCATGCCGAGTTGGGCGGGCTGCACGCGGAGCGGGCGGCGCTGGCCGAGTGCCGGGCCCGCGGCGAGGACCCGGCCGGGGCGACGCTGTACGTGACCCTGGAGCCCTGTGCGCATCAGGGTCGCCAGCCGCCCTGTGTAGACGCGATCCTCGAGGCCGGGATCGCCCGCGTCGTGATCGCCTCCGATGATCCCTCCGAAAAGGCCGCTGGGCGTGGGCCGGGGATGCTGCGTGACGGCGACGTCGAGGTCGAGTTCGCGGCCGGCGCCGAGGCCGCTGCCGCCCGTCTCCTCAACCAGGCCTTCCGCAAGCACGCCCGCACCGGGCTGCCGCTGGTCACCCTGAAGATGGCGATGTCGCTCGACGGCCAGACCGCGACCGCGCCCGGCGACGATCCCTGGATCTCCGGCGAGAGCAGCCGGCCGCTGGTCCACCGCTGGCGCTCGGAAGCCGACGCGATCGCGGTCGGGATCGGCACCGTGCTGGCCGACGACCCGCTGCTGACCGCGCGCCTGCCCGGCGCCCGCCAGCCGGTCCGCGTCGTCTTCGACTCCGAGGCGCGGCTGCCCTGCGGCTCGCAGCTGCTCGCCACCCTCGACCGCTCGCCGCTGCTCGTCGTCGTCGCCCCCGACGCCGACCCCGCCCGCCTCGGCGCCCTGCGGGACCTCGGCGTCGAGGTAATCGTCGTCTCCGGAAACACCCCCGCGGACCGTGTGGCGGCAGCCCTCACGGAGCTCGGCCGCCGCGGCATCACCAGTCTTTTCTTGGAGGGCGGACGTCGGCTCGCCGCCGCGTTTACGTCGGCCGACCAGCTCGACGAATCCCGCATCTTCATCGCCCCCGTCCTTCTGGGCGAAGAGATCTCCTCCCCTCGGGCGGGTGGCGCGGTAGGGGGTCCCATGGCCGAGGAAGCTTTAGCTACCGCAGGCCATGGGGGCACTGCCGCGACAGGACCCGCCCGCCGGAGCGCGCTCGAGTCGTCCTCGGAATACGTCGGCGAGGATCTGCTGATCACGTCCCGCTTCAAGGAGTGGTGATGTTCACGGGACTAGTCCAAGACGTCGGCACGATCGAGCGCTTCGACGCCGACGAGGACGGCGCCCACCTGCGGATCGCGACCACCCTGGGATCGGAGATCGGGCTCGGCGACTCGGTCGCCGTCAACGGCTGCTGCCTCACCGCCACCGCGTCGGACGCCGCCGGCTTCGACACCGAGGCGATGAACCAGACGCTGACCGTGACCGCGCTCGCCGAGCTGCTGGCCGGTGCCCGGGTCAACCTGGAGCTGGCGATGCGGGCGTCGGACCGGCTCGGCGGCCACATCGTCCAGGGTCACGTCGACGGGGTCGGCACCGTGCTCGAGAGCCGCGAGGACGGCTTCGCGCGGCGCCTGCGGATCGGCCTCCCGGCCCCGCTCCTGCGCTACGCGATCGACAAGGGCTCGATCGCCCTGAACGGGGTCAGCCTCACCGTCGCCGAGCTCGGCGGGGAGTGGGTAGAGGTCTCCCTGATCCCCGAGACCCTGGAGCGCACGACCCTTGGAGAACTGGAGCCTGGAAGCAAGCTCAACGTCGAGAGCGACATGGTGGCGAAGTATGTGGAGCGTTTGGTGTCACCATTCGCAGGAAAGGACTGACCGTGGGCCAGATGAGCACCGAGACCGAGCAGGACGACAAGAGACGCGCCGATAGCCCCTTCTCGACGATCGAGGAGGCGATCGAGGAGATCCGCCGCGGGCGGATGATCGTCGTCTGCGACGGCGAGGACCGCGAGAACGAGGGCGACCTGGTGATGGCCGCGCAGTTCGCGACCCCGGAGGGCATCAACTTCATGGCCAAGGAGGCACGCGGGCTGATCTGCCTGGCGCTGACCTCCGAGCGCTGCGACCAGCTCGGCCTGAAAGTGATGGCCGCGAAGAACGAGGCGCCGCTGGAAACCGCCTTCACGGTCACGATCGAGGCCGCGACAGGGGTCAGCACCGGGATCTCCGCGCACGATCGCGCGCACACGATCCAGGTCGCGATCGACCCCAAGTCCGGCCCCCGCGACATCGTCGTCCCCGGCCACATGTTCCCGCTGCGGGCCAAAGACGGCGGCGTCCTCGAGCGCACCGGCCACACCGAGGCCAGCGTCGACTTCGCCGGGCTCGCCGGGCTGATTCCCGCCGGGGTGATCTGCGAGGTGATGAACGACGACGGCACGATGGCCCGCGTCCCCGACCTGATCCCCTACTGCGAGAAGCACGGGCTGAAGATGGTCACCGTCGCCGACCTGATCGCCTACCGGCGCCGCACCGAGAAGCTGGTCGAACGGGTCGTCGACACGGCGCTGCCGACCACCTTCGGCGACTTCACCGCGGTCGGCTACCGCTCGCTGGTCGACGACAAACACCACGTGGCGATGGTCAAGGGCGAGGTCGACGGGGCCGAGGACGTGCTGGTCCGCGTGCACAGCGAGTGCCTGACCGGCGACGTCTTCCACAGCATGCGCTGCGACTGCGGCGAACAGCTCGAAGCGGCGCTCTCGCAGATCGAGGAGGAGGGGAGGGGCGTGCTGCTCTACCTCTCCCAGGAGGGTCGGGGGATCGGCCTCCTGAACAAGCTGCGCGCCTACAAGCTGCAGGAGGAGGGCGCCGACACGGTCGAGGCCAACCTCAAGCTGGGTCTGCCGGCCGACCTGCGCGACTACGGGATCGGCGCCCAGATCCTCGTCGACCTCGGCCTGACCAGCATCCGCATCCTCACCAACAACCCGAAAAAGATCGTCGGCCTCGAGGGCTACGGCCTCTCGGTCTCAGAGCAGGTGCCGATCGAATCGGTCCCCAACCTCCACAACGAGGCCTACCTGCGGACCAAGCGGGAGAAGATGGGCCACTCGCTGCACCACCAGGGCCTGCCGCTCGACGAGGAGATGATCCACGACGAGGAAGAGCACGACGCCGAGGCCGCCGGTGGCTGACGGCGACGGGCAGTTCCTGGAGACGTTCAGCGACGACGAGAAGGCCTACCTGGCCGACCAGCGCTGGGCGGTATGCGTCGGCCGCTACTACGAGGACCTCGCCCAGCGCCTCCTGGCCGGCGCCGACGAGGGCTTCGAGCTGCTCGGCGTCCCCGCCGCCTCGGTCGAGCGCACCTCCGTCCCCGGCGCCTACGAGCTGCCCTACGCGGCCAAGCTCTTCGCTCAGACCGGCGACTACGCCGGCGTCGTCTGCCTCGGCGTCGTGATCCGCGGCGAGACCGACCACTTCGACTTCGTCTGCGCCGAGTCGGCGCGGGGCATCCAGGACGTCCAGCTGGAGACCGGCGTCCCCTGCGCCTTCGGCGTGATCACCTGCGACAACATGGACCAGGCCCTGGCCCGCTCCGGCGGCGGCAAACGCGACCAGGGGCGCAACGGCGCCCTCACCGTCGCCCGCATGGCCCTCCTCAAGCGCCAACTCGCCTAGACCCGGAACGCGCTCGCGACTTTGACCACGCCCTAACCGGGCCAATCTCGCGAGCGCCGATCGCGCATCCGACTTTGACCCCACTCAGACGTGGTCAATGTCGGATGCGCGCAACTCAGCCGGCAGGAGCCACCGCGACCGGGCACCCTGTACCATCCAGCGTCCTCATGGCCAAGGTATGCCACAGCTGCGGCAAGGGACCAGGCTTCGGCCAGTCCCGAAGCCACTCGATGGTCGCCACCAAGCGCCGCTTCGAGCCGAACCTGCAAAAGGTCCGGATCATCGAGCGCGGCAGCCCAATGCGCACCTACGTGTGCACTCGCTGCCTCAAGGCCAACAAGGTCACCAAGGCGGCCTGAGGCCGCCTGACACGGCGCCATAGCGGCGCCAGCTCTTCGCAAGTAGCTCCGCTACTAGCTCATCGCCGTCACCACTCTGGCTTGGTCAGTCGACCTCAGCCCATCCTTGGGTGAATTTCGGCGCGGACGGGGGCGTGGGACCCCTCTCCGGGAATGTGCCGAAGGCCCAGATGTATCTGATCAGAAGCCCGCCATAGGCGGGCTCAACCTGGAGTTGTGCCGCGCGTCAGCGCGCACGACCCAATTCACGGAGAGGGGTCCCAGGCCCCCCCTCAGCGCCCCGCAGTTCGCCCTAGCCGCGCTCGGGCGCGACAACCGGCTGCTCGCCGGTAACCGGCGGCTCCGCGGGCTCGACGTGCATCTTCGGCAGCCAGTCGAGCCACTTCGGGAACCACCAGGCGCGGCGGCCGAGCAGCTGCATGATCGCCGGCACGAGGATCGAGCGGATGATCACGGCGTCGATGAAGACGGCGGAGGCGAGGCCGAGGCCGAAGAGTTTGATGATCCGGTCTTCGCCGAGCATGAAGGAGGCGAAGACGGTGATCATGATCGCCGCGGCCGCGGTGATCACGCGGCCGGTCAGGGCGAGGCCGCGGGTGACCGATTCGGTCGCGTCGTGGGTGTGCTCCCACTCCTCGTGGATCCGCGACATCAGGAAGACCTCGTAGTCCATCGAGAGCCCGAAGACGATCGCGAAGAGGAAGATCGGGAAGAAGGAGATGATCGGTCCGGTGCCGTCGACGCCGATGATGCTCGCCCCCCAACCCCACTGGAAGACGGCGACGATCAGGCCGAAGGCGGCGCCGATCGAGAGCAGGTTCATCACCACGGCCTTCAGCGGCACGAGGATCGAGCGGAAGACGAGCATCAGCAGGAGCGCGGAGAGCAGGACGACGACGCCGATGAAGAGCGGCAGCTTTTCGGCGATCGCGTCGCCGAAGTCCTCGAAGATCGCGGTGATGCCGCCGACGTGAACGGTGGCGCCGGTCGATTCCTCCAGGGGCGGGATCACCTCGTCGCGGATGTGGTTCAACAGCTCGGTCGTCTCGACGTCCTGCGGCGAGGAGGTCGGGTAGAGCTGGAACACGGCCGTGTTGCCCTGCTCGTTCATCGTCACGTCGGTGACGGCGGCGACGCCTTCTTCCTTTTCCAGCGTCTTGCTCAGCTCGACCAGAGCCGCATCGTCGCCTTTGGAGGGCAGTTCGGCGACGATCGCGAAGGGCCCGTTGAAGCCCGGCCCGAAGCCCTCGGCGAGCAGGTCGTACGCTTCCTTCGTGGTCGTCCCGGCCGGGTCGGTGCCGGCGTCGTTGGAGCCCAGCCGCAGCGACAGCGTCGGGATGCAGAGAACGATCAGGACGATCGCGGAGAGGGTGGCCCAGACCGCGGGTTTGCGCTGGATCGTCTGGCTCCAGCGCAGCCACCAGGTGTGGTCGTCGACGCCGGCCTTGCGGCCGTAGCCGGGGATCCGCAGTTTGTCGATCCGGCGGCCGACCAGCGAGAGCAGCGCCGGCAGCAGGGTCAGCGCGGAGATCATCGTGAACAGCACCGCGATCGCCGCCGCCATCGCCACTCCGTAGAGGAAGCTGAGGCCGAGCAGGAACATCCCCATCAGGGCGATGATCACCGTGATTCCGGCGAAGAGGACGGCGCGGCCGGCGGTGTCGGTGGCGAGGATCGCCGCCTCGCGCGGCTCCAGTCCGGCCCCCATCGCGTTGCGGAAGCGGGTGACGATGAAGAGCGCGTAGTCGATGCCGACGCCGAGTCCGATCATCAGCGCCAGCTGCGGCGCGAACTCGGCGGTGTCGAAGACGTGGGTGCCGAGGGTAACGACGCTGAGCCCGACGCCGAGGGCGAAGAGCGCGGTGATCAGCGGCAGCCCCATCGCGACGACCGAGCCGAAGGTGATCAGCAGGATCACGATCGCCGCCAGCAGTCCGATCGCGAAGGAGGAGTCCTGTTCTTCTTCGGCCCGCGCTTCCTCGATCGGCTGGCCGCCGACGTCGACCTGGACGTCGTCGCCGGAGGCGCGTTCGGACATCTCGATCAGCTTCTTGCCTTCCTTGTCGGCAAGCTTGTCGCTGGTCACGTCGAACTGGACGGTCGCGTAGGCGATTTCGCCGTCGTCGCTGACCGCGCCGGCGCCGCCTTTGACGTAGGGGCTGGCGACTTCGCTGACGTGGGGCAGATCTTCGGCTTCGGCGAAGACGGACTCCATCTTCTGTTTGACCGCCGGCGACTCGACCCCGGCGGGCGCCCGGTAGACGATCTGCGCCGTGTCGCCCGACTGGGCCGGGAATTTGGTTTCCAGCAGCTCGAACGCTTCCTGCGAATCCGAGGAGGGCAGCTTGAATTCTTCGCTGAAGTCCGAGCCGGCCGAGCTCGCGATCATGCCGAACCCGACCAGGGCGACGACCCAGCCGATGATCACCGTCTTGCGGTGACCGGTGATCCAGGTGGCGAAGGTGCGCATCGAGCCGGGCACGCTAGCAATGCCTGCGGCTCCGTTGCCTGACAGTTCCCTGACAGTGGACGGCTAACGAACGTCGCGGGCGCCGGATAGATTCCCCGCAGATGCCCGATCCCTCGATCGCCCGCTTCCGGCGGGTCATCAGCTCTGCATACGCCTCGCTGGAGGCCCGTCGCCAGGAGGTGAACGACCTCAACGTCTTCCCGGTCGCCGACGGCGACACCGGCGACAACATGGCGATGACCCTGCGCGCCGTGATGGAGGAGCTCGACCGCCTCGACGGCCAGGAGGTCGACGAGATCGGCCGCACCGAGCTGGTCCAGGCGCTCGCCCGGGCGGCGCTGATGGGGGCCCGCGGCAACTCCGGGGTGATCCTCAGCCAGATCGTCCGCGGCGCCGCCGAGGAGCTGGCCAGCCGCCCCGGCGAGCTGGTCGACCCGGTGCTGGTCGCCGCCGCCTTCGCCAGCGCCGCCGACGCCGCCTACGACTCGGTCCGCGAGCCGGCGGAGGGCACGATGCTGACCGTCTTCCGCGAGATGGCCCACTCGCTGACCCGCCAGCTCGCCCACCTCGAAGCCGACAAGCAGCGGCTCGGACGCGACGTCGGCGAAGACCAGCAGGACGCGGTCCTGGCGGAGGTCCTGCAGCGGGCGATCGAAGACGGCGAGCGCGCCGTCGCCCGCACCCCCGAGCAGCTCGACGTGCTGCGCGAATCGGGCGTGGTCGACGCCGGCGGGCACGGGCTGGTGCTGATCCTCGCCGGGGTGGTCGCCGGGCTGCGCGGCGAGGACGGCGAGCTGCCCGAGGTCGCCCACCACGAGGCGCCGCG
>JAWVEZ010000163.1:0-6899 GCA_033856455.1 Solirubrobacterales bacterium | reverse complement strand
AGAGGTCATCGAAGTGAGTTATCGGTCGGGCCGGCATTTCCTCCAGGACCCGCTCGATCACCGCGGCGATGCCGGTGAACGGGATCTCGCCGGCGAGGAAGGCGGCGACGGCGACCTCGTCGGCGGCGTTGAGGACGCAGGGCGCGGTCCCCCCCGCCGCCCCGGCCTCCAGGGCCAGGCGCAGGCAGCCGAAGGTCTCCAGGTCGGGCGCCTCGAAGGTGAGCTCCCCGGCCGCGGCGAGGTCGAGCTGGGCGAGGTCGACGTCGGCCCGCTCGGGATAGTGCAGGGCGTAGGAGATCGGGACCCGCATGTCGGGATAGCCGAGGTGGGCCAGCGAGGAGCCGTCGTTGAGCTGGATCAGCGAGTGGATCAGCGACTGCGGGTGGACGACGACGTCGATCCGCTCGTAGGGGACGGCGAAGAGGTGGTGCGCCTCGATCGCCTCGAAGCCCTTGTTCATCAGGGTCGCGCAGTCGATCGTGATCCGCCCGCCCATCTCCCAGGTCGGGTGCGCGAGCGCTTCCTCGACGCGAACTCCGCCGAGGTCCTCGCGACCGCGGAAGGGGCCGCCGGAGGCGGTCAGGACCAGCTTCTGGACCGTTCCGGGCGCCTCGCCGGCAATCAGCTGGAAGAGCGCCGAGTGCTCGGAGTCGACCGGCAGCAGGCGGGCGCCGGTCGCCTCGGAGAGCGCCATCACCAGCTCGCCGCCGACCACCAGGCTCTCCTTGTTGGCCAGGGCGACGTCGATCCCCTCGGTCAGCGCGACCACCGTCGAGCCGAGGCCGGCGGCGCCGACGATCGCGTTGAGGACGAGGTCGGCGCCGGAATCGGCGACCAGCTCACGCACGCCCTCCTCGCCGCTCAGCACGCGCCCGCTCCAGGCGCCGCGCGCCTGGGTCGCCGCGTCGGGATCGGCGATCGCGATCGCCGGCACGCCGTGCTCGCGCGCCTGCGCCACGGTCGTCTCCCAGTCGCGCCCGGCCGCGAGGCCGACGACCTGGAGCTCGTCCGTGGCGGCGACGACTTCGAGCGCCTGCGTTCCGATCGACCCGGTCGAGCCGAGGATTACCAGCTTCTTCATTCCCCCGGAGAATACGGAGCAGTCTTACGGGACCCTGAATGTCCGCCGGTTCGGGCGTAGGATTTGGCTCTATGAGCCGGACCTCCAGCGCCGACCTCCACGCCGCCCTCGACTTCGTCGCGGAAGCGCACTCGTTCGAGGGCAGGGACGAGTTCCGCCACGGCATCCTGCCGGGGCTGCAGCGGCTCCTCCCCTCCGACCTCGTCGGCTACAACGAGGTCGACCCCGGCGGCGAGGCGCTGGTCCTCACCTACCCGTGGAAGGTCCCCGACGCGGTCAACTTCGAACTGCCCCGCCTCGCCCACCAGCACCCGCTGATATGCGTGCAGCTGAACGGCGACTTCGGCACCTACAAGATCTCCGACTTCCTCAGCGCCCGTCAGTTCCACGCGCTCGAGCTCTACGACGGCCTCTACAGCGAGATCGGGGCCGAGGACCAGATCGCCTTCGGCATCCCCGGCCCGGTGGTGATCGGGATCGCGATGAACCGCGACCGCCGCAGCTTCCGCGAGCGCGACCGGGCGATGCTCGAACTGCTGCGCCCCCACCTGGCCCAGGCCTACGCGCGGGCGGTGGGGCGCGACCAGGCGGGGGCGCTGCTCGCCGCCCTGGAGCGCGGGCTGGCCGAGCACGGCAGCGCCGTCGTCCTGGTCGCCGCCGACGGATCCCTAGCCCACCTGACCGGCGCCGCGCTGGCGATGCTCGACCGCTACCTCCCCGAGCGCCGCGGCGCGGTCCTGCCGGCGGTGCTGGTGGAGTGGCTCGCGGCCGGCGCCGCGCGGCCCCTGGTCGTCGGCGCGGAGTCCGGGACCCTCACGGTCAACGCGCAGCCGAGCGGCAACGCGACCCTGCTGACCTTGACCGAGCAGCCCGCGCTCAGCCCCGAGCGCCTCGCCCCGCTCGGCCTCACCCACCGCCAGGCCGAGGTCCTCGCGCTGCTCGCCGACGGCGCCGGGGTCGAGCAAATCGCCCGCGACCTCTACATCAGCGTCGCCACCGTGCGCAAGCACCTCGAGCACGTCTACGCCCGGCTCGGCGTCCACAGCCGCGCCGAGGCGATCGAGCGCGCCCTCTCCGTCTAGCTCAGTAGACGAGCCAGAGCGAGAGGTAGTAGCCGACCACGATCGTGAACAGGACCGCGTCGAGGCGGTCGAGGATGCCGCCGTGGGGGCCGAACAGGGTGCCGGTGTCCTTGGTCCCGAGGTCGCGCTTCAGCATCGACTCGAAGAGGTCGCCGATCGGCGCGACGGCGGCGACGGCGGCGCCGATGATCAGCGCGTCGGTCCCGGAGAGCCAGTCCTGGTAGAGGCCGGCGAACCAGAAGCCCATGGTGCCGATCACGAAGCCGCCGACCAGCCCCTCGATCGTCTTGTTCGGCGAGATGCTGGGGGCGATTTTGTGGCTGCCGAACATCCGCCCGGTCGCGTAGGCGGCGGTGTCGGCGACGAAGGTCCCGATCAGCACGTCGACCAGCAGCGCCGCACCGTGGTCGGGCAGGTCGCGGAGGAAGACGGCGTGGGCCAGCGGGACGCCGAGCCAGAGGATCCCCATCAGGGTGACGCTGAAGGAGACGGTGAAGCCGTCGCGCTGCTTGGCGTTGATCGCGAAGAAGAAGAGCAGCGGGAAGATCGCGGCGATGACGACGAGGACGTTGAAGGCGGTGCCGAAGTAGGCGGCGGCGATCAGCGCGGTGACCGCGACGTAGGAAGGGATCGCCAGCGGCCGCGCTCCCTCGGTCATCCCCAGGTACTCGCGCAGGCAGACGGCGCCGATCGCGACCATGGCGAGCGCGAAGACGGCCCCGCCGGCGACCGTGATCGCGATCGCGAAGACGATCCAGGGCAGCGCCACCAGCACCCGCTTCGCGGTCTCCCCGCGCAGGCCGCGTTTGCGTGGCTGGCGCGGAGGCGGCGGTTGCGGGCGCTGCGGGCGCTCGGGCTCGAAGTCCTCGTCGTCGAAGATTTCGACGGTCACGTGCGCGCTCCGAAGCGGCGCTGCCGCTTCTCGTACTCGGTCAGGGCGGCCTCGAAGGCGGCGCGGTCGAAGTCGGGCCAGAGCTGCTCGCTGAAGACCAGCTCCGAGTAGGCGCACTGCCAGAGCAGGTAGTTGGAGACGCGCTGCTCGCCGCTGGTCCGGATCAGGAGGTCGGGATCGTGCATCTCAGGTGCGTAGAGGTGGGCCCGGAACTCCTCCTCGGAGTCCCCGTGAAAGGTTCGCGCCGCGTCGACGATCTCCGCCCTGCCGCCGTAGTTGAAGGCGACGAAGAGGGTGATCCGTTCGTTGGCGCCGGTCGTCGCTTCCGCCCACTCCATCTGCTCGACCAGCTCGGCGCCCACCCCCTCGCGGCGGCCGATGAAGCGCATCCGCACCCCTTCGGAGTCGAGCTCGGGCGTTTCGCGGGCGATCCGCTCGCCGAACATCGCCATCAGCCCGGCCACCTCCTCCTCGGAGCGGCTCCAGTTCTCGGTCGAGAACGAGAACACGGTCAGCTCCTCGATCCCCAGCTCGGCGGCGTCGCGCAGCCGCGCCTTGACCACGTCGGCTCCGGCCCGGTGTCCCTCGATCACCGGCAGGCCGCGCTGCTGTGCCCAGCGGCCGTTGCCGTCGGTGATGATCGCGACGTATTTCGGCGCGCTCACGGCGGGCCCGATCGGCGAGAGGCCCTCAAACCTCGAGGATCTCTTCTTCCTTGCCCTTCAGCAGAGAATCGATCTCGGCGATCGCCTCGTCGGTCTGCTTCTGCAGGGCCGCCTCGGCACGGCGCTCGTCGTCCTCGCCGGCTTCGCCCTCCTTCTTGAGGTCGCGCAGGTCGCTCATCACGTCGCGGCGCACGTTGCGGATCGCGACCCGGCCCTCCTCGGCGACGCCGTGCACGACTTTGACCATCTCGCGCCGCCGGTCCTCGGTCATCTCCGGGATCTGCAGCCGGATCACGTTGCCGTCGTTAGACGGGGTGAGTCCGACGTCGGACTCCTGGATCGACTTCTCGATCGCTCCCAGGGCCCCCTTGTCGAAGGGAGTGACGGTGAGCAGCCGGGCGTCGGAGGCGGAGACGTTGGCGAGCTGCTTGAGCGCGGTCGGCGTGCCGTAGTAGTCGACCACGATGCGATCGAGCAGATGCGGCGAGGCGCGCCCGGTGCGGACCGTGGCGAGCTCGCTGCGGCTCGATTCGACCGACTTGGCCATCCGGCCCTTCGCGTCCTCGAGAAGTTCGTCGATCAGCTCCACCGGGATCCGCTCCTTGCTCTAGTTGGCCGGCCCGCTGGAAACCAGCGTCCCCACCTGCTCGCCGCAGACGATCCTATCTATGTTGCGCTCGTCCGCCATGTTGAAGACGTAGATCGGCAGATCGTTGTCCATGCAGAGGGAGAGCGCGGTCGAATCCATCACCTTGAGGCCGCGCTCGATCGCTTCGCGGTGGGTGATCGCCGGGATGAAGGCCGCGTCGGGGTTGGTCGCCGGGTCGGAGTCGTAGACGCCTTCGACGCCGTTCTTGGCCATCAGGATCGCCTCGGCGTGGATCTCCAGCGCTCGCAGCGCCGCCGCCGTGTCGGTGGTGAAGAACGGGTTGCCGGTCCCGGCCGCGAAGATCACCACCCGGCTCTTCTCCAGGTGGCGCATCGCGCGGCGGCGGATGTAGGGCTCGGCGACCTCCTTGACGTCGATCGCCGACATCACCCGCGTGTACTTGCCGAGTCCCTCGAGCGCGTCCTGGAGGGTGAGCGCGTTCAGCACCGTCGCCAGCATGCCCATGTAGTCGCCGGTCGCCCGGTCCATCCCTTTCGCCGCCCCGTCGAGGCCGCGGTAGATGTTGCCGGCGCCGACCACGATCGCCACCTCCACCCCGCGCTCGCAGACCGCCGCCACCTGGCGGGCGATCCGCTCGACCTCGGCACCGTCGGTGCCGTAATCGAGGTCGCCCATCAGGGCCTCGCCGGAAAGCTTCAGCAGGATGCGCCCGAATCGTGGTTCGGCAGAGTCGCTCACTTGGGTGAGACCCTATTCCTCGCCGACGCGGAAGTAGGCGAAGCGGGCGATCCGGATGTTCTCGCCGGTTTTCGCGGCGAGCTCCTGGCGCAGCTCCTCGATCGTTTTCGAGTCGTGTTTCTCGGCGTTGACGTGGGTCTGGTCGAGCAGCGCGACCTCGCTCGCCCATTTCGAGAGCTGACCCTCGACGATTTTCTCGACGATGTTGTCCGGTTTGCCTTCTTCGCGGGCCTTCTCTTCGAAGACCTTCTTTTCCGCCTCGCGTTCGCCGGCGTCGATCTCGTCCGTGGAGACGTACTTCGGCGCGGTCGCCGCGACGTGCAGGGCGACCTGGTAGGCGAAGACCTTGAAGTCCTCGTTGCGGGAGACGAAGTCGGTCTCGCACTGGACCTCGACCATCGCCCCGACCCGGTCGTTGGCGTGGATGTAGGAGGAGATGACGCCCTCGTTGGTGCCCCGCCCTTCGCGCTTGGCGGCCGAGGCCTGACCCTTGACGCGCAGCAGCTCGATCGCGCGGTCCACGTCGCCGTCGGCCTCCGCGAGGGCCGATTTGCAGTCCATCATCGCCGCCCCGGTCCGGTCCCGGAGCGCCTTTACGTCAGCGGCACTGATGCTCATTTCGACTCCTCGGCTTTCTCGCCACTGGGTGCGGCCTCCTCAGCGGCGCGCGCGGGGGGCTGCTCGGGCGCGGCCGCGGGCGGCGCCTCGGCCGCTTTCGGCGGCACGGCGGCTTTCGGCGGTGCGCCGGGCGCCGGGGCGTCCGGCTGAGCGGGCGGTGCGGGAGGCGCCTCCGAGGCCGCCTTCGCCGCCTCCTGGGCTTTCGCGATTTCGGCCGCTTTCGTCGCGGCCTCCTCTTCGGCTTTTTTGGCTTCCTGCGCTTCGACGCGGACTTTCTCTTCTTCCTCGCGTTTCTTGCGCTCTTCCTCGTCGCGTTTGCGCCGCTCCATTTCTTCGGCGATCCGCTTCTCCTCCTGGACGCGCCAGGCGGAGGAGCCCTCCTCGACGGCGGTGCCGATCGTGCCGATCACCAGCTGGCAGGAGCGGATCGCGTCGTCGTTGCCGGGGATCACGTAGTCGACCGGGGTCGGGTCGCAGTTGGTGTCGACCAGGCCGATGATCGGGATCCGCAGGCGGGCCGCCTCGTGGACCGCGATCTCCTCGGTTTTGAGGTCGGTGACGAAGACCGCGTCGGGCAGCCGGTCCATGTCGCGGACGCCGCCGAGGTTGAACTCGAGCTTCGCGAGTTCGGCCTCCATCCCCATCCGCTCCTTGGTCGGCAGGAGGTCGAGTTTGCCCTCCTCTTTCCAGCCGTTGAGCTCGTGCAGACGGGCGATCCGCTGCGACATCGTGTTGAAGTTGGTCAGCAGCCCGCCCAGCCAGCGCTTGTTGACGTAGGGCATCTTGCAGCGTTCGGCCCATTCCTGGACCGTGTCGCGCGCCTGCTTCTTGGTGCCGACGAAGAGCACCGTGCCGCCGCCGCTGGCCAGCTCGCCGGCGAAGCGGCGGGCGTTCTCCAGCAGCGCCTCGGTCTGGATCAGGTCGATGATGTGGATCCCGTCCAGCTCGGTGAAGATGAACCGGCGCATGTTCGGGTTCCAGCGGCGCGTCTGATGGCCGAAGTGGACTCCGGCCTCGAGCAGCTCTTTAAGGCCTGCCTCTGGCATCTGTATCTCCTTGGATTTGGTGCTGCGATCCCCGCTCCGCTCGCCGGGACCTGACGGTGTGCCAGGCAGGATCCGGGTCGCCCTGAACGGGGGTTGGTTTCTGGACTGGGGATTGTAGAGGGACGGCGCGCTTCGGGAGGTGGGCGGGGAGGGGGGGGGGGGGGGGG
>JAWVEZ010000162.1:0-8495 GCA_033856455.1 Solirubrobacterales bacterium | reverse complement strand
TCCGCGAGATGGAAAAGGGTCTCTCGACCGGCGAGAAGCAGATGTACACCCGGGCGAAGAAGATCCTCGCCTCGGAGTTCATGTACGCGCTGGACAAGGACGAGGACGGCGCGGAGGAATACCTCGACGGCCTGCTGGAGGAGCGCTACGCCGCCACGGCGTAGTCCCTCCGCGGTAACCGCGGTCATCGCGGCGGCCGGCTCCGGGGAGCGACTCGGAGCCGGCGGCCCGAAGGCCTTCGTGCCGTTGGCCGGGAGGCCGATGGTCGAGTGGTCGCTGGATGCTTTCGCGGCGTGCGAGGCGGTGATCGTCGCCGTGCCGCCGTCGAGCCATCATCCGGACCAAGGGCAGGTAGGTCCGGCTGATGGCTCGACGGCGTTCGTAGCGGGAGGGGAGACGCGGGCGGCGTCGGTGTGCAACGCGTTGGCCCTGGTCGAGACGGCGCTCGTCGCGATCCACGACGCGGCTCGCCCGCTCGTGACGGCTGAGTTGCTCGAAGCGCTGGTCGCCGATCTCGACGCGGCACCGGATGCCGACGCCGTGATCGCCGCCGCGCCCGTCACCGACACCGTCAAGCGGGCCGATCCGAAATCGACTCGGCAGTTTGCCCCCTCTGAGAGGGTCAACTGCCGGATCGTTTCTGAGACCGTCGACCGCAGCACGCTGTGGGCGGCGCAGACGCCGCAGGTGTTCCGGACGGCGGCACTGCGCGCGGCGCTGGAAGTCGACGAGGCGGTGCGCGATGCGGCCACGGACGAGGCGATGCTGATCGAGGCGGCGGGGGGGACCGTGCTGCTGCACGAGGTCACCGCTCCGAACATCAAGGTGACGTCGCCGGCCGATCTCAAGGTCGCGGAGCTGCTGCTCTCTATTCGCTGAGGATCAGGTAGACCAGCGTCGCCATGAAGCAGAGCGTGCCGACGCTCAGCGCGACGCCGAGGTTGACCGCGCCGAGCAGACCGGCGATCGCGCTGCCGAGGGCGAAGGCGAGCAGGAGGCAGATGAGCTGGCGGGGCCACGTCATCGGGGCCGCCCAGCCTATTGGGCGGCGCGGTGCCGGCGCACGCGGCGGCGGAAGAGCAGGCGCTGGATCTCCAGGGTGCCGACGCCGGCAAGCACGATCGCGGCCAGGTTGACGGCCAGCTGGGCGATCGAGCCGCGCCACTCGCTCCAGTCGCCGAGCGCCATCGAGATGCCGATGCTGGCGGCGGCGAGGATCGTGGTGACCGAGATCAGGACGCCGATCAGCGCTCCCGACTTGGCCGAGGTCAGCGAGAGGACGCCGGCGGCGCCGGCCAGGGCGGCGACGAGGAACGAGAAGGTGTCGGGGTGGGAGATGAAGTCGGTGAGCAGGTGTTCGGAGCTCTCGAAGTCCCGGTCCAGGAGCCCGCTCGCGTCAGCGCCGAGCGTGAACAGGCAGGCGGCGCCGATCGCCACCGGGAACCCGAGCACCAGCGCGGTCAGCGACCGCAGGGCGACGTCGCGGCGGCGGTCGACGATCGCCACGCAGAGCCCGGCCAGCGGCCCGAACTCGGGGCCGACGACCATGCCGCCGATGATCAGGATCGGCGATTCGAGGTAGACCCCGATCGTCGCGATCAGGCAGGAGAGGACCATGAAGATCAGGAAGTGGCCGCCGAGCTCGGTGCTCTCGGAGGTGCGCGCTTCGACTTCCTCCCAGACGACCGCGTCCGAGGGTGCGCCACGGGCGGCCCGCACCGCCCGTTCGGCGCCCTCGGAGAGGTGCGAGTCGATCTGTTCGATCGCGATCGAGCCGTCGACCGGGATCTCCATCTGGCGCAGGTCGTCGATGATCACGCTGGCGTCCTCGCGGGCGACGTCGCAGAGGATCACGTCGCCCGCCGGCTTGCGCGCCGCGTCGGGCAGGTGGACCAGGTTGCTGGTCGAGTCCGAGCCCTCGAGCAGCGCGATCACGCGCTCGGAGCGGTCGGCGGGGCTGACGATCCGCAGGTGGACCATGAGCCGGCCAGCCTAGCGTCGGCCGGCGGCGCCGACTGGCTAGGCTCGTCCCATGCTGACCGACTACCACCTGCACCTGCGCCCCGACGAGGACGACGCCTCGCCGGAGCAGTACTTCACCGCTGGGAACGTCGACCGCTACCTCGCCGCCGCCGCCGAGGCCGGGATCGAGGAGCTCGGCGTCTCCGAGCACGTCTACCGCTTCCACCAGGCGCTCGACCTCTGGAGCCACCCGCTCTGGATCGCCAACGCCCACGACGACCTCGACGCCTACTGCGAGTTCGTGCGCACGACGCCGCTGCGGCTCGGGGTCGAGTGCGACTTCATCCCCGGCGCCGAGGAGCAGACCGCGTCGCTGCTCGCGGTCCGCGACTTCGACTACGTGGTCGGCTCCGTCCACTTCGTCGGCGACGGCGACGCCGCCGTCGACCACGACGGCTTCGACGTCTGGGAGGGCGGTGAGGACGCCGAGCGGATCTGGGGCCGCTACTTCGAGATGCTGGCCGAAGCCGCGCGCTCGAACCTTTTCGACATCCTCGCCCACCCCGACCTCGTCAAGGTCTGGGGCCGCGACCGGCCGCGACCCGAGGGCGACCTGCGCCGCTTCTACGAGCCCGCGGTCGAAGCGATCGCCGAGAGCGGGATCGCGGTCGAGCTCTCGACCGCCGGCTTGCGCAAGCCGGTAGCCGAGCTCTATCCGGCAACCGCCTTCGCCGAGCTCTGCGTCGAGGCGGGGGCGCCCTTCGCGCTCTCCTCCGACGCCCACCTGCCCGAGCAGGTCGGCTTCGAATATGACCAGGCGGTCGACTTCCTCGACGCGCTCGGGGTCGGCGAGATCTGCGTCTTCGAGCGCCGCTCGCGCCGCCTGGCGCCGCTCGGCAGCCGGGTCGGATAAGAGAATCGAGAGGCGACCATGATTGGGATCGGCTACGACAGCCACCGCTTCGCCGCCGGCCGCAAGCTGATCCTCGGCGGGGTCGAGATCCCGCACGAGCTCGGCCTCGAGGGCCACTCCGACGCCGACGTCCTCACCCACGCGGTGATCGACGCGATCCTCGGCGCCGGCGGGGGCGGCGACATCGGCACGCTCTTCCCGCCCGAGGAGGAGCGCTGGCGCGACGCCGACTCGATCGACCTGCTGCGCACGGCGGTCGGGACGATCGGCGGCGCGATCCTCAACGTCGACGCCACCTTGATCTGCGAGCAGCCGCGGCTCGGCCCCTACAAGGCCGAGATGGAGCGGACGATCTCCGACGCGACCTCGGCCCGGGTCAGCGTCAAGGCGACCAGCAACGAGGGGATGGGCTGGATCGGTCGCGGCGAGGGAATCGCCTGCATCGCGGTGGCTTTGCTGCAGAGCCAATAGTCTTCACGGATCGATGACGTGTTCGAGCGTGCAAGGGAGGGCCGATGGGATCGGTCGGTGATCTGATCTTCGAGGCGAAGGTGCTGCGGGAAGCGGGCGTGCTCGCTCCCTCGCGCCCGGACCGGACCGCGCGCGTCGCCAGCACCTTTCTGCGCTGGGGCGCCTCGCCGGCGACCGGGGTGACCACGGCGGCGATCAAACATCCCCATGAGCTGGCGGTGGTCGACGAGCGCGGCGCCCTCACCTGGGAACAGCTGCACCGCCGCTCCAACGCCCTCGCCGACTCGCTGGCCGGGATCGGGATCGGCCCCGGCGACGGGGTCGGGATCATGTGCCGCAACCACCGCGGCTTCCTCGAGGCGACCCTGGCGGCGGCCAAGCTCGGCGCCTCGGCGCTCTACCTGAACACGATGTTCGCCGGCCCGCAGCTGGTCGAGGTGACCCGCCGCGAGGCGCCGAAGGCGATGGTCTACGACGAGGAGTTCGCCGAACTGCTGGAAGGGGTCGACGACTCGGTGCGCCGGATCGTTGCCTGGACCGACGGCGGCGCGGCCGGCGCGGAGGCGAGCGTCGACCAGCTGATCGCGGCCGGCCGCGACGCCAACCACAAGCCGCCGCCGGAGAAACCGCGCTTCGTGATCCTCACCTCGGGGACGACCGGGACGCCGAAGGGCGCCCAGCGCTCCAGCCCCGACGGCCTCTTCACGCTCGCCGCCCTGCTCGACAAGATCCCCTACCGCGGGGGCGACACGATGATGATCGCGGCGCCGCTCTTCCACTCCTGGGGCTTCTCCCACTTCGTGATGAGCCTGCCGACCGCGGCGACCTCGGTGCTGCGGCGCCGTTTCGACCCCGAGGGGACGCTGGAGGCGGTACAGCGCAGCCGGGCGACCGTGCTGGCGGTGGTGCCGGTGATGGTCCAGCGCATCCTCGCCCTGCCCGACGAGGTGCTCGACCGCTACGACCTCTCCTCGCTGCGGATCACGGCGCTCTCCGGCTCGGCGCTGCCGGGGGAGCTGGCGACCGCCTGGATGGACCGCTTCGGCGACAACATCTACAACCTCTACGGCTCGACCGAGGTCGCCTACGCGACGGTCGCGACCCCGGAGGACCTGCGCGCCGCCCCCGGCACCGCCGGCCGGCCGCCGCGCGGCACCCGGATCAAGCTCTTCGACGAGCAGGGAGTGGAGGTGCCGCAGGGCGAGGTCGGGCGGATCTTCGTCGGCAACGACATGAAGTTCGAGGGCTACACCGGCGGCGGCAACAAGGAGGCGATCGACGGCCTGCTCTCCAGCGGCGACGTCGGCCACTTCGACTCCGACGGCCGCCTCTTCATCGACGGCCGCGACGACGAGATGATCGTCTCCGGCGGCGAGAACGTCTTCCCGCGCGAGGTCGAGGACCTGCTCGCCGACCACGAGCAGGTGGTCGAGGTGGCGGTGATCGGGGTCGAGGACGAGGAGTACGGGCAGCGGCTGAAGGCGTTCGTGGTGGTCGTCGAGGGGGCCGACCTCTCGGCCGAGCAGCTCGCCGCCCACGTCAAGCGGAACCTCGCCGGCTACAAGACGCCGCGCGAATTCGAGTTCCTCGAGGAGCTGCCGCGCAACGCGACCGGCAAGATCCTCAAGCGCAACCTGCGCTAGTTGCGGCCTTGGGAGCGCAACCTCCGCTTCCCGTAGTAGTTTGCCCAGGCATGAGCGACCCCGCCAGGCAGGTGCAGGCCCTCGGCAATGCGACCACGGACATGCACGGTGTCGCCCGCCAGGCGCTGGAGTGGGTGCGGGTATCCGAGCAGCGCGTCGCCGCGGCCGAGCAGCGCAACGAGAAGGTCCGCGCCGAGCTGAAGGAGCGGGCGCTGGAGACCGTGCGCGGCGTCTCCGCCGAGGCGCGCAAGCGGATCGCCGCCGAGCGCACCGCGCGGGAGCAGGCCGAGGCCAGGGTGGCCGGCGCCGAGGCCGCGAGGGACCGCGCCGAGAGTGCTTTCGAGGAGCTGCAGCAGCGCTCCCAGGCCGAGCGCGAAGAGTTCGTCGCCGAGGCGAGCAAAGCTCGCGAGCAGGCCGAGAGCGAGGCCGCGGAGGCGCTGATCGGGTCCGAGGGTGAGATCGCCCGCCGGGTCGCCGAAGCCAGCGAGCGGATCGAAGCCGAGGCCGATCGCCGGGTCGCCGCCGCCGAGCAGCGCGCCGCCGACGCCGAGGCCGCCAGCGCCGAGGCGCGCGAGACCGCGGTGCGGATCGAGACTGAAATCGAGCAGCGGGTGATGGACGGCACCGAGGCGGTCCGCCGCGAGGCCGAGGAAAGCGTCCGCAAGCTGGTCGCCAAGGTCGAGCGCGAGGCCGAGGAGGCGGCGAGGGCCCGCGCCGAGGAGCAGCTGCGCCAGGAGTCCGACCGGATCCGGGTCCAGGCCGAGCGGCGCGAGGAGCGCGTGCGCGAGGCCAGCGAGGAGGAGATCAAGGCGACCGCCAGTCGCGCCAAGCGCGAGGCGCAGGCCGCCGCCGACGAGAGCTCGCCCTCTTGGCTGCGCAGCGAGTCGACCCCCTCCTCGACCGTCGGCTACCGCACCTTCTAGGCCTCGCGCCTATTCTCTGCCGCATGCGCGAGGTGCGGATCAGGGACACGCTGAGCGGTGAGCCGCGGCTGCTCGACCCCGGCCGGGAGGTCGGGATCTACGCCTGCGGCCCGACCGTCTACAGCCGCATCCACATCGGCAACGCGCGGCCCTACGTGATCTTCTCGCTGTTCGCGCGCTTTCTGCGCTCGCAGGGCTACGAGGCGCGCCTCGTCGTCAACGTCACCGACGTCAACGACAAGATCTACGCGGCCGCGGCGGTCGCCGGCGAGCCCTCGGCCGTGTTCGCCGAGAAGATGACCGCCGCCTACTTCGAGGACACCGACCGGCTCGGGCTCGGCCGCCCCGACGCCGAGCCGCTGGCGACCGAGCGGATCGGCGGGATCGTCGCGCTGATCGCCGAACTGGTCGAGTCCGGCCACGCCTACGAGTCCGGCGGCGACGTCTACTTCCGGGTCCGCAGCTTCGACGGCTACGGCAAGCTCTCCAACCGCCGGCCCGAGGACATGGACCAGGGCGAGGAGGCGGGCTCGGCCTCGCTGAAGGAGGACCGGCTCGACTTCGCGCTCTGGAAAGCCCACAAGGAGGGCGAGGACAGCAGCTGGGACTCGCCCTGGGGGCGCGGCCGGCCGGCCTGGCACATCGAGTGCTCGGTGATGGCCGAGCAGGAGCTCGGCGCCTCCTTCGCGATCCACGGCGGTGGCTCGGACCTCGTCTTCCCCCACCACGAGAACGAGATCGCCCAGTCCGAGGCGGCCGGACGGCCGTTCGCCCGGGCCTGGATGCACAACGGGATGGTCGAGGCGGGGGCCGAGAAGATGTCGAAATCGGACGGGAACATCTTCCAGTTGTCGGAGGCGCTCGATAAGTACGGGCGGGATGCTGTGGTCGCGTATTTGATCTCAGGGCACTACAGGCAGCCTCTGGCTTTCGGGGCGGAGCAAATGCAGCAGGCGGTGGCGCAGGTTGAGCGGCTGAGGAACTTCTTTCGGGAGCACCCCGTCGAGGGGGAGGCAGGGGGGGTCCCTCCGTCACTGACTGGAGGTTCCTCCGGGACCCCCCCTGCCTCCCGCACCGAGGCGTTCCTTGCGGCATTGGCTGATGACTTCAACACGCCGAGGGCGATGGCTGAGGTGTTCGAGCTGGTCGGGGAAGCCAACCGGGGCGAGGTGCCAGGAGCTTCTGAGGCCGTGCACGAGATGCTGAACGTGCTCGGGCTCGGGTCCCTCGCAGAAGATGAAGATGGGGCCGATGCTGGCGCTCAGGAGCTGATGCTGGAGAGGGAGCGGGCGCGGCGGGAGAAAGACTTTGCGCGGGCCGACGAGCTGCGGGAAGAGCTCGCGGAGCTGGGCTGGGAAGTGCGGGATTCGGCCGAGGGCCCACGTTTGGTGTCGCGGTCCTGATGGCGAGCCAGATCATCTATGGGCGGCAGCCGGTCGCGGAGGCCGAGCGGGGGAGGCGGAAAGTGCAGCGGGTTTGGCGGGCGCCGGAGACGGATCCGTTCGAGCTCGAGCGACTCTGTGGGTCCGAAGACCATCAGGGGGTGGTCGCCGAGGTCGATCCGTATCCCTACGGGGACGCGGTGGGGATGCTGCGGCGGGAGGACGCGCTGATCGTCGCGCTCGACCAGGTCCAGGACCCGCGCAACCTCGGGGCGGTCTGCCGTTCGGCCGAGGTGGCCGGGGCGGCGGGCGTGGTCGTGCCCGAGCGCCGCGCCGCCGCCGTCACCGCCGCCGCCTGCAAGGCCTCGGCCGGTGCGGTCGAGCACCTCGAGGTCGCCCATGTCCGCAACCTGGCCGACTGGCTGGCGGAGGCGAAGGAGGCCGGCTTCTGGATCTGGGGGGCCGACGCCGAGGCCGAGGCGGCGCCCTGGGAGGTCGACCTGACCGGCCCCACGGTGCTCGTCCTCGGGGGTGAGGGCAAAGGCCTGCGGCCGCGGGTGGCGTCCGCCTGCGACGGCCTGGTGGCCCTGCCGCAACATGGCCAGATCGACTCGCTGAACGTCTCCGCGGCAGCCACCGCGCTGCTCTTCGAGGCCCTCCGCCAGCGCTCCTAGGACCCCTTCCGCGCCGAAGCACCTGCAACGGCGTTTGCAATTTCTCGCAGTTTGGGGTTGACAGAACTCCGCCGAGCGGTAAACATGCCGCCATCGAACAAGGGTGAAGCTCAGCTTGAGTCTGAGAATCACCCGGTTATAGACGGCGCCCCTGGGGAGGTAAGCGGCGTCACGACCCTTCAGCAAGGAGAAGGTTTCGTGGCTCTATCTGTGCCTACCCAGTCCCAGTCTAACCCTCAAGTCGAACTTGATGATCACTATCTGGTCGCGCTCGCCAAGGACGGGAGGCCCGACGCTTACGACATGATCGTCAAGCGGTACCGCGGTTTCGTCCGTCTCAAGGCCTCTTCGTACTTCCTCCTCGGTGGGGAGTCCGACGACCTCATCCAGGAGGGCCTGCTCGGCCTCTACAAGGCGATCCGCGACTACCGGACCGACCGCGAGTCGAGCTTCCGCAACTTCGCCGAGCTCTGCATCACCCGCCAGATCATCACCGCGGTGAAGACCGCGACCCGCAACAAGCACAC
>JAWVEZ010000161.1:0-5993 GCA_033856455.1 Solirubrobacterales bacterium | reverse complement strand
AGCGAGGTGGTGGGGATCGCCACCGCGCGGATGCGCCGCCGCCTCGAGGAGAAGATCGCCGAGGACCCGGGCACCGCGGACCTGCTCGACCGCGTCGTCAGCCGCGAGCTCGACCCGGCCTCGGCCGCGGCCGAGCTGCTGGAGCGCCACGTCGATGACTGAGGGCGACGGCGCCCCGCCGCCGACCCTGCCCGAGGCGATGGGCTGGCTCGGAGCTCCCGTATCCGCGGTCGACGGCGCCGCCGTCGGTCAGGTCCAGGGCTTCTTCGTCGACCCGGCGGATGGCGCCCCGGCCTGGCTGATCGCCAGGCTCGGCCGGCGCCGCAACACCCGCGTCGTCGCGGTCCCGATCAGCAACTGCGCCGGCGCCCCCTTCGGGGTCTGGGTCGCCCAGCGCGGCGAGGCGCTGCGCGGTGCCCCGGTCGTCGACCCGACCCGGCCGCTGCGCCGCGAGCACGAGCTGACGATCTGCCGGCACTTCGAGATCGGCGAGCGGGTCGGCCGCGCCGCCACGGTCGCCGCCCGCCCCGACGGCGAGATCACGGCGACGCCGCCGGGCGCCTGATAGGTACCCCGAGCATTCAGTAGCCTCCGCCCCGATGCTTGCTCGCCCCTAGCTGCGTCGCCCCTTGCTGGTCTCGGCCGCTGCTGCTCAGCCCGACTGTCGCCGAGGCGTCGATCTCGTCGGCGTCGCCGCCACCGCCGACTGCGCCGAGGCGTTCACGAGCCTGGGCGGCAACGTGCTCACGGCGGCGCTGGCAAGGACCAACCGGTCCAGTAGCGCGCCGGAGAATTCAGGGGCAGAATGGCGCGGGCGAAGTGGCTTGGTGCGCAAGGACAACGCTAAGTTTGAGTAATGAGGACTTGGTGTTGCATGGCGGCGATGGGCCTGATCACGTTCCTGCTGGCGAGCTGCGGAAACGGGACCGGTTCCGAAACGACGGACAGACCTCGCGCTGCCGCGGGGCCAGCCGAGAACGTGCGGGTCACGCTCGCTGGTCGGAAGGGTCCGGAGAGTGCTGGCTTGGTGATGGCCGCAAAGTGGGGCTACTTCGAAGACGAGAATCTCGACGTCGCGGTCTTGGCCCCGGGTTCGCCTCAGTCCCCAATCGATTACGTGGTCGACAAAATCGACGAGATCGGTGTCTCGCATCAGCCCGAAGTGATGCTGGCGCAGCGGAAAGGTGCCCCGATCGCAATCGTTGGGAGCCTGATCCCACGGCCGACCGCAGCGATGATCTGGCTGGAGAAATCAAAGATTCGGAGGATCGCGGACCTAAGAGGGAAGACGATCGCGATTCCAGGTCTTCCCTTTCAGAAGATTTTCCTCGAAAGGATCCTTGAGCGAGCCGGATTGAGCCTCGGGGACGTGAGGGTCAGGGATGTCCAGTACGACCTGGTCGCGAGTCTGGTCAGCGGGCGTGCTGACGCCATCTTCGGCGGCTCCGCGAACATCGAGGGCATCGAGCTCGAGTCGGCCGGCTTGAACCCGGTCATCACTCCGGTGAGCAGCTTGGGCGTCCCCTTCTACGAAGAGCTCGTGCTGATTGCCCGCACCGACTACGTCAAGCGGAAACCGCAGGTGATTCGCGGCTTTATGAAGGCGGTGCGCCGCGGCACCGCCGAAGCGATCGAAGATCCCGAAACCGCCGCCTGGGTGATCGACTCGGAATCGGAAACGGTCCTGGGAACGGATCGGAAAGAGATGGAGGCCGAGGTTGAAGCGACGCTTCCGCTCTTGTCCAGGAGTGGCTCCCCGAGTTTCGGTCAGGCGGGTCGACTCGCGAGCTGGATGCGGTCCGCGGCGCCCTAGAGCTGCAGGCTCTTCACCTGCAGCAGCTCCTCGAGGCCGTAGCGGCCGTTCTCGCGGCCGTGGCCGGACTGGCCGTAGCCGCCGAACGGGGCCAGCGGGTTGAAGGGGCCGCCGTTGATCTCGATCTGGCCGCTGCGGATGCAGCGGGCGACCAAGATCGCCCGCTCCTGGTCGGCCGACCAGACGCCGCCGGCGAGGCCGTAGTCGGTGTCGTTGGCGATCCGCACCGCGTCGTCCTCGTCGTCGTAGGGCTGGATCGCCAGCACCGGGCCGAAGATCTCCTCGCGGGCGATCGTCATCTCCGGCGTCACCTCGGAGAAGACGGTGGGGGAGACGAAGTAGCCGCGGTCGAGCCCGGCCGGGGCGCCGGCACCGCCGGTCAGCAGCTTCGCGCCCTCCGCCTCACCCTGCTCGATGTAGCCGCGCACGCGCTGGCGCTGGACGTCGGAGACGAGCGGCCCGAGCCGGGTCGATTCCTCGAAGGGGTCGCCGGGGGTGAAGGCCTCCGCCGCCGCGACCGCGAGCTCCTCGGCTTCGGCCAGCTTCGCCCGCGGGACCAGCATCCGGGTCAGGGCGCTGCAGGTCTGGCCCGAGTTGAGGAAGCACTTGGCGACCCCGTCGGGGACCGCGCGCGCGAGGTCGGCGTCGTCGAGCATCACGTTCGGCGACTTGCCGCCGAGCTCCATCGCCACCGGCTTGACCGTCGCCGAGGCGAGCTCGGAGACCCGTTTCCCGGCCCGGGTCGAGCCGGTGAAGCTGATCATGTCGACCTGCGGGTGGGCGGCCAGCGCCTCGCCGACCACCGGGCCGGTGCCGCTGACCAGGTTGAAGACGCCGGCGGGGAGACCGGCGGCCTCGATCACCTCGGCCAGCAGGAAGGCGTTCAGCGGGGTCACCTCGCTTGGCTTCAGCACCACCGTGCAGCCGGCCGCCAAGGCGGGGGCGACCTTGACCGCGATCTGGTTCAGCGGGTAGTTCCAGGGCGTGATCGCGCCGACCACGCCGACCGGCTCGCGCAGCACCCGTGAGTTGCCGATCTCCTCCTCCCAGGCGATCTCCTCCATCACCTGCGGCATCGTCTTGAAGTGGGTGGTGGGGAGGCCGGCCTGGATGATCTGGCTCAGCTTCAGCGGCATCCCCAGCTCCTGGGCGATCGTCGCCGCGATCTCCGCCGAGCGGGCCTGGAGCCCCTCGCCGATCGCCGCCAGGTAGCCGGCCCGCCCCGCGCGCGGGGTCTGCGACCACGAGTCGAAGGCGCCCCGCGCCGCCCGCACCGCCGCGTCCGCGTCGGCCTCCGTGCAGGCCGGGATCGTCCCCATCACCTCCTCCGTGGTGGCGTTGATCACCTCGATCGTCTCGTCGCCCTGCGGCGCCACCCACTCGCCGCCGATGAAGACCTTGTCCCGCACCTGAAGCTCCGCCGCCGTCGCCATCTCTTCTCCAATCAACTCGATTCCCGTTCGGCCAAAGGTATCGCCCGACCGCTGATAGCGTTTCTGCGATAAGTACATATATGCGATACTCGACCCCATGACTCCAGGCGAGCTCCTGCGCGAAGCACGGCGCCGTCACGGCGTCAGCCAGCAGCGCCTGGCGATTCGCGCCGGCACGACCCAGTCGGCGATCTCCCGGATCGAGCGCGACCACGTCTCGCCCTCGGTCGAGACGCTCCGCGACCTGCTTCACATGCTGGGCGAGGATCTCGTGCTCGGGACCGAGACGCGCGACGCGGGCATCGACCGCACGCTGAACCAGCGCAACCTGCAAATGACCCCTGAAGCCCGGGTCCACCGGGGCTTGGAATTTGCGGACTTCGTCCGGCGGAACAGGGGAGGACGTGCAGCCCAAACGGCTTGAGCCGAGCGTGGGCATCGATCTCGGGCCACATCTTGAGGCAGGGCCGCTGTTGCGCGCGCTGGACCGCCAGGGTGTGGACTTCGTGGTCATCGGTGGCGTGGCCGGCCTGGCCCGTGGATCGTCGTATCCGACGTACGACCTCGACGTCGCCTACGCTCGCGACGAGCGCAATCTCGACCGCGTGGCCGCGGCTCTGCGGGAAGTCGGCGCAACGCTGCGAAACGCGCCGCCGGACCTGCCTCTTCAGCTCGACGCCGCGACCTTGGCGAACGGCTCGAACTTCACCTTCGAAACGGAGTTCGGGCACTTCGACATCCTTGGCCACGTTCCCGGGGTCCGCAGCTACGAGGAGCTACGGGACTCGGCGACCATTGAGCGGGTAGAGGGAGTCGCTGTCCAGGTCGCCTCGATCGACCACCTGATCTCGATGAAGCGCGCCGCAAACCGGACCAAGGACAAGCTGATGCTCGAGGACTACCTCGTGATCGCCGACGAGGAACAGCGCGAGAAGGAAGAAGGCTAGGCGGAAGCTTCGAGCTCGGCCAACGCCGACTCGAGGCCGGGGCCGGGCAGCGCCCGCGCGTCGCGAGCGCCGAGGACCTCGCCGCAGCTCTCGCAGATGCCGCGGTCGGAGACGGTGCCGCCGCACTCCTTGTGGACGATCAGCATCGGCGGGCCCGCCGGGCCGGTCGAGTGGCGATCGCCCCAGCCCTGCAGGGCGATCAGGGCGGGCCAGAGATCGAGGCCCTTCGCGGTCAGGAAGTACTCGTGCCGGGGCGGGCTTTCCTGGTAGGCGCGACGTTCGAGGATGCCCTCCTCGACGAGTCGCTGCAGGCGGGCGGAGAGGACGTTGCGGGCGACGCCGAGGCTGCGCTGCAGCTGGCCGAAGCGGCGGTTGCCGTTCATCACGTCGCGGACGATCAGCAGCGACCAGCGCTCGCCGATCACCTCGAGGGCGCCGGCGACGGAGCAGATCTGACCGGGGTATTCGTGGCCGAGCACGTTTGTGATCTTCGCACACTCGGTTGCATCAAGCAACCATCTCGGCTAGGCTGCCGCCAGCAAGAGTTTCTTGATGAAACCGACGTGCGCCGAATGGAGGCGACCGATGAGACTCGTCCACCACAAACAGAGGCACCAGCGTCAGAAGGGCCTGCGGATCGCGATCAGCCAGGCCGAGATCACCGCCGATCTGCACTACCCGGCGGGTTCGCGCCAGGTGCGCCGGGCAACGACGGCGCGCCCGGGGGGCGGCCGATGAGCGAGGACGCGGTCGTCTTCGCGCCCGACGCGACCGCGGCGGACGTCGCCGAGGCATTCGCCGCCACCAGCCCCGAGACCAGCCGCCGCCGCGAGCTGGTCTGGCAGGACCCGGTGGCGACCGCGGCCGCGGGGGCGACGATGACCGGGATGGAGTACATGGAGGCGATCGTCTCCGGCAAGATGCCGCCGCCGATCGCGGTGACGATGCTGCTGCGGCCGATCGAGCTCGAGGAGGGCCGCGTCGTCTTCGAGGGCGAACCGGGGGAGGAGCACTACAACCCGATCGGCGTCGTCCACGGCGGCTACGCCGCGACCCTGCTCGACTCGGCCCTCGGCTGCGCGGTGCACACGACGCTGCCGGCCGGCGTCGGCTACAGCTCCCTCGGCCTCGAGGCCAAGTACGTGCGGCCGATCACCCGCGACACCGGCCGCGTCCTCTGCGAGGCCAGCGTCCTCTACCGCGGCCGCAAACAGGCGACCGCCGAGGCGACCCTGACCGCCGCCGACAGCGGCAAGCTCCTCGCCAGCGGCACCGCCACCTGCATGATCCTCGGTTCGTGAGTCTGCTCCAGGTGGCGAATAGCGCCACTTAGTGCGGACTCGCGAGCGCTCGGGCAAGTTCGACCAGCAGGCGGACCCCGAAGCCGCTGGCGTCTTTGCCGGTGTACTCGCGGCCGACGTCCCAGGCGGTGCCGGCGATGTCGACGTGGGCCCAGGGGGTCTCGTCGACGAACTCCTCGAGGAAGGAAGCGGCGGTGATCGTCCCCGCCTTGCGCTGCTTGCCGAGGTTGGAGAGGTCGGCGACGGTGCCCTTCATCAGCTCCTTGTACTCGGCGTGCAGGGGCAGGCGCCAGGTCAGCTCACCGCTGCGGGCGCCGGCCTCGACCACCGCGTCGGCGAGCTCGTCGTCGTTGGCGATCACCGCCGCGTAGGTCGAGCCGAGCGCGATCACCACGGCGCCGGTCAGGGTCGCCAGGTCGACGATCCGCTCGGCCCCGAGCTCGACCGCGTAGGCGAGCGCGTCGGCGAGGATCAGCCGGCCCTCGGCGTCGGTGTTGTT
>JAWVEZ010000160.1:0-3025 GCA_033856455.1 Solirubrobacterales bacterium | reverse complement strand
GGCTGGGCCTTGCGCGCGTTCAGGCATGGCGCCACCCTAGCGGGGGATCTCAGCTCCCAAAAAAAGGCGAGGGTGGTCGCCATTTGTTCCGCTATCCGGAACTAATGGCGACCACACCCTGGAGGTCAGCCGAGGGCGTGGCGGCGGGCGCGGCGTAGCCAGGCCCGGTGCGCGAGCCAGGCGAGCAGCGCGATCAGCGCAATTGGGCCGAGGATCGCGAGGCCGACGAGGCTGACGGCGGCGGCGACGGCGAGGATGTGGCCGGCGTCGTCGAGGGCGTCGCCGATGCCCCAGGAGCCGCCGGCGTCCGGCGCCGCACCGGACTCGCCGCTCTCGATCCGCAGCGAGACGCGGGAGAGGTTGGCCCGGCGCTCGAGATTCTGCAGGTTGGCGCGGAGGGCGGCGGCGCGGCCGCGCTCGCTGCGCAGCTCGGCTTCGACCGCTTCGCGCTCGCCTTCGGTGGAGGCCTCGGCGAGCTGGAGGAGCAGGCCGTCGATCCGCGCCTTGGAATCCTGCAGGTGCTCGGCGGCGCCGACGGTGGGAGCGGTGATGTCGATGGTCGCCTCATGGCGCGAGCGGACTTCGGCGATCCCGGAGAAGGCGGCCATCGCATCGCCGAGCCTGGCGCTGGGGATCAGCAGCTCGAACTCGGCCGCCGCGTTGCCGGCGGTTCCGTCGCTGGTAGAGGAGCTGAGGACGATGCCGCGGTAGGAGTGGACGACGTCGAAGACCTCGGCGGCGGCGTCGCCGACCTCGGCGGGTTCGGTGCCGAGGGTGATCTCGGCCGAGCGTTCGACGGCGCGGTTCTGGCGGCCGGCGGCGAAGCCGGGGCCGCTGGTGCGGGAGTAGCTCTTGGTGGCGTCGGCAACCGCCCCTGCGCTGCCCGAGGCCTCTGGGATCGCGGCTTCGTATTGCATTTCGATCGCACCGCCTGCCGCTGAACCTGAATTGGACGATTGACCGCCGGCCGACTGAGCCGGTTCGGCACCGGCGACGGTTCCCGAGGAGTCGCTCGGAGCCGAAAGCCGCTCGCCGGCCGAGTTGAGGCTCAGCTGATTCTCGCCCGAGCCGGAATCGCCCAGCGAGACCGCCGCGGTTGCGATGACGATTGCGGTCAGCGCTGCGGCTCCGGCCGGGAGCAGGATCTGGCGCGGCTTCAGGGCGCGCAGGCGGTCGATTGCCTCGCGCGGTGAGAACTCGCCCAGCCGAGACTCGCGCGGGAAGCCGGCGGCGACCCGCGCGTCGAGCTCGGCGGCGAAGGCCGGCCGCGGGGCCGGGCGCAGCGCGCTCAGCGCCCTGCTCAGATCGTCGTCCCTATGGGGCTCCATCGCATGCCTCCCTCAGCTTGGTCACGGCTCGGTGCAGCTTGGTGCCGGCGTTGGACTCCGAGACGCCGACCACGGCGGCGATCTCGGCGTTGGCGAGGCCGGCGAAGAACTTGAGCGCGATCAGCTCGCGCTCGGCTGGCGTCAGGGTGGCGAGGCCGGCGGCGAGGGCGAGGCGCCGCTCGGTTTCCTCGGCGCTCTCGTGCGGCGCCGCCTGGGCGAGGTCCTCGGGCTCGGCGGCGAGCTCGGCCTGGCGGCCGCGGCGGCGCAGCTCGTCGAGGGCGGCGTTGCGGGCGATCCCGAACAGCCAGGCGCGGCGCTCGCCGCGGCGCGGGTCGAAGCGGTTGCGCTTGCGGTAGGCGCGCTCGAAGGCGGCCGCGGTCACTTCCTCGGCCGCGGCGCCGTCGCGCAGGAGGCTGGCGACGTAGGCATAGACGTCGTCGCGGCTGGAGCGGTAGAGGGCGTCGAAGGCGACATCGGCCTCGCGCGGTGCTTCCTCGGCGGTGGCGACCAGCGTTTGGTTCACGCGTCTACTACGGCGCTGCCCCAGATCCATCACAGGACGAATATGGCACGGCCTATCTCGACGTCCTCGGTCGCTTGCGTGCAGAGCACGCGGCGCTCCCTGCGTCCTCGAGCTACTTGGCCATATGCGCCCTGGGGGGCACACTTGCCAAAGCAGCCTGGATCGACTCGGCGCAGATCGTCATCAGCGTCCGCAGCTCCGCCTCGGAGATCGAGAGCGGCGGCACGATCACTACCGTGTTGCCGAGCGGGCGGATGATCGCGCCGCGCTCGCGGGCCTCGTTGGTGACCCGGTGCCCGATCCGCAGGGCGACGTCGTGGTCGCCGAGGTCGATCGCGACCATGAAGCCCTTCGAGCGCACCTCGGTCACCTCGGGCAACGCCGCGATTCCTTCCAGCAGCCCCTCCAGCACGGCGATCTTCGGCTGCAGGCGCTCGAGCGTGCGCTCCGACTCGAAGACGTCGAGGTTGGCGAGCGCCGCCGCACAGGCCAGCGCGTTGCCGGTGTAGGTGTGGCCGTGGAAGAAGGTCCGCTGCTCCTCCGGCGCGCCGAGGAAGCCCTCGTAGACCGCCTCGGTGGTCAGCGTCGCCGCCAGCGGCAGGTAGCCGCCGGTGATGCCCTTGGCGAGGCAGAGGAAGTCGGGCGCGACGTCCTCCTGCTCGCAGGCGAACATCGTCCCGGTGCGACCGAACCCGGTCGCGACCTCGTCGCAGATCAGCAGCACGCCGTGGCGGTCGCAGAGCTCGCGGACCGCCCGCAGGTAGCCGGGCGGGTGCACGATCATCCCCGCCGCGCCCTGGACCAGCGGCTCGACGATCACCGCCGCCACCTCGTCGGCGTGGGCCTCGAGCACGCGCTCCATGTCGGTGGCGTCGCCGGGCTCGGCGGCGTGGGTCTCGAACAGCAGCGGCCGGTAGGTGGCGTGGAAGAGGTCGATGCCGCCGACCGAGACCGAGCCGATCGTGTCGCCGTGGTAGGCGTCCCGCAGGCGGACGAAGGTGCGCCGACCGCGCTCGCCGCGCTGTTGCTGGTACTGGAAGGCCATCTTCAGGGCGATCTCGGCCGCGGTCGAGCCCGAGTCCGAGTAGAAGACGCGCGAGAGGCCGGGCGGGGCGATCGCGATTAGGCGGGCGGCCAGCTCGGCGGCGCCGGGGTGGGAGAGGCCGAGCATCGT
>JAWVEZ010000159.1:0-8033 GCA_033856455.1 Solirubrobacterales bacterium | reverse complement strand
TCACGCCCAACTACGACGAGTCGGCCTACGAGCCGGCCGTCCTGCCGGCGCGCTTCCCGAACCTGCTGGTCAACGGCACCTCCGGGATCGCCGTCGGCATGGCGACCAACATCCCGCCGCATAACCTGCGCGAGGTCTCCGCCGCCGTGGTCGCCTACATCGACGACCCCGCGATCGACCTCGCCGGGCTGATGGAGCACATCAAGGGCCCCGACTTCCCCGGCGGCGGGCTGATGAGCCGCGAGGGGATCCGCGACGCCTACGCCTCCGGCCGCGGCAGCATCCGGGTCCGCGCTCGCGCCCACGTCGAGCAGCTGAAGGGCGGACGCGAGGCGATCATCGTCACCCAGCTTCCGTTCATGGTCAAGAAGGGCGGCGACGGCGGCCTGATCACGAAGATCGCCGACCTCGTTCGCGACAAGAAACTCGAGGGCATCTCCGCCCTGCGCGACGAGAGCGACGAACGCTCCGGGATGCGCCTGGTGATCGAGCTCAAACGCGGTGGGCCCCCGGCCAAGGTCGTTCTCAACAACCTCTACAAAAAAACCTCGATGCAGTCGACCTTCGGCGCCAACATGGTGGCGCTGGTCGACGGCGTGCCGCGGACCCTCAGCCTGCGGGAGCTGATCGAGCACTACGTCGAGCACCAGCGCGAGGTCGTCACCCGCCGCACCCAGTACGAACTGCGGCGAGCCGAGGCCCGCGCGCACATCCTCGAGGGGCTGCTGGTCGCGCTCGACAACCTCGACGCGGTGATCAAACTGATCCGCGCCTCGAACGACCCCGACGCCGCCCGCGACGGGCTGATGGAGAAATTCGAGCTCTCGCGCGAGCAGGCCCAGGCGATCCTCGACATGCGCCTGCAGCGCCTCACCGCGCTCGAGGCCGACAAAGTCCGCGCCGAGCACGCCGACCTGATGGAGCGGATCGGCGAGCTGCGGGCGATCCTCGGCGACGAAGCCCGGGTGATGGCCCTGGTCAAGGACGAGCTGGCCGAAATCGTCGAGTCCTACGGCGACGAGCGCCGCACCGAGCTGGTCCACTTCGAGGGCGACGTCGGGATCGAGGACATGATCGCCGACCAGCAGATGGTGATCTCGCTGACCGCCTCCGGCTACGTGAAGCGGCTGCCACTGGCGACCTACCGCCAGCAGCACCGCGGCGGGGTCGGGGTGATGGGGATGAACCTCAAAGAGGACGACTACATCGCCCACCTGCACATCTGCTCGACCCATGACTACCTGCTGTTCTTCACCAACCGCGGCAAGATCTACCGGCTCAAGGTCTACGAGCTGCCGGAGGGCCAGCGCACCGCCAAAGGCAGCTCCCTGCGCAACTTGCTGCCGCTGCGCGAAGGCGAGGCGGTGATGGCGGTGATCCCGACCCGCGACTTCAAAGAGGAGAAATACCTCGTCTTCGCCACCGCCAAGGGGCTGATCAAGAAGACCGAGTTCCTCGCCTACAACACGCCGATCCGCGCGGACGGGATCATCGCGATCAAGGTCCGCGACGGCGACGAGCTGGTCCAGGTGCGGCTGACCTCGGGCGAAGACGACATCCTCATGGTCTCCCACTCCGGCCACGCCTCGCGCTTCTCCGAGGAGCTGGTGCGGCCGATGGGCCGCGACACGAGCGGCATCAAGGGGATGAACGTCAGCGCCAAAGACAACCGCGTGCTGGCGATGGACATCGCCCGCAACGACACCGAACTGTTCGTCGTCACCGAGAACGGCTACGGCAAGCGCACCCCGGTCTCCGAATACCCGATCAAGGGCCGCGGCACCAAAGGCGTGCTGACCGCCAAGCTGACCGAGAAGAAGGGCGGCCTCGCCGGCGCCCTGATCGTCGCCGAACACCAGGAGCTGCTGTTCATCTCCCAGAACGGGATGGTCCAGCGCACCTCGGTCAGCGGCATCTCGCAGATGGGCCGTTCCACGCAGGGCGTGCGGGTGATGAACATCAAGGACGACGACCGCGTCAGCGCCGTCGCCCTCGTGGTCGAGTCCGACAGCGACGAGCCGGAGCCCGCCGCGCCAGAGGCGGAGGAGCTGCCGCCGGCTGACGACGGAGCGGTCGACGACACGCCTACCGACGACGCGTCCGCCGACGGCGCCTCGCCCGCCGGCGACGGCAGCCAGCCCACCTGATCGGCCGCGCTAGGCGGCTTGCGGTAAGTACTGCTGCCAGGTGGTCGGGATCTTCGGGCTGGCGACCTGGATGAAGACGGTCGGTTCGGGCGCCTTCGGGGTGTTCTTGGGGTGCATGTGGATCTCTTTGGGCAGGCGGTTGCCCTTGCGGCGGTTGCAGGCGGCGCAGGCGGCGACGATGTTCTCCCAGACGGACTTGCCGCCGCGGGAGCGGGGGATCACGTGGTCGACGGTGAGGCCGGATTTGGTCGAGCCGCAGTACTGGCAGGTCCAGGAGTCGCGGGCGAGGACGGCCCGGCGGGTGATCTTGCGGCGGTGGGCCTCGCGCGGGATCCGCACGTAGTTGACGAGGCGGATCACGTCGGGGCGCTCGAGCGTCATGTGCTCGGAGTGCAGGGCGGCTCCCGCCCGCTGCTCGACCGGCTCGGCCTTTTCCTTCAGCAGCAGCACGGCGGCGCGTCTCAGCGTGCAGACGTTGATCGGCTCATACGTCGCATTCAGGACCAAGACCCGTGCCATGGTGCCGGAATTGTAAGCGGCTGAGCACTTCGTCCCGGGGTGTTGCGCGAAAAGCGCCTGCTCAGGCGACCGGGTAGGAGCCGAGGATCCGCACTGACGCCGCCTTCGTATGCAGCTCGCCGATCGCGTCGGAGACGACCTGGTCGGTCAGCGCGCCCTCGAGGTCGCAGAAGAACATGTAGCGGCCGAGGCCCTGGCGCATCGGCCGCGACTCGATCCGGGTCAGGTTGATCTCCCGCGAGGAGAAGACGGCGAGCGCCTCGACCAAGGCGCCGGGGTGGTCGGCGCCGAGCTCGGAGAAGACCAGCGAGGTCTTCCAGGGACCGACCCCGGCCGGCTCGGTTCCGGCCGGCGCGATCCAGACGAAGCGGGTGACGTTGCCGGCCTCGTCCTCGACCCCTTCGCGCAGCAGGACGCAGCCGTAGAGGCTGGCCGCGGAGCGGGCTCCGAGCGCCGCCCAGGGCCGTTCGGACTCGCTGACCATCCGCACCGCCGCGGCCGTGCTGCTGACCGCCCGCTGTTCGACCCCGGGCAGCGTCCCGCGTAGGAAGCGGGCGCACTGGGCCAGCGGCTGGGGATGGGAGAGCACCGCCTCGACGTCCTCGACCCCGATTCCCTCGCGGGCGATCAGGTGGATGCGGACGCCGTGGTCGTGCTCGCCGACGATCGTCACCGCCTCGGTCTCGAAGGCGAGCGCGTCGAGGGTCGGCCGCACCGAGCCCTCGATCGAGTTCTCGATCGGGACCAGGGCGCGCTCCGCCTCACCGCGCTCGACCGCGAGGATCGCGTCGGGGATCGTCGTCGTGCGCAGCGGCTCGAAGCCGCTCGCCCCCGCCGCCTCGCCGAGCGCGTCCTCGGTGAAGGTGCCCGCCGGTCCGAGGTAGGCGATCCGCACCGGTCCGCCTGCCTATTCGACGGTGATCGTGTAGCTGGCTTCGTTGTTTTCGGTGACCTGCTCGCCCGGCACCGGCGCGACTTCGACTTCCAGGGTCACTTCGCCTTTCGGCGTCGGCGTCAGCGCCACCGTCCCGGTCGCGACTTCGCCCGGTTCGATGCTGGGGATCTCGCTCTCGACCGTGTTGCCGCTGTAGCTGACCGAGACGGTCACCCCGTTCTCCGCCGATTCGCCCTGGTTCTGCACCTGGACTTCGACTTCGAGGGTTTCTTCGCCGCTGATCGCCACCGGCACTTCCGGCGAGAGTTCGGTGCCGTTGACGCTGACCCCGATCAGTTCGGTCCCGTGCACGCCCGGCGTTTCCGCTTCTTCGCCGCCGGTCACGCCCAGCGCCGCGGCGACTTCGGCTTCGTCGAGCCATTTGTCGTCGGGCAGGAAGGTGCTTTTCGGGACGTCCTCGCCGCTGATCCCGTTGTCGCCCAGCACCCCGTCGATTTCCGGCCGCACGATCGATTCGTAGAGCACGTCGGAGGCGAGCAGCTTCTGCATCTGGTTGGCGATCCCCGCGGTCGCTTTCGCCGCCCCGGCGTCGGCCAGCGCGGTGCTCATCTTGGCGGCGATTTCGTTCATCGCGTTGGCCCGCAGTTCGTAGACCAGCTCCAGCGTGTCCTGGGCGCTGCCCATGTCGCCGGGCGCCCCGAGGCCGTCGACCCGGGAGCGGTAGCTGTCGGTCGCGCTGGCGTCCGCCTCCACCTGCTGGACGAAGTCGGTGACCGAGAGGCTGCCGGGGTCTTCCAGCTTGCCGAAGAAGTTTTTGCTCGTCTGCTGCGTCTCTTTGACGATCTCGGTGACGTTGCTGGCGTAGTCGGAGAGCTCCCGATTCGCGCGTGCGTCGAGGCAGCCCTTGACCCCGACCACGATCAGGATCAGCACGATCAGGCCGCCGCCCAGGGCAAGCCCGCGGCGCAGCATGATCTGCTGCCGTTCGGGTCGTCGTTTGGGCCGCTCGCGCCGACGCGGCCCCCGTGCTGCTGAATCCTCCAAAAGAGCGCTCTCCAGGCTGGGTGGGCTGGGCGGAGAGTATGAAGCCTCGCGGACGCGCAGCGCCATTTGAAGCCGCAAACGGTGACTTTTTCCCATCCCGGGATCTCGCTTCCAGGCGCAGGAGGCCGCCTGCGGGCGGCGAACTGTTCAGGTGCTTTGGTCGGCTCTCTAGTCCTAAACCGCTTCCTGATCGAGCGCCGCATCGGCAGCGGCGGCTTCGGCGTCGTCTACGAGGCATGGGACGGACGCCTCGAGCGCCCGGTCGCGGTCAAGGCGATCGAGCAGCAGGGGGAGGCCGGTCGCCGCGTGCTGCGCGAGGCCCAGGCCGCCGCCCGGCTCAACCACCCCGGCATCGTCACCCTCTACGAGCTCGGCGAGGAGGACGGCAACGCGCTCCTGGTCACCGAGCTGGTCGAGGGCTCGACCCTGGCCCGGCTGGCCAGCGCCGGCGAGCTCTCCGACCGCGAGATCGGCGAGATCGGCGCCGACCTCTGCGAGGCGCTCGACCACGCCCACTCGCGCGGCGTCGTGCACCGCGACATCAAGCCGCAGAACGTGCAGGTGACCGAGACCGACGGCGAGCACCACGCCAAGCTGATGGACTTCGGGATCGCCCGCCTCGCCGACGACTCGGCGCTGACCCGCACCGGCGACGTCGTCGGCACCCTCGCCTACATGTCGCCCGAGCAGGCGGAGGGACGCCCGGCCGGACCGGAAACCGACGTCTACTCGCTGGCCCTCACCCTGTACGAGTGCTGGAGCGGCGAGAACCCGCACAAACGCGGCAACGCCGCCGCCACGGCGCGGGCGATCGGCAGCCGCCACCGGGCCCTGCGCCGTCTCCGCCCCGACCTGCCCCGCGAGCTCTGCGAAGAGATCGATGCCTGCCTGGCGCGCCGCCCGAACCAGCGGCCCTCGCTGGAGCAGCTGGGGACGACGATCGAGGACTCGCTGGACTCACTTGCCGACCACGCTCCCGAGCGCAACCCCCACGTCCTCCGCCGCCTCGCCGCGATCGCCGTCGCCGCCAGCGCGACCGGCTTCCTGATCGCCGGCCATGGGGCGCTGCTGCCCTAGAGTTTCGGCCTCGGGATCCCCGGGCAGGGGACCTGATCCACCCACCCCTCAGGAGCGATCCGATCGGCATCTTCCGCAAACTCGAGTCAGGGATAGAAGGCCTCGTCGAGGGCGTCTTCAGCCGCACCTTCAGCTCCGAGGTGCAGCCGGTCGAACTCGCCCGCAAACTGGCGAAGGAAATGGACGCCCACAAGACCGCCTCGGTGCAGCGGGTCTACGTCCCCAACGAGTACACGGTCTATCTCGGCAAGCAGGACCGCGCCAAGCTCGAGGGCTACGAGCGCTCGCTGGAGCAGGAGCTCTCCGGCTACCTGCTGGAGCACGCGCGGCGGCGCGGCTACGACCTGCTGACCCGGCCCCAGGTCGCGTTCGACACCGACGAGCGCCTGCGGCTCGGCGAGTTCGGGATCCAGGCGCGGCTGGTCAAGCCGCCGGCCCACGAGGGCGAGGCGCCGAAGCAGGGCGAAGAGGGCCACACGATGGTCTACTCGGCCGTCCGCGAGCGCGACCGCAGCCGTCCGAAACGGCCCGAGGAGGCGGTCGGGGCGCTGGTCTCGACCCGGGCGGTGGTCTCGCTCGACGACCGCCGCTACGTGCTCGACGGCCCGCGGGCGACGATCGGCCGCTCGAAGTCGGTCGAGTGCGTGCTGGCCGACCCCAACGTCTCCCGCCGCCACGCCGAGCTGCGCCGGGCCGAGAGCGGGGACTGGCAGATCGTCGACCTCGGCTCGACCAACGGGATCAAGGTCAACGGCCGCCGCGTCGCCTCGACCAGGCTCAGCCCGGGCGACGAGGTCACGGTCGGGACGACGAGCTTCCGCTTCGACATCGAGCAGTAGGAGAGGCGGCCCCGGCCGTCATTAAGGTGCTGGCGTGGAATACGACCCAATCTCAGTCGCGCTGAAATTCGGCTTCCTGGCCGTCCTCTATCTCTTCCTGCTGGTGATCGCCCGCAGCGCCTTCAAGGACCTGCGCCGGACCACGGCCCCGGCCCCCGACGCGACCGGGTTCCACGCCGCTCCCGCCTACTCGGAGGTCGTCCGCGGCGACGACGGCTGGCTGATCGTCGAGCGCGGCGGCGGCCTCGAGGCGGGCGAGCGCTTCGACCTGATCGGCGGCCTCTCGATCGGCCGCTCGCGCGACTGCGACGTGCAGATCTCCGACCGCTACGCCTCCAGCCTCCACGCCCGCGTCTTTTCGCGCGCGGGACGGTTCTTCGTCGAGGACATGAATTCGACCAACGGCACTCTGCTGAACGGCGCCACCCTGAAGGGGGAGGCGGAGCTGATCGACGGCGACAACGTGCAGATCGGCGACACCGTCTTCACGCTCGAGGTGTCATAGAGGATGGCCCTGCGAGTCGACGACGCCGCCTACCGCACCGACACGGGGCGGCAGCGCAATGCCAACGAGGACTCGTTGTTCACCCGCAACCCGGTGTTCGTGGTCGCCGACGGGATGGGCGGCGCCCAGGCCGGCGAGGTCGCCTCGAAAGCCGCCGCCGAGTCCTTCGACCGCGAGCTGCCCGCTGCCCCGCCGGAGCGGATTCTCGAGGAGACGATCAAGGCCGCCAACCGGACGATCCACGCCCAGGCCCAGAGCGATCCCGCCCTCGCCGGGATGGGGACGACGACGACCGCGGCGATCGTCGACCCCGAGGCCGAGACGGTGGCGATCGGCCACGTCGGCGACAGCCGCGCCTACCGCTATCGCGAGGGCAAGCTCGAACGCCTGACCCGCGACCACTCGCTGGTCGAGGAGATGCGCCGCAAGGGCCAGCTGACCGAGGCCCAGGCCGAGGACCACCCGCAGCGCTCGATCATCACCCGCGCGCTCGGCCCCGAGTCCGAGGTGCAGGTGGACACGCTCAGCTTCAGCGCCCGGCCCGGCGACGTCTTCCTGCTCTGTTCGGACGGCCTGACCACCATGGTCAAGGACGACGCGATCGCGGCGATCCTCGCCGCGGCTCCGAGCCTCGACGCGGCCGTCGAGGCACTGATCGACGCTGCCAACGAGGCCGGGGGGCGCGACAACGTCACCGTCGTCTCCTTCCGGGTCGATGACGCCGAGGGCGCCGCGGTGGCCGACGAGGGCGCGACCCTGATCGGCCCCAGCGCCGAGGAGGCCGGCCTCAGCGCGGAACGCGTCCGGGCGGCCCGCGAGCGCCAGGCGGTCCGCGGGCGCGAGCCGGTCGAGGTGCCGCGTCGCGGCCGGTGGAAGACGGCCGCGAAGGTCGCCGCGATCGTCCTGGTGATCGCCGGGATCGGCGCGGCGGCGGTCTTCGGCGCCCGGCAGGTCTACTTTCTCGGCATCGACGAGGGCGGGCGGGTGACCCTGTATCGCGGGCTTCC
>JAWVEZ010000158.1:0-4630 GCA_033856455.1 Solirubrobacterales bacterium | reverse complement strand
CGGCGCCTTCCCCTCGGCCTGCGGCAAGACCAACCTGGCGATGCTGGTCCCGACCCTGCCCGGCTGGAAGGTCGAGACGGTCGGCGACGACATCGCCTGGATGAAGTTCGGCGAGGACGGCAAGCTCTACGCGGTCAACCCGGAGGCCGGCTTCTTCGGCGTCGCGCCGAACACCAGCCACAAGACCAACCCGAACGCGATGGACACGATCGAGCGCAACTCGATCTTCACCAACTGCGCCAAGACCGACGACGGCGACATCTGGTGGGAGGGGATGACCGGGGCCCCGCCGGACCACGTGATCGACTGGCACGGCAACGACTGGACGCCGGACTCCGACACGCCCGCCGCCCATCCCAACGCCCGCTTCACGACGCCGGCGGCCCAGTGCCCGTCGATCGCGCCCGAGTGGGAGGACCCGGCCGGGGTGCCGATCGACGCCTTCCTCTTCGGCGGCCGCCGCGCCACCGTGGTGCCGCTGGTCCAGGAAGCCTTCGACTGGGAGCACGCCGTCTTCATGGGGGCGACGATGTCCTCGGAGACCACCGCGGCGGCGGCCGGCGCGGTCGGCCAGCTGCGCTTCGACCCGATGGCGATGCTGCCCTTCTGCGGCTACAACATGGGCGACTACTTCGCCCACTGGCTGCAGGTCGGCCAGAAGGAGGGCGTGCAGCTGCCGCGCGTCTTCTACGTCAACTGGTTCCGCAAAGACGCCGACGGCAAGTTCCTCTGGCCCGGCTTCGGCGAGAACAGCCGCGTGCTCGAGTGGGTCTTCCGCCGCTGCGACGGCGAGGCGGAGGCGGTCGAGACGCCGATCGGCCTGCTGCCCGCCGAGGGCGAGATCAACACCGAAGGGCTGGAGATCTCCGCCGAGGCGATGGCCGACCTGCTCTCCGTCGACACCGAGCTGGTCAAGCAGCAGCTGCCGCAGCTGCAGGAGCACCTGGCGAAGTTCGGCGACAAACTGCCGGCCGAGATCTCCGCGCAGCTCGAGGCGCTCGAAGCGCGCTTGGCGTAAAACACAAGACGCTTCAGGGGCACCCCGACCCCTCCACTCAACCCCGCCGAAGATCCGTCTGGATTCGTGAGGTCGCAGTTGGCTCCGTATAGCGGGGTCAATTGCGACCTCGCGGTTTCAGCCGGCGGGGTCGATTTCGAGCAGCGCGACGCGCGGGCCGATCTCGACCGTGGCCGCGCCCGCGCTGTGCGGCAGCCCTTCGCGGCCGGTAGAGCGGTTGGGGTGGAGGACGCTGACCCGGTCCGGGGCGTTGGCGAAGCTGATCTGCAGCGGCGCCACGTCCGCCGGGAGCGGCGTCCGCCGGTTCGCGTCCCAGACGCTGGTCTCGCGCCAAAGCGCCAGGTAGAAGCGCCCGTCGCGCTTCTGCAGGAGCAGGCTGCGGATGTTGTCGGTGTCGCCGCCGAAGCTGAAGTCGAGGCGCCCCGGCGTGAAGCCCGGGCCGGGGTCCTCGAGCAGGTCGATCAGGTTGCGGACCGCGATGAAGGCCGGCTTCGGCGATAGGTCGTAGCGCAGCAGGCCGAAGTTCCACTCCGGTTCGTCGTTGCCGCGGTCGGGGAACTCGTCGATCAGCTCGTAGGGGAAGGTCCGAACGATCCCGCGCGCGTAGTAGTCGAGGTAGGTCCGCGGCACGTAGGTGGCGCTCGCGGCCTCCGAGGTCGGCCGCTGTCCCCAGCGCGTCGCGAGGGCGTTGTGGTAGCCGCTCTCGGTCGCCATCACCGGCTTGGAACCCGAGGTGCGGGCCGCGGCGGCGAGCCAGGTCGACAGAATCCGCTCGGGCGGTTCGGCGTCTGGGTAGGAGTGGACGTTGCCGTAGTCGAGCCAGCGCGAGAGGTCGGTCACCTCGAGCCCGTCCTTCAGCTGGCCGACCGAGGGGCCGACCACCGGCAGCTCGGCCGTGCCCGGGGTGCGGCGCACAGTCCCGTAGAGCGCGCGCTGGTAGCGGTCGAGCCGCTGCCGCCAGTTCGGGTCGCCGCTGAGGTCGTACTCGTTCGGCCCCTCGACGGCGCTGACCGTGCCGCCGAGCCGGGTGGCGAGGATCCGGACCAGGTCGCGCATCCCGCTGAGTCCGTTGCGAGGGTCGCCGACGATCAGCTGGGCGTCGATCCCTACCGCCGCCAGCTGGTTCAGCATCCGGTACTGGTCGGGCCGGTCCGGGACGAGGTTCTCGCGGACGTGGCGGACGCCGAGTTCCAGCAGCCGCCGCTTGATCGTCGGAAAGCGCCGGTGGTAGGCGGTATTCGTGTAGTAGGTGTGGGTGTTGATCCCGGTCGAGCGGACGAAGTCCTGGGCCCGGTGGGCGCGGACTCCGCTGGGGTCGCCCGGGGCCGTCGCCCGGGCCGAGCCGTCGGCGCCGCAGCCGCCCAGCAGTGCGAGGCCGAGGGCCAGCAGGACCAGGGCCCGCACGGTTGGGAGAGACGCGAGCATCCCCTCAAGCTAGCGGGGCGGCGGCGCGGGCAGGGAGTGAGCTAGGAGGTCCTGCGGGCTTCGCCGAGCGCGACCAGCGGGCCGCCGCTGGGGGCGAGGACGCGGACCCGGACCTGGTTGGAGGGCTTCGCGCGGTCGGCGATAACGCGGATCTTCGAGGAGCCGACGCCGCCGAGCAGGCGCAGGCTCTTCTTGAAGCGACCGTTCTTCGCGGTCCTGCCCTTGGCGACCGTTTTCCACTTGCCGCCGTTCCAGCGCTGCACCTTGATCTTGCGCGGCTTGCCTCCGGTCCCGGCCATCCTGCCTTCGACGACGACCGGGTCGCCGCTCTCGACCTTGGGCTCGTCGACCCATACTTTGATCGTGTCGAGCGGCTCGCCGGTGGCGCCAAGCCGCAGGATCGTGACCTGGGGGCCGACGTTGACCGAGAGGCTTTCGCCGGCGGGCAGTTTGCGCAGCGGCTGCGAGGAGGTGTTGGGGGCGAATTCTTCGGCCCCCGCGACGCCGCCGGCGAAGTCGATTTTCACCGCGCTGGAGGGAGCGTTGACGGGCTGCAGGCTTTTGTTGTTCCAGACGCTGGTCGCGCGCCAGAGCGCCAGGTAGTAGCTGCCGTCGCTCTTCTGCAGCAGCAGCTGGCGCAGCTCGGTCTGATCGCCGGAGACCGTGTAGTCGAGCTTGCCTGGGGCGAAGGAGCCGCCACTGTCGGAGCAGATCGCGATCAGGTTCTGCAGGGCGGTGTAGGCGGGCTTCGGCGAGAGGTCGTTGCGCAGCAGGCCGAAGTTCGACTCGGCCTCGTGCTTGCCGGAGTCGGGGAACTCGTCGAGCAGCTCGTAGGAGAAGGTGCGGACGATGCCGCGGCGGTAGTACTCGAGGAAGAGGCGCGGGAGGTAGACGGCCTCGGCGGCTTCGGAGAGGGGACGGTGGCCGCCGCTGTAGGCCATCGCGTTGTGGTAGCCGGTCTCGGTCGACATCACCGGCTTCGATGCCGACATCCGGGTCGACCATTTGAGGTGGTTGGAGAGGTTCCACTCGGGCGGCTCGGCGTTCGGGTAGGAGTGGAGGTTGCCGAATTCGAGGTAGCCGGAGAGGTCGGAGGCGACGCTGTCGGTGTTGCCGAGCGAGGGGCCGACCACCGGGATGCCGGCCAGTGAAGGCGTCGCCTTGACCCGCTGCCAGAGCTCGGCCTGGTAGGGGGCGAGGGTGCTCATCCAGTTGGTGCCCCAGGCGGTCAGGTCCCACTCGTTCGGACCCTCGAGCGCGTCGATCGCGCCCGGCATGGTGGCGGCGATCGAGACCAGCTTGGCGAGGCCCTGGCTGCCTTCGCGCGGGTCGCCGAGGATCAGGGTCGATTTGATCCCCTGCGCGGCCAGCGAGTTCAGCATCTTGTATTGGTCGGAGCGGTTGGGGACGAGGTTCTCGCGGACGTGGCGGACGCCGAGTTCCTTGAGGCGCTGGGTGACGGTCCCGAAGTCTTGGTAGTACTCGGTGTTCGTGTAGTACGTGTGGGTGTTGATCCCGATCGAGTCGACGAAGGTGTCGGCGGCGCGGGCCGGCACCGCGGCGGCGCTGGCGCTGGCCGGCACGGCCATCACGACCAGCGCGAGGCCGGTGGCGAGGGCGGTGAGGAGCTTGCGAAGGGAGCGATCCACGGGGGATCACTCGGACCCCCGTGGTGCTCTCCGAAGCTTTGTCCAGAGGTTTGGACGCTTATTCGACCCTCTTTACTCGTAAGAAGCGGCCAGCTCCGGATCCTTCTCGGCCAGCATCTCGGCCAGCTCGACCATCACCTTGCACTGCTTCCAGGTGGCGTCGTCCTGCATCTTGCCGTCGATCATGTGGACGCCGCGGCCGTCGGGGATCGCCGCGATCACTTTCTTCGCGAACTTGACCTCGTCCGGCGGCGGGCTGAAGACCTTCTTCGCGATCCCGATCTGGACCGGGTGCAGCGACCAGGCGCCGACGCAGCCCATCAGGAAGGCGGCGCGGAACTGGGTCTCGCAGCCGGCCGTGTCCTTGATGTCGCCGAACGGGCCGTAGAAGGGCAGGATGCCGGCCGAGGTGCAGGCGTCGACCATGCGGGCGATCGAGTAGTGCCAGAGGTCCTGCTGGGCGCTGACCCGGTCGGCCTCGGGGTTCTCGGGGTCGGCCGGGTCCTCCATCACCCGGTAGCCGGGGTGGCCGCCGCCC